>CAMLHQ010000010.1 GCA_946479785.1 uncultured Nitrospira sp.
CCCGACACGATTGTGGCGAAAGATAAAAGCGGCGACTATGAATGGTACATTCATCCGACCACTCAAGAAGGTGTCCGGCAGTTCCATACTTTTAGCAATGACCGTGAACTGACTGTTATGGGTCTGTTCGGCGCGTTCGTCGTCGAGCCGCGCGGATCGAGCTATCTCGAACCACTGGGCACTGGCGACCCCACGCCGGCCACGAGCGGCTGGCAGACCATCATCAAGAATGGCACCGGTCCGGACTTCCGTGAGTTCGTGCTGATCTATCATGAAGTCGGTGATGAAGCATTCCGTCCCCTTAATAAGAAGGGTGACTTCCTCCCCCAGCGCGATCCGCTGACCGACGCCTATCGTCCGGGTGGCCGCGCGATCAACTATCGCAGCGAGCCATTCGGCATCAACAACATGCATGTGCAGCATGAGTACTTCGGCTTCGAGGACGAGTCGATGGGCTATAGCTCCTATACCTTCGGCGATCCGTCCCCAACGATTCCGCGCTCCTATATGGGCGATCCGGCCAAGTTCCGGTTAGTCCACGGCGGATCGGAAGTGTTTCACAGCCACCATCCGCATGGCGGAACCATCCGATGGCCGCGCAGCCCGCGGGCGATCGATGACATGAACCTGTGGACTACCAGCGGCAACGGTCCCGTAAAATATCCGGTGATTCGCGCCAAGACTGACCGTGTCGACGTCGAAGTCATCGGTCCATCTGAAGCGCTCGATCTTGAAACCGAGTGCGGGTCCGGTCTGTGCCAACAGCTGGCCGGCGACTTCCTCTTCCACTGCCACGTCGCGCACCATTATGTGGCGGGCATGTGGGGCTACTGGCGTGTGTACAACACGATTCAACAGGGCGATTTGCGGAACGATGTGATGCCGGATCTGCGTGAGCTGCCGGATCGCAAGGGCCGCATCAAGACGCCCATCTCATCTGAGAAGCTGGTCGGTCAAACTGTCGATTGGTTCGGCACGCAGTTCAAGATTATCGACAAGGGTAAGAGCAACTGGAAGGGCAATCCCGCTACTATCACGATCAAGGACTGGGTGGATATGCAGCTCCCGCCTATGGGCAAGCCCGGTCACAAGGATGATGAGAAGGGCCAGATTGTATCCTATGACGCGACCGTGTTGGATTGGACGTGGGAAGGCGCTCGTGCAATGAGCGAGAAGGAGAGCACGATCGACAATCCCAAGTATAAATCCAGCCATCCAGGCAAGCGGCATCCCATCATGTTCGAGCCGCTGACCGGTAAAGTAGCCTGGCCGCATCTGACGCCGCACTTCGGCAAGCGAGTGATGTTCTCTCCGAACCACGTCGGCGCGCCCTGGTTGGAAATGATCAGGCGGGACGCCAACGGCGAAGAGAGCGTCGATCAAGCGATGCCGGGTGAGCAGGGCAACTGGAGTCTCTGCCCGGTGAACGCCGGACGAAAGAATTACAATGTGCACTTCATCAAGCTACCGATCAAGATTGCCAAGGCTCAAGGCAAGGAGCCGCCGGTGGTCGATCCCAACGGCTTGATCTATGTGCTCCATGAAGAAGAAGCCGCCATCCGGGCCAACGACGACCTCAAGTATCCGCTGGTCGTCCGCGGCAATATCTATGACTGCGTGGATTGGATGCTCACCAGCGAGTGGGATGACGACGACTACACGAACTTCCAGTCGTCGAAGATCAACACCCACTGGCACTTCCTGCAGTTCGACAATCAGGCGTCGGACGGTGTGATTACCGGCTTCTCGTACGAGCAGTCGGTTCGTCCGTTCACGATGCTGGAGAAGAAGAACAAGAAAGGTCTCCCGCTTCCGATGAACACCGTATTGACGGCGGGGGCCAAGAAGGGGGCAACCAGCCTTTCGGTCAAGAACGCCAAGCAGTATCACGCGGGCACCCTGATCCTCGTTGGTGCCGACAACGTGAAGGGCAACGAAGTGTCCCGCATCAAGTCGATCAACGGTAACACCATCACCTTGACGAAGGGATTGAAGAACGATCACCCGGCGAATGACATCGTGACGGTGGAATTCGTCCGGCAGCGGTTCTGGGTCGATGCGGACGTGGGAACGGTCTTCTGGCACGACCATGCGTTCGGTGCCACCACGTGGCCGCACGGCGGATTCGGTACGTTCATCGCCGAGCCGGTGGGATCGACCTATCATGATCCGAAGACCGGCAAGCTCGTCTGGAGCGGTCCGATCGCGGACATCCACACCAACGAGCCCGTGGGCCATGGGGTGAACAACAGCTTCCGCGAATTGATGGTGCAGGTGCATGACACCGTACCCCACACCGTCAACATCGTGACGGCGGGCAATCCTCCCGGACAGCCGGTTGAAGTGGCGCTCGAGGCAGGCAAGACCGTCTCGTTCATGATGCCGGAAAAACTGTACATGACGCCGATGCCGTTCCTGAACGGGGGAACCCACACGACCGGCAGCGGCTTGAACTTCCGGGCAGGTCCAATTGCCCAGCGATTGGCGACCAACCCGGATGTCTCGCAGGCGTTCAATAGCCAGATCCATGGAGATCCGTATACGCCGCTGCTCCGTGCCTACACGGGCGACACGATGGTGTTCCGTCTGTTGCACACGCTCATGAACGAGACGATGACCTGGACTCTGTCCGGCCATACGTTCTGGTCCGAGCGCTATGCGTCCGATGCGAACCGCAAGAACTCGATTCACATCGGGATTGCCGAGCGGTATGACCTGGTGGTGCCGGAAGCGGGTGGGCCGCGGCATCAAGCCGGAGACTACATTCACTTCAACGGACGCTCGTCGAAATTCTCCGAGGGCGGCTGGGGCATTATCCGGGTTTACGACAAAGAACAAGCTGACCTGAAGAAACTACCCGCCGGCTACTCGGTCAAGAGCGAGATTCCGAAGGCGTTGCCGGTCTGTCCGGCTGATGCGCCGGTGAAGGGCTTTAACGTCGTGGCGATGGACTATCCTGCCATGAAGTTCAATGCAAAGGCACCGGAGGCCATCGAGGTGGACTTCGAGCGGAAGATTCAGATTACCAATCCCGATGCGAAGATCTACGCCTTGGAAGAAGATGCGGCGAAGGTCTCCGGCGGATCGCAACCGATGCCGCTCACGCTCCGCGTAAACGTCGGCGATTGCGTGAAAGTGAATTTGAAAAATAAGATGAAGGAGAGCAAGGCGTCATTCTCGGCCATCGGATTGGCGTTCGACCCGAAGGATTCGATGGGCGCCAACATCGGCAACAACCCAGGCGATCAGACGATCGCGCCAGGCGCCGAGCGGACCTATACGTATTACGCGGATCCGTTCAACGGCGAGACCACCTCGTTGGTCTGGGACTGGGGCAACGTGATGACCAATCCACGCAACGGCTTGTTCGGAGCCGTCGTGGTCGGTCCGAAGGGTTCGAAATATCGTGACCCGAAGACTGGCGCCGATTTAACCAACAAGAATGCCTGGGTCGCCGACGTGATCATTGATCGGTCTGTTCCCGGCAATGAGAGCAGGCCAAACTATCGAGATGTAGCCTTGTTCTTCCAGGACGAGGACAACATCATCGGTACGAGCTTCATGCCCTACGTCCAGAACGTCGCGGGCTTGACCGGCGTCAACTACCGGTCGGAGCCGTACAAGTATCGTGAAGAGCAGGGCTGCTCGCTCGGCAAGGTGTTCCAGCCTTGCAAAGCGGACAAGCCGGAAGATCCTGCCACCCCGATCATCGAATCGCATGCGGGCGATCCGGTGCGCATCCACGTGATCGGTGCCAACAACGAACAGAACGGGATGTTCAGCGTTGAGAAACATGAATGGCCGATCGAGCCGTTCATGCGGGGCGCCGACCAGATCAGCGTGGTCGAATTCTCCGGTTCGGAAACACTCGATGCGTTTATCCCGTCGGCAGGCGGACCTTATCGTTTGCCGGGCGACTATGTGTACAGCAACCAGCGATTGCCGTATTCGCAGTCCGGTCAGTGGGGCTATCTCCGTGTGTTGCCGTCAGGCGACCAACGGTTGCTGCCTCTCGCCGGTGCTGGCGCAGGAATGAAGAGTGCGTCGCTCGATGATGCGGCGCGCGTACTCCCGGTCGCGGCGAAGTAAGAGCCGATGATGCCTCGCCATGCGTGAGGCATCAAGAAACGGAAGGGGGAGGCCGAAAGGCTTCCCCCTTTTGCTTTGACGGTGCCTTTTGGTACGATGAGCAGATCGTTTCCAGATTGGTTACCGAATGATCGCGGAGGAATGATGAGTGGGCTGCTGCTGATTTTTTTCGGATGGTCGATGATAGCCGGGGCAACCGCCTGGGCCTATGAAGAAGTGCAGGTGACCGATGGTGGCACTGTGACCGGAAAGGTCACCATCACAGCCGGCAAGCCGATTCCCAAGGGGTTCAATCTCGTCACCTTTCCTGATCCCGTCTATTGCGGGAGAATCTCGACCGGAACCGGCTGGCGGATCTTGAAAGAATTTGAAGTGGCGGAGGACGGCGGACTCAAGGACACGGTCGTGTGGCTGGCCGATGCCGCCAAGGGCAAATCATTTAAGTTTGAGCCACCGACGATCGAAGCGCGGGATTGCCGGTTCTTACCCTTTGTCACGGTCGTGCGCGATCGATCCGACGTGGTCATCATGAACATGGATCCGGTCATGCACGACATTCAAGCTTACGAGACGTCACAGTTGGGCCCACGGGTCCTGTTCAACACCCCCCTTCCCATGAATCCTCACCATAAGCGCTTTGTCGGCGCGGAAACTCATGAACATCTAGCCGGCCAGCCGGTCAGAGAGACCATCCAGATGACGAAAGGGCGGAAATTTTTCGTCATGCAATGCGGATTCCATGCCTACATGGAAAGTTGGGGACTCGTGGTCGACAATCCCTACCATCAATTGTCCGGCAGGGATGGAAGCTTTTCGCTCACTGACGTGCCGCCGGGCGACTATACGCTCGTGGCCTGGCATCCCGGCGTCGGCATCACCATTGAAAAAAAGATTACGGTTCCTGCGAAGGGAACGGCGAAGGCTGATTTTGTGTTCGAGTCTCCAAAGGGCCGCCGCAGCGTCCATGAAATTGAAGAGAACCCGCATTTTGGTCTCGATGCGCTCGGCAAGACCTTGGACATCAGGCCGACGCTGGAATTGCAGAAGCCTTGAAGGGAAACCGTAAGTTGATAAACCACAAGAGCGTCACAGTGATGGTGAGCGCAATCGTTCTTGTGGCAATGGTCGCTATCGGTGTCGTTCCATCCCCGGCCTATGATGTTATTGATGTGGAGCACGGAGGAACGATCGAAGGGATGGTGGCGCTGCAGGGGGCGGTGCCTGAACCCAAGGGCTTCAATCTCATTACCTTTCCGGACCCGCAGTATTGCGGCCGCATCTCGAACGGTCAAGGCTGGCGGCTGCTTCACGATTTTGTGGTAGGGCCTCATGGCGGGCTGAAAGACGCCATCGTGCTGATTGAGGGTATCGAGGCGGGAAAACCGTTTGAAGTGTCTGTGCCCTTGATTGAAGCCCGAGATTGCATGTTTCAGCCTTTCATGACAATCGTGCGAAACGGCCATGCCGTCGAAGTCGTCAACATGGATCCGGTCATGCACGATATCCAGGGCTATGAAACATCCATCGAAGCCGGTGCGAGAGTCTTATTCAATACACCGCTCGTCATGAACCATCAACACAACCGCGGCGACCTTCATGCCATTCACAACCACTCACCGGGTAAATCGCTCGTGGGGCCGATCTATCTGAATAAGGGTCGGCGGACGTTTTACATGCAATGCGGATTTCATGCCTACATGGAAAGCTGGGCAATGGCGGTGAACAATCCGTACTACGCGTTGACGGATGAGAACGGAAGATTCTCCATCGAGCAGATTCCTCCGGGAACATACCAATTGATCGTGTGGCATCCTCAGACCGGGCCGGGCGCGATCAAGACGGTGACCGTGAAGCCGGATGGGAAATTGGTCGAGCAACTGTCCTTGGCGGCGCCGAAAGGCAACCGTTCCGCCTATAAAGTGATGGAGAATCCCCGCTTCGGTCCCGATACGCTCGGTCATGCGGTCGAGATTGATCCCTTCGTCGAACACCAACATTAGCGGATGTTGAAAAAGACCGCCAGCCTGGAACAGCCTGAGTTTCAGGCTACAGCCTTTCCCAACCGTGGCGGCCTTGCCTGGGGAATGGCGCGTCTTGGCGCGCCAGGGTCGGGCGGCTGGGAACTGAAGTCTTTTTGAATATCCGCTGACAGTGTCATGTGGATTGACTATGCGAGGGGGCTTCAGTCCTGTCTTTTATTCCATCCTCCTCTTTGGGGCCTCGACTTGGCTACTCATTTCTTCTGCAATTGCCAAAGAAGCTATTTCCAACCGACATGAGTTTTCAGGCAGCATTCTCAAGCAGGTGAACGGAAAAAAGTATCAGGCTCAAGTCTTTGCGAAGGGGGATCGTCTGCGGTTGGAATATAAGTATGCGATCCGGACCGAGTATGGGTATGCCTCGATTGAAATCATCCGGCTCGATCAGTCGGAAGCCTGGTACCTGCTCGCACAACAGAAAGAACTGTTGGTAACTCCCCTGGATCCGGATGATGTGCTGCCCATGCAGGCATCATTGCCCGGTGAGCGAGGACGAACGTTGGTCGGTGATGCGACCGCCGCCGGTCGCGCCGCGCGCTTGTACGAAGTGCAGACCGATCGCAACGGGCGAGCTGAACGGTTCTATGAATGGGTAGACCTGGAGGCCGACATCGTCCTCAAGCTGGTCAGCCGGGATCGCGATTGGTCGTTTGAGTATGAACGGATCAGGTGGTCTCCGCAGCCCAGCTACTATTTCGACGAACCGCCAGGATACAAGAGACGGGCCGGCGCAACCGCCCCGAGACAACAGGGATAAGGTGATGAGCAAATCGGCAAGCATGAAATGTGGCGTTGTCCTCTGCTGTCTCTTGGCGCTCGCGGCTGGATCGCCGTCGGTTCCCCAAGAGGTCAAAGCTCTTTACGATCAGAAGGAATACCAGAAGGTCATCGACGAGCTCGCCAAGTTGAATCAGGAGACCTCGGCTGTTCCCGACGTTCGAAGGTTGAAGATTCGCACGTTACTGAAGCTCGGAAATCCCAAAGATGCGCTGGCGGAATATGACAAGCTTGAAGCGACGTTGAAACAAGATGATCCCCCACTTCTGCGAGAAGTCGCCCTCGGGTTCATCGTGGTGCTGCTAAAGGATATGCGGGAGCAGATGCGCGGCGCCGCCTATACGGCATTAAAAGAATTTGATTCGGACGACGTCGTACCCTATTTCGAAGATGGACTGAGTGATGGATCTAGTCCGGTACGGGCCCTCGCGGTCGAAGGATTGAAGCGGACGGAAGCCGGCCGCAAATCAAGAAAATTGCGAGATGCGCTCCAAGACCCTGCAGGAGAAGTCAAAGCTCGTGCGGTAAAGGCGCTTGGAAAGAGCGGCGATCGGTCCGTGATTCCGTTGATCGAGGCCGCGACGAAGGACGAACTCGCGACCGTGCGCATCGCCGCGTATGGCGCGTTGATCAGACTAGGTCGTAAAGAGGCATGGGATCAGTTGCGCAAGGCGGCTGATGCAGCCAATCCTGAAGATCAGGCGGAAGCGTTACGCACGATCGCGGAACTGAGAGATCAGCGTGGCGCTGCAGTCATGATGGAATTGCTGACCTACAAGCAACCATCCGTACGCGCCGCTGCAGCGAGGGGGTTGGGACATCTCGAAAAACAGGGAGCGAGGGAAATGATCGAAAAGCTGCTCAAGGATCCGGTTCCCGCTGTCCGTGAGTCCGCGGCTGCCGCGCTTGCGGATCTCGGCGCGAAGGAATCGGTTTCGACTTTGACCCAAGGACTGAACGACGGGGGATACACTGTGCGCGCCGCTGTCGCCGCCGCCCTCCTTCAACTGGGGCAACCCTATGAGACGGTAGCCCCAACGATTCGGGCTCTTGCTCAACAGAACGATACGGCAGCCAGAACATCGGCGGCCTTTGCCCTGGGAAAAGCGACGAAGGTCAACAGACAGGAAGCGATAGCCGTGTTGGCGAGCCTGGCAACCGACCCGCTGCCCGGTCCTAAGATCGTAGCAATCCGGTCGCTGGGCCATATCGGCGATCGTGATATCATCCCGGACCTCAAAGAAGCCCTGCACGACCAAAATGAAGCCGTGCGTGCCACGGCGGCCGGTGCATTACTGCATGTCATGTCGCCTGGGAAATAGGCCTCTATGGCGCCCTTGTATGGGGTTGACATGGCGCGGTAACATTCGATATACGTACTCGCTCTAGAGCAGCCTCGCCAGCAAGTCGTCAATCATATACCCAGAGAGGAAGTGCGTTCCCATGTTCCTCTCGTTGCCGGTGGATGAAGACGGGGGACAGCGAGCTACGAATAATTATTAATGTCGGTTTTTTGTCAATCACAAGGAGGCAGTAACATGAAGAGTGCGTTATCAATCGTATTTGGCGTGGCAGCCGTCGCGTTCGTCGCGGCGCCTCTCACCTCGTTTGCAGGCGGTACGATCGCCGGCAAGGTGACCTATGCGGGTAAGGCGGAAAAGAAGGAATTTTCCTTTGCCAAGTTCCCGAATCCGAAGTTCTGTCCGAAGAATCCCCATAAAGAATTTATTGATGGGGATAAGCGATTCATGCCGACTATTGAAGTCGGTAAGGATGGCGGTCTGAAGAATGCGGTGGTGGCTGTGGTTGATGTCGAAGACAAGGCCTTTGTGGATGCGTACAAGGGAACGGAGGTTGTTGCCGAGTTCTGCGAGTTTCTGCCGTTTTCCGGTGTGGTGGTCAACACCAAGAACTTCCACGTTGAGAACCATGATGCGGATCCGGACGACCCCAAGTCCGTACAGGGTGTGCTCCACAATCCCCACAGCTTTACGGTAAAGGGTGCCACTTCGGCGACCGGTTTTAACATCGGTTTGGCGAAGAAGGGTGACAAGCTGGACAAGCCGGTGACCTTCCGTGGCGGCGCTGAGAAAGACGGGTACTATCGTTTACAGTGCGACCAGCATGAATTCATGCAGTCGTTCTTCCTCCCGGTGTCGAGTCCGCACTTCGCCGTGGTGAAAGATGACGGTTCGTTCGAGATCAAGGATGTGCCCCCGGGCAAGCACAAAGTCGTAGCCTGGCATCCGTTTGCCGGAAAGGGCAAGAAGATCGAGTACGAAGTTGAAGTGGCAGATGGTGGAACGGCTAACTTGAAGGCCGAAATCAAGTAAGCCACGTTCCGATTTGTGCGAGGGAACTCGCAATCAAAGGGCAGCGGATCGTTCCGCTGCCCTTTGTGTTTTCTGCAAGCTATCAGTCGCGCTCCTGCCTTGCCTTTCTCTTTCCGAAGTAGGTAAGATGCCGTTCTTTCAAAGCTATTTTGCTTGAGGGATGGGTGTGTCACGGGAATTGTCGCTCACAGAAATCTTCCAGCTTGGCTATTACTGGGAAACCAAAATCCTTCTGACAGCGGTTCGACTGGATGTGTTTTCGGTCCTGGATGGGAAGCCGAAAACGGCCCGGGACGTTGCCGCTCGAATGGGGGCTCACGAACCGACGCTCAGCCTGTTATTGAACGCACTCGTGGCCATGCGATTACTCTCGAAAGAGGGAGAGGCGTATGGCAACTCCTCGACGGCGGAGAAGCATCTCGTCCGGCACTCAGCTCAATATATCGGACACTTGCTGCTCCTCCACGATGCAGAATGGAACAATTGGGGAAAGCTGGAAGAGACGATCCGTTCCGGAAAGCGGTCGGTCGACCGGCATGTCTTCGAAACCGATCCAGAATTGGGCAGTAATGTCCTGGCGGTGCTCCATCGAATCGGGCAGCAGAGCGGACCTGAGTTTGCGAAACGCTTGCAACTGAATGGGCCGATTCGCCTATTGGATTTAGGGGGTGGGGCCGGCACCAACGCTATCGCCTTTTGTCAGGTGTATCCGGAACTGACTGCCACTGTGTTCGATCTTCCCGCGACGCTGCCTCTTACGGAAAAAACGATCAAAGACGCCGGATTGGAATCACGGATCGCCTTGCGGGCAGGCGATTTTAACAAGGATGGACTCGGCGGGCCGTACGATGTCGTGCTGATGTCCGACATCCTGCACTACCAGACGTTCGACACGAATCGAGCGTTGGTCAAAAAGGTATATGACCATCTGGCTCCGTGCGGTCGACTGATCATCAAGGATCGGTTCCTGGATGAAGCCGGAACGGGTCCGGCATGGACGACAGCATTCGCCGTGCACATTTTGGTCAATACGCAGCAAGGGAGCTGTTATAAGACCGCTGAGGCGATGCAGTGGATGACGAAAGCCGGATTTGTTTCAGTCAGTGAATTGGAACGAACAGCGGTTGTCCAAGGGATGAGACCTACGAGGTAACCGTACAATGGATTGGTTGAAGAATCCAGGATTCTTTGGGACACACGCCACGATCGGCGCCGATATCAGTCAGCTCATGGCGACCTTCTTCACCGGCCTGTTCGTGATTGGCTGGATCCAGGCACGGAAGCGCCAATCGGATGCTCACCACTGGCTGATGCTGGGCGGCATGGTGGCCATGCTCGGGTTCTTCGTCAGTTACTATCTGTTCCGGCAATTGGGCGTGCTGGCCTTTGAAGGGAAGGAAGGTTTCGGCGGCTCGGAAGCGCTATATCGCAATGTGTTCATCCCTCTCCTCACCTTTCATATCGTTCTTGTGGTTATTGGATTGGTCATGGCGGTCTACATGATTGTGCTGGGATTTCGAGCCCAGATGATCGAGCAAGGGCGACGGATCCTGAGTGGTCGCATTCTTCAGACGACCTGGGGAAAGGTCGGCATGATCTTCGGTGTCCTCTGCGCGCTAGTGGCGGTGTATTTGCTGTACCTGGTGGCAGCAGATCGTTTTCGGATGGGGCGGCTCGTTGTATGGGTCGGACTGCTCGCCCTCATCGCGATTGTATTCGCCGTCGAAATGGGGATCCAGCGTCTCTGGCCGGATGGCGGACAGCGCCATCGGACGCTCGGCCGCTTCACGATGATCATCTATTGCATCCTATTTGTCACCGGAACTACCACCTACACGATGCTCTACATCCTGTACCCAGGAAAAATAGGTTGATCCATGCTGACCTGTGGGTGCGGACGTTGGATGCATACCGAGGGGATTGAAGAGCGGGCCTACGATGATGGTGCACTGCAATGGTTCATTCGCTCGGAATGTCGGGGCTGCGGACTCAAAGTCGGAGTGGATGTTCCGGCGGGACAGATGAGCGGGCTCGTCGATCGCATGATGTGGACTGATGAAGCGCTGCATCGCCTTGAACGGATGCCTCCCTATCTGGCCCCGTTCTTTCGAGAGGAAGTCGAGCAGGACATCCGCGTGCGAGGTGAACGTGTCGTGTCCTACGAAGCATTGCTCCGTCCTCGAACTGGTGAACCGATTGAATGGGAACTGGAAGCCGAGCGTCGATTGGACAATGTGCCTGCTCCCGTGCGTGCCATGGCGAAGATCGAGTTGGAACGAACGGCGGCAGAGCGCGGGACCAATCGGATCACGGTTGCACTGATGGAAGAAGTGAAGGCTCGCTATTTCGGAATGGGGACAAAAAGCTGAGCGCCGCCCGCTCAGTAAGCGTGACGGGAAAGAGATGCTGCATCGAATGGCATTGCGTGTGTTGCCGAGTTTGAGTTTGGCTGTGACGGAGGAGACCGTCCGCAAACAGAAGCGCGTCGTCATGTTCGTGCCTGGTGTGGTCGCGTTCGGGGTGTATCGGCTGGCCAAGCATGTGCTGCCGCTTACCGAACCGACGGTGCTGCTGACGATCAGCGGCATGGTGGGATTGGTCACCGCGTTGCTGGCCTATCGGGTCGGCCGGGGGACTGCCTGGGCCATGGTCGTTCGGGAAGATGGCAAGAAGCTGCTGACATGGATGGCGGGGTGGATCGGGTTTGTCTACGGCGTGCAACTCTCACTGCTCGTGTTAGCACTTCTGTGGCTCGTGGGCTATGACTATTTAAAGCATCCCGATGGTCCGGCCATGATGGCCATCATCATTTCTTGTACGGCGGTAGCGCGCGATGCGTTTGAAATCGGGCACGTGCGAAAAGTGGCGCTGATGGGACGGCCATTCCCGACGTTTCCGAACGGCATGGCCTTGCGCAGCTTACTCGGCACTCATGCGACGGTCATCGGGCCCTGGATCGTGACAGGATTGTTGGTCGGAGCTGTGGGCGCTTCGCTGGGTGTTCTTGTTGAAAGTCAGCAGGCCGCGGCCATCGTGCAGTTGTCTGCCGTGACGATCCTCGGTGGTGCCATTGCCCTCTGTTCCTATTTCGGCGGGTTGAGACCTCGGGCCTCATGGGTGAATGGATTGCTTGAGACGAAACCGGGAGAATTGCTCAAGTATTGGTGGTGGCCGGGGCTGGCCTTTGCGTCCACTTACTATCTTGTCGTGGCCGGCGCGGTGATTTTCTTACTGAAGCAGCCGGGCATTCCTATGATCTATGCGGTGTGCGGCGGGGCTGTGGTGACAGGGTTGATGGCGTTGTATGGCTACTACTTGGGCTATCGTCGGCAGGTGGAAGAACAGCAGGGGCAGAACTTGAGCCCCTCGTTGCTCCGCTGTCCCTTCGTCATGGGCATTCTTGGAAAGTCATCGAATCCAGCGGTTGTCGCTGCATCGAAGGTGTAAGGACATGATCTCAACATTCAGATTGTTTGGAGTGGTACTCGCGGTCGTGGCGCTTGCCGGTGGCCTGGTGCTCGGCGCCGGGCTTCTATTTCCTGCCGGGGCGGAGGAGGCAGCCGACCTGTACTACAAGATCCCGGGAACGCCGCTAGGACCGGCCGCTCCTTCGCCGAGCGAAACGGTCTATTCACGCGTCGGATCGTTCGACAACCGTCTGGTCGTCTGGTTTGTGACGCAGCAACACACCTATTTTGGCGGTTTCGTGCTGGCGTTGCCGCTTTTTTGCGCTCTGCTCGAGTTTCTTGGTTTGCGAACCAGGAAGCCGGCTCTGTCGCTCCGCTACGACGGCCTCGCGAGAGATTTAGCCAAGGTTGCACTGCTCGCGCTTTCGGTCACCGCGGTGGTTGGCAGCCTGATGCTGGCCTTGTTTATCTCTCTCTATCCGAGTTTCATGCAATACATGGGCGGGACGTTCAAGGCCTTCATGCCGGCCTATGCCATCGTCTTCGTCGGCGAATCGCTGCTGCTCATCCTGTACTACTACAGCTGGAACCGCATGGCCGAGCCCGGCTTGAAGTGGATCCATGCGTCCATCGGCATCCTGACGAACATCTTCGGGACGGCGCTGCTTCTGCTGGCGAATTCCTGGGCAGCGTTCATGATGTCGCCGGCCGGTGTCGATCCGCAGGGACGGTTCCTGGGCAACGGCTGGCACCTACTGCATTCGGCGCTCTGGAATCCGTTGAACGTCCATCGCTTCCTGGCCGACATCATGTCGGGCGGCGCAGTCGTGCTGGCGTATGCCTGTTATCGCTTTTTTACGAGCAAGACCGACGGAGAGCGAGCCTATTTCGACTGGGTCGGCTACATCTTTCTGTTTGTCACAGTTTGCGCGCTCCTGCCGATGCCGATCGCCGGTTATTGGTTGATGCGCTCGGTGTATGCGTTTCGCCAGAGCATGGGCGTGACGATGATGGGAGGACTCTTGACCTGGCTCTTCGTCGTGCAGGCTCTGTTGATCGGGGCCTTGCTGCTGGGCGTGAACTATTACATTTGGCAGAGCATGGCACGAATCAAGGGAGGCGAGCGCTACCAGCCTTACTATCAATTCCTGCTCGGGGCTCTGATGCTGGCGCTTTTCATTTGGCTGACGCCGCATACGGTAATGATGTCGGCAGGCGAAGTGAAAGCGATGGGTGGCGCGCAACATCCGGTCGTCGGTAATTACGGCGTCATGTCCGCGAAAAACGGAGCGGTCAACGTCATGATTCTGATCACGGCGTTGAGTTATCTCTATTACCGTCGAGCCAATCGCACCATGACGGTGAGCTGGGTCAACACCGGCAACATCATTATTGGGACTTTGTTTGCCATCGGTTTCCTGAACGTAACCTGGCTGTCTATCTATGGGTTTTATTTGCCGGCAAAGTTGCGGGTCGGGCTCTCCACGCCGCAAGCCGTGACCACCCTGACCGTCATCGTAGCCGGTCTGCTGATCAATCGTGCCATGCTCAAAGGCGCGCTTGTCCATGGCCCGGTGCAATGGGGAAAGATTTCCCTTCGCGGCATGGTTGGTTTGTTTGGCTTGGCGGCGGCCTTTACATGGGTGATGGGGCTCATGGGCTATATCCGTTCGTCGGGTCGGCTGTCCTGGCATGTGAACGAACTGATGGCGGATGTCTCGCCCTGGGCCTTCACGCCCGAGCTCGGGTTTGCGGCCAAGATGGTGACACTGAATATGGTGGTATTTTGGAGCGCGGTCTTCATCCTGTTCTGGATGTGCCAGAGTGGACAGCAGCAGGAGTGGAGCAAGGAGTTGTTCGAAGAGTCCACGCAACCGTTCTCGCCGGTGCCTTCTCGGGAAGCGTAAGGAACAGGAAAGGCGATCGAAGCAGATGAGCAGAAGCAGGGTATTCGGTGGAATAATCGCATTCATGGGGTGCGTTGTCGTATCGACCTTCCTGCATGGATCAGTCTCCGCGCAGGAGCAGACCCTCGTGCTCGAAGATTTTCAGGCCAAAGAGGCTGACGGCTTTCCGTCCAATTGGGACCATGAAAGTCAGCGCAGCCATACCAAAGGGCGTGAGGCCTATAAAGTACAATCAGAGAACGGCGCGAATTTCCTGTCGGCCAAAGACGCAGGGCAGCGGATCAAGAAAAAGAAGATCGATTGGGACCCCAAGGCGTATCCCGTGTTGACCTGGCGCTGGCGGTTGAATAAAGCTGCGGACGGAACTGAATCGCTTGCTGCCATTTATGCCTCGCTGGATACGGACCTCATGTTTATTCCGGTTTTTACCAAGTACATTTGGAGTGCGACCAAGCCTGAAGGGACGTTGACCGAAGGCGGCATGTTCAGCGGTTCAGAAATTGTCGTGCAGAGCGGAACGAAAGACGTCGGCCAGTGGTTCGAAGAAAAGGTCAACGTGTACGAAGATTTCAAACGCATCCACCAGCATGAGCCGGCGGCCAAGGCCTGGGGAATCTCCATCATCGCCGCTCCCGGTGTGGAGATAGATTTCGGACCGATGGTCGCGACGTCAGGGAAGTAGACGGTCACTGATGATGGGTGCCACACAAGTCAAGACGATGCCGGTCCAGAAGTGGTTCGATATTGTGTTCGGGCTGGCCGTAATGGGCACCGTCGGAGTCTTGATCGGGACCATCACGGGCGGCGGGCTCATGCCGATTGCGATTGCTGTGGGACTGGCTATGGGCGGAGTGATCGGCTTTCTTGGTGGTCGTCGATTCCTCATCAGTATTCTGGTCGGGGCTTTTCTGGGCGGCGGGTTGGCGTGGCTGGTGGCTGGCACGGAACGAATCTGGGTCGGTGCCGGAGCCGGCGCCGCGATGGGTGGATTTCTTGGTGTGCAGATCTCGATGCTGTTGGACGTACGTGCCGCGCGAAAATCATTGTCCGCGCCGACGGACCCACCAGCCTCAATATGAGTAGGGGAGCTTGAGCGGTTATGGAAAACAAGGGCGTGCTGATTGGATCAATCATCTTCGTGTTCGGCTCCTTCCTCCTGATGATCGGCATGATGCTCTGGGAGTCGAACAAGGCCTATAAAATGAAAGAGTTGGCGCAGTCCATTCAGAGCGAAGCTCGTCCGACTGAGAGCCGCGCTCCGGCGCAGGACTACTCGATGTATAAGACCAAAATGGGCGATGAAGGGCGTGAGATGGTCCAAATTCCCGAAGGCCCATTCACGATGGGGAGTCAGGATGGCGATCCAGATGAGGTGCCTGAACATCAGGTGTTCTTGAAGGGGTTCTACCTCGATCGGAAAGAAGTGACGCAGGAAGAGTACATGCGGTTTGCCAAGATGACCAAGCGTCAGGCGCCCAAAATCGAAGTCTTCGAAGACGATCAGTCGAAACTATTGCAACCGGAGTTCGCAGCCATGAGCGTCTCGTGGGACGATGCACTCGCCTATTGCCACTGGGCCGGCAAGCGCCTCCCGACGGAAGCTGAATGGGAAAAGGCCGGCCGCGGCGAAGGCAAAAGAAAATATCCCTGGGGAGATAAATTTGTCACGAACGCCGCCAACGTGCATGGCAGCGAGGATGGGTACAAGTATCTCGCCCCCCCCGGATCGTTTGACGCCGGCCGCAGCCCCTATGGACTGTACGATATGACCGGCAACGTTGCCGAATGGGTCAATGACACATATGAGGAAGGCTACTACAAAAAATCTTCCTACCGCGATCCCAAAGGACCGGAAGGGGGAGGGGATCTCCGAGTTGTGCGGGGCGGCTCCTGGCGCGAGACTGAACACAACGCGCGCTTGTCCAAGCGGTTCACTGCGAAACATTGGCGTACGGACATTACGATCGGCATTCGCTGCGCGAGTGATCTCGATCCGGCAGGGAATGCGCCCACTTCCTAATCGGACGGCATGCTCGAAACCAGATTCAAGGTTGCCTTTCTCTTGGTTGTCCTCGCCTTCGCTGCGCTTCCCATCATGGGTATTCTTCGCGGGACGAGGCTCACCCCGTTTGAAGAAGCTCCTCCTGCATCGGTGGAATCTCCTCCCTCCGAGCCTGAGGCCACCTCGAATGAAGAACCGGTCAGGGAAGACATGGTTACTATTCCAGCAGGACCGTTTCTTCAGGGGACAACCAGCGGCGGGTTTGACGAGCAGCCACAGCGCACCGTTTATCTTGACACTTTCTCGATCGATCGGCACGAAGTGACCAATTATCAATATCAGCAATTTGTCCTTGCGACCGGGCATCGCAAAGCCGGACCTCCTTCACGCTATGCGAAAAGCATCGGGAAAATGCGCGGAACGAATCAACCCGTCGTGTACGTCTCTTGGGACGATGCGACCGAATATTGCCAGTGGAAGGGCAAGCGGCTTCCGACGGAAGCTGAGTGGGAAAAGGCCATGCGTGGCTCAGATGGCCGCCTCTGGCCCTGGGGAAATCAAGAGAGGTCGAATGGAGCGAACTGGGCTCGAGTGCAGGACGGCTACGATGTGACGGCTCGGGTAGGGACGTTTCAAACGGACAAGAGTCCTTACGGGGTAATGGATGGTGCTGGGAATGTGATGGAATGGGTGGCTGATTGGTACCAGGAAACGTACTACAAAGATGCTCCGGAGAAGAATCCGCCGAGCCCCGAATATGGAACCTACCGGGTCATGAGGGGGGGCAGTTATACGACAACCGGTGCCGATATCCGCATCACCAGCCGGAGCAAAATGGTGCCGGATTTTCGTGATGAAACGATCGGATTTCGCTGTGCGATTTCGGGTACTTTGGCCGGAGAAACCGCTGCCAATGGAGGAGCCAACCCTACAGAAAATCGAAGTAATAAAGGATCAGAAAGACGGCCAAAATGATATTGACAACCATACCAGCCAAAACTATAATGTCGAACACTTTTGAGTTTTTATTCATGTTTTTCCCTGTGTTTACGCGCCCAACGACAAAATTTGAATACCACACGGATTGGTGTGTGTCAAGAAATCGGCCGACATAGCCGTAATTAATGCATTTTTCCATTTCCATCAGGAGAAGGAGACACGATGGCCACGGCAACAGTTCAGGACAGTGAAATCAAGATCAAGATCGGCAAGATGATTTTCTACATCACCGTTGCCATCGGTTTGTGGTTCTTCTATTGGTTTGCCGGCATACAGTGCCCTTGCTGAGGGCCGCCGACCGTCTGAGTATACATTTCGTGTTCAGTTGAGTTGAGGAGGAGAACAATTATGGGTCAGACGATTTTTTACATTCTGATTTCGACCGTCATCTGCGTGGCCTATTTCACGCTGGTCGATCATTTCTTGATGGATATGCAAGGGCTGGATTATTGGTATCTGTTCCGCAAGTGACAACAGCGGAGTCGGGCCCTCGAATTTGAGTTCCAAGGAATTTTGAGACTTTTTTTTCGGAATGCATCAAGGAGGTATCCCATGGGTCCTGTAACCCGTAAGAAGGTGTTTTCAATCATGGCGCTCTGCGCGATGGTGAGCCTTCTCTTGCTTCCTGTGGTCGTGTCGATTCCATCACTGGCGATTGGTGCAGACGCACCCGACGCGGTCAAGAAGGACGAGGCGAAGGTCGAAAAGGGTCGTGACGTCTATTACAAGACGGAAGGCATCGTGGTCGGTGCTCCGGCGCCGAAAACCACGGACGGTCCTAGAGACTATCCGCGGTATAATTTCGAGAGCCGCGTGTTGCTCTGGTTTGCGAACCAACAGCACCTCTACTACGGCAGCTTTGTGCTGGCCGTGCCGATCTTCTGTATGGTGATCGAGTTCATGGGGGTCGTCAGCAAGGACAAGGCGCTCGCCAAACGCTACGATCAGTTGGCCTATGACTTCATTAAAATCAGCCTCACAGCCTATTCGTTGACGGCCATCCTTGGTGGTATCCTGATCTTTACCTTCCTGACGCTGTACCCTGCATTCTTCGGCTATCTCTCCAGTATCTTCCGCCCGGTCATGCACATCTATGCGTTGATGTTCGTGGCGGAGAGTGGAACCCTCTACATCTACTACTATGGCTGGGACAAGATGAAGGAGGGCTTCCTCAAGTGGATGCACCTGAGCATGTCCGTCGTCCTGAATATCATCGGCACCTTGCTCATGTTCCTGGCCAATTCCTGGATCGGTTTTATGATGTCACCGGCCGGGGTCGATGAGCAGGGCCGTTTCCTCGGCAACATCTGGCATGTCATCCACACCGCATTATGGAATCCGCTCAACGTGCACCGCATTCTCGGCAACATGGCGTTCGGTGGCGGTGTTGTGGCCGCTTACGCAGCCTATAAGTTCCTGGCCTCGAAGACCGAGGAAGATCGTGCCCACTATGACTGGATGGGTTATATCGCGATGGCGATCGGCGTCGCGTTCCTGATTCCGTTGCCGTTCGCCGGCTACTGGTTGATGCGCGAAGTCTATGCCTATCGCCAGCAGATGGGCATCACGTTGATGGGTGGTCTGCTAGCCTGGTTATTCATTATTCAAGCCACCATGATCGGGATCCTCTTCCTTAGTTCCAACTACTATCTCTGGCAAGCACTCGGGCGCATGCGCGGCGCCGAGAAGTATCAACGCTACATCAAGTATCTCGTATTTCTCTTGGTATGCGGGTTTCTCGTGTTTATCACTCCGCACACGATCGTGATGAGTCCTGCCGAGCTGAAGGCCATGGGTGGACAGCAGCATCCGGTGTTGGGAAACTACGGCGTCATGTCGGCAAAGAACGGTGGCATCAACGTCATCATCACGACCACGGTGTTGAGTTTCGTATGGTACATGCGAGGCAACAAAGTCTCGACCGTGTCGTGGGCGAAGTTCGGGAACATCTTTATGGGGTGTTTCTTCTTCTGGGCCTATGTGAATATCATCTGGCTCGCGATCTATGGATATTACATTCCGGCCAACGTCCGCGTCGGGCTCTCCGTTCCCCAGGTGGCGACGACCCTGTCCTGCCTCTTCTTCATGTTTGCCCTGAATAGCGCCATGATGAAGGGGGCCAAACAGATGGGACCGATCGAGTGGGGCAAGATCTCCGTTCGTTCGCAGTACGCCTTGATCATGCTCGCAACCGCCTTTACCTGGATGATGGGATTGATGGGCTACATTCGCTCGTCGGTTCGATTGTTCTGGCACGTGAACGAGATCATGCGGGACAACTCACCCTGGGCCTATACGCACACGGTGGGATTTGCGGCGAACATGATTTCCTTCAACGTATTGTTCTTCTGGGTCAGCATCCTATTCGTCTTCTGGCTGGGCAGTTTAACGGCGAAGAAAGTGCCGGTCGGCGAGAAAGCGGGAGTTCCTGGCGGCGCGCCGCAACCTGCTGGCAGCCACTAACCATCCCTTATTGAGCATTGGCTCGCGGTGGGAGACGTGACTACGTCTCCCACCAACGTAGCCGCAGGAGGTTAAAACCGTGGGTAATCTGATAAATGAAGCCTTCTCGATGGGCTGGGCAATTCTGGCCCTGCTGGCTGGCTTACTCATCTACTTTCAAGTGTCGATCAGCGACCCTGCCGCCAAGAAGCGGGCGACCTTCAAGACCTTTATTGGTATCATCGCAGCGTTCTTGATGTTTATCGCCATCGCCAACTACAAGAACAATTTTTACGGAGAGAATCGGTTGTTGCCGGTCTCTCTCGTGATGATCACCGCCACCACATTCGTCCTGGCCCTGTATTTTACGAATCTCGCCGCGTTGCTCAAGATCGGCGGGTTTATGTTCTTCGTTGCCGCGTTTCTTTCCGGCTACGGCAATTGGTTGCCGCAGGTCGAAGGCGGATTTCCTCCGAAGGAAGAAAAGCTGGATTTCAGCTCGATGAGCCCGCAACAGCTGGCTGATGAAGGTGAGAAAATCATCTTCGGCGGGATCGGGCAAAATAAAGTGCAGGGCGCGATCGGTAAGGGGCAGTGCCCCCTCTGTCACGCGTTCCACGCCGGCATGCTCGGGGAACGGGCTCCCAATTTATTGGGGCTTCCGGAGCGGGCGGGAAAAGAACGGATCGAGGATCCTAAGTATCACAAGGGCGATCCGATGAAGCGTGAATATGCCGACAAAGAATCCTGCCCAGGCTGTGGGACGGCCACGACAGGACAAGAATATATTGCCGAATCCCATTCCTGTCCAAGTTGCTATGTGGTCTCCGGCTACGGCGTAAAGGGGACCAACGACAAAGAAAGCCCGATGCCCAAGATTCACAAGCCACCGATTTCGCTCTCGTTGCCGGAATTGGCGGCGGTCGATACCTGGCTGTATGTGCGCGAAGGACGGGAAGCGCCGTCGTTTGAAGAAATCACCAAATCCTATGAGAAGTTCATCCCGGAGGCTGAACGCCCGAAGCAGCAGGAGGATAAGCCGGCGGCAGCCAGTGCGCTCTTAGCCGATGGCTCTGAGCCAGTGGACCAAATCTTTGCGAAGGCCCAGTGCGTAGTGTGCCATACGATTCCCGGCATTCCCGGGGCGACCGGCACCCAGGGACCCAAGCTGGAAGAGGGCACCAACGCACCCACCCGAATCAAGGATCCGGCGTACAAGGGAACTGCGCATAGCACTCCTGAGTACATCATGGAGTCGGTGGTCTCTCCCAGCACGTATGTCGTGAAGGGATTTCCTGACAATCTGATGCCGAAGGTGTTTGGGCAAAAGCTCAGCGCCGGGGCATTGAAAAAGATCGTCGATTATCTGTCACAGGTGAAGGCGGGAGCACCGCCACCGAAGATTTCGTAATCTTGGCCGTCTATCTGTAGACATAAGGGAGTATACCCATGAAAGCATTGATGTCAGTGGGCGCGCTGATAGGAGCCGTTGGGCTCCTGCTGCTGGTCGGGATGATCTTCGACATCGTTCCGTCCAATACCGTGCGCTTGGTTGAGGGCTATATGCCGATGCAGATGCTCATTGAGCTCACATCTTTCGTCGCCGGCTTCGCAGGGCTGAGCTACATGCTGAGTTCGATGGGAATGCCGATCCCGCGCTTCTGGCAGGGCGTCGGTTTTTGGATCTTTATCCTGATGTACCTCAAGTACCGCGTATATCCGCCCATCCCGTTCAGCGTGCGGGCCATGTATGGAACCGTGTCGCTTGTGGCCGTTTTTATGTGGGTGTCGGCGAACGAGGAAGACTGGAAAAAGTTCAAGCAGCCGATCATGAATGTGCTTGATGCGCAGAGCGGCAGCAACAAGCTGCTGCGATATGCATACCTCATTCTGCTTCCGATTCTGATTGGCGGGTTTTCCTTTAACGCCATGAAGCCGAAGTCTGAGGAGCCGATCGAGTTACGTACAGTGCACCCCGCGCCTCCAGCCAGCACGAAGGTGCATGGCAAGACCTATGTGCTCCAAACGTCACAGAATCCATATCGTGTGAATCCTGAAGGCAAGTACGATCAGGAATATACCAACGCCAACATCGTGGAACAGGGTATGGGCCGGTTGATGAAGCCAAACGCCAATCCCTGGGACGACAAGAGTCAGGGCTACCTGAAGTATGTCCGCGAGGGTGGGGAGATCTTCTTCCAGAACTGTCACTTCTGCCACGGCGACAATTTGAACGGCCGCGGACTGCACGCCTTTGCGTTCAACCCCATTCCGGCGAACTTCACCGATCCAGGTACAATCGCCCAATTGCAGGAAACGTTCATTTTCTGGCGCGTGTCGAAGGGCGGGATCGGATTGCCGAACGAAGGATTCCCCTGGGCCTCCGTCATGCCGCCCTGGGAACAGCACCTGACGGTCGATGAAATCTGGAAGGTGATTTTGTTCGAATACTGGCACACGGGCTACTATCCCCGTACCTGGGACTAATCGTCTAAGAGATTCATCGCTAACCTGGATTATTTGAGATGAGGATAAACATGAGAAACAGTTCAAATCGGAAGGCAGGAGTGGTTGCCGCAACCGCCTTCGGAATTACCCTGGCATTGGGAAGTGTGGGCGTTCCGCTAGTCGGAGCCGAGGACATGCCCGAAGGGTTCAAGAAAGGCGAACTCGCCGCTGAGCCCTCTGCCGAGATGATCGAAGCGGGAAAGCGCGTCTACTTTACGAAGTGCGTGTGGTGTCACGGGGTCGATGGTGCAGGCGATGGGCCTGGTGCCGATCGTCTCTGGCCTCGTCCGCGTAACTTCAACCAGGGCACATTCAAGATCCGTCACACGGCGAGCGGCGAACTCCCGTTGTTCGACGCCAAGAAGCCGATCCCTGGACAGAACGACCTCTTTGAGACAGTCACCCATGGATTGCCGGGATCGGCCATGCCGTCCTGGGAAGGTATTTTGACGGAAGAACAGAGACTGCAAGTCCTGTCCTTCGTCACGACGCAGTTGGTAAAGGACCGGAAGTTTACCGACAAACAGTCGGAATCCCAGACGATCCTCCAGTTGGGCGACATCAAGCAGAAAGCGGCGACCGACGAGAGCAAGAAGCGCGGATCCGAGCTCATAGTGGAAAAGAAGTGTGTTGAATGTCATGGAGCTGAAGGACGCGGTGACGGGAATGCCTTCAACCTGAAAGATGACTGGGGATTTGCCATTCAGCCGGCCAACTGGCACAAGTGCTGGAACTTCCGTGGCAGCCGGCAGGATCCCTATAGCGTGAAGAACATTTTCCGGACCTTCTCGACCGGTGTGAACGGCACGCCGATGCCATCCTTTGCAGACAACACGACGGTCGATGAACGCTGGGACATCGCCAACTGGGTCAACGCGCTGTGCGAGCGGGATCTGGACGGTAATCCTCTGCCGATCGATCCCTTGACGGACAAGCCGAAGATCAACTTCGTCGTGCCGTCGGACCCGGTCGAAGGCGAAATTCCAGCCGACATGGAGAATGAAGCCTGGCAGAAGGCGCCGAGACGCTATGTGGCGATGGGCGGACAGATCACCCACAAGCCGCGCAACTTCGTCAACCGGATCGACGACATTTGGGTTCGTTCCTTATACAACGACAAATCCATCGTGTACTTGCTGGAGTGGGATGATCGGACGAAGAGCGTCGCCGAGGGCAAGCTGCCCTGGGCTCCGACTCAGGTCAACATCGATGTCAAGGAACAGGAACCCAAGACCGGTGAAGAGGCATCGATCGCGGCCAATCAGAACAAGTATGCGGTCTACAATGATGCGATCGCCATCGAAACTCCAGTGAAGTGGAAGGAGCTCCCTGCTCCCATCAAGCCGCGGTATCTGTTCGGGACCAACGATCAGTTCCCGGTCGACATTGTGAAGTGGGAAGCCGATGGATCCATCAGGGCCTTCAAGGGCACGGGATGGGACAAGGACTTCGAAGAACGCGACACCTATGAAGAGAGCCTGAAGGTCCTCAAGAGTGAATGGAAGAACGGCCGGTGGTACGTGATGATTCAACGGCCGCTCGGAAACAAGAAGGATCAGGATTACGACGAAGACACCTTCTTCGAGGTCGGGAACTATGTTCCGACTGTCTTCTTTGCCTGGGACGGGCACAACGGCGATGCAGGACGCAAGATGGCCGTGTCGGCCTTCTACTATACGTTCCTGAATCCGCCAATCCCGCGAGAGACTTACATCTATCCGGTGATCATCGCCTTCGGCGTGGTCCTGCTGGAAGGATGGGTGCTGACCCGTCGCGCGAACAAGAAGAAGGGGAAGACCTCCTAACGTTCGCGCAGGGCGCTGATATGTGAAACAGCACGGAGGGGGTGGGGAAACCCACCCCCTCTTGTTTTTTTGGCGATCGTTGCCAGGATCGGGGTTTGCATGATTACCGATGTGACAGGCGTGCTTCTCGCCGGCGGGAAAAGTCGAAGGATGGGGGAGGACAAGCGCTTTCTTTCGGTTGGAGAGGGAACCCTCTATGAGCGAAGCCTTGCGGTTCTACGTTCGGTCTTCCAGACTGTCTTTGTGGTCATTGCGCAGGACAGTCCCGCATTGCAATCGGATGTGCCGGTCTTTCGTGATCTCATCGCGGACTGCGGGAGCCTCGGCGGCCTCTACACGGGATTGAAACAGGCGGCGACCCCCTACGTGTTTGCCGTGGCCTGCGACATGCCGTTTCTCGATCCTGCGGTGGTGCGGTACTTCACCGAAATGAAGGACAAAGCCGATGTGGTCATGGCCGAGCTCCAGAACGGCTTGCAGCCGATGCATGCGCTCTACCATCAACGGTGCCTCCCGGTCATGGAGAAGCTGGTCCAGGCTCGAGAGTTGAAAATCCAACAGTTGGCGGCCCATCCTTCGCTTCGCGTGCGTTTGATTACGCCAGCCGAATTCGGCGCCATTGATCCCGCAGGCCGGTCCTTTTACAACGTCAATACACCGTCTGATCTTGAGGCCGCCCGATCGATCCATGGCAGGCCAACAGACGGTTCTCCTTCCTGACGCGATGCCCCGCACGATCGTCATCATGCATCCCGGAGGGCTCGGAGACCTCTTGCTGGCTGTGCCGGCCATCCGCAGCCTCCAAGCACGTTTCCCTCGACACCAGCTTCTCCTCTGTGGACATGATCAGGGATCGGAATTTCTTCACGAATGTCGTCTCGTCGATCAATGGCTGTCCGTTCAGGCGACTGCCTGCACTGCATTGTTCGGTGGTTGTGCGCCAGATGATCTCCCCCTCAAAGATTGGCTGAGCCGTTGCGATCTTGTCGTGGCATGGACGAGAGACGAGGCAGGAACCCTCGCTGCTGCTCTCAAGCACTGTGGCGCAGCGGCTGTCCTAATCCAATCTCCATTCTGTTCGACATTGAAAACCGGGCATCAGAGCGACCGTTTCTTAGAGATCGTGCAGGATCCGGCAGCCGATCGTACGGCGATGAAACCTTTGTCTCTGCCAGCCCACTTACGGGAGGCAGGGTCGTCGTACCTTCAAAGATTTGGCCTGCCGTCCGATCGTGCGCTCGTTCTCATCCATCCAGGCAGTGGAAGCCGGCATAAGTGTGTCAAGCTACAGGTGCTGGCTTCGTTTGTCCGGCAGCTTCAAGAGCAAGGCGTTCTCCCGCTGATCTTGGAAGGGCCGGCTGACCAGGAGCCAGTGGCAAATCTTCTCTTGCACATGCCCATCAAGCCGTTCGTCTTGCGGGGTCTATCTGTCGGTCTCTTAGCCGGACTTCTTTCACACGTCGAGTTGTATGTCGGTCACGACTCGGGTGTCACCCACCTCTCAGCGCTACTGGGAATTGCAACCGTGGCGCTGTTTGGTCCGACCGATCCGGAACGCTGGGCGCCCCGTGGTTCGCATGTGATGGTGTTACAGGGAGAACGTTGTCGCTGTTCCTCTTGGGATGAGGTAAGCCGCTGTGCGGAAAAGCCTTGCCTACAACTGTCAGCCGAAACCATCCTGGCAGCCTGTCAGAGTGCACGACATATCGGGATAAACCCTCGTATTTCCACATCGACTGCCTTGTCTCCCAATTCCCCTGTATGTTAGAGTGGCAAGTTAATTTTTCCTTTCAATGCTGAGGACTTAGGAGCCTTTCGTTGTCCCACGGGGTCGTGCAAGAAAAGGTCACCAGCGCGTTGCTGGGCGCCCTGAACGGTGCCAGGCAAAAGGGTCAATTGAAAACGGAGGCCTGGCCGGTGCTGAGCCTCGATGCTCCGAAACGGCCCGAATGGGGAGACCTGGCTTCGACCGTGGCCATGTCGTTGGCTTCGTCTGAGCAACGGGCGCCCCACGACATTGCACAGATCATCGTCGAAAACCTCCCCCAACGGGATCAGCTCTTCGATCGCGTGGAAATTGTCCGCCCGGGATTCCTTAATCTCACCGTCAAGCCCGCGCTGTGGCAGGAAACGCTCAAAGAAATTGAAACACAAGGTGTGACCTATGGAAGGACCGATCTGGGGAAGCGCCGGCGGGTATTGGTGGAATATGTGAGCGCCAATCCGACCGGTCCCTTGCACGTCGGGCATGGCCGCGGTGCTGCCGTCGGGCAGGCAGTGGCGAGTTTATTAGAAGCGGTCGGCTACGATGTGGTGAGCGAGTACTATATCAACGACGCGGGTCGACAGATGAAGCTCTTCGGCTCGTCCGTTGCGGCGCGCTATCGAGAATTGTCAGGGCAAACTGTCACGTTCCCGGAAGATGGTTACCATGGCGCCTATATCACGGCCTTGGCCGAACGAATCAAGCCGCAACTCGACGCGGTGCCCGGTTTGTCATCCGAGCAGATCGAGGAACGATGCCGGTCGCTGGCCTATCAAGAAATGCTGGGGCTTATTCGCGATGATCTCAAATCGTTCGGGATCGAATTTGCGTCCTGGTTCAGCGAAGCTTCCTTACTATCGTCACAATCCGTGGAGCGCGTGTTGGAGGAATTGAAGTCCCGCCAACTTCTGTTCGAACAGGAAGGGGCCTGGTGGTTCCGCTCTTCGGCATTCGGCGACGAGAAAGACCGCGTCGTCAAGAAACAAGACGGCGAGTACACCTACCTGGCCTCCGACATCGCCTATCACTGGGACAAACTGCAGCGCGGCTACGATTTGCTGATCGACGTGTGGGGCGCCGACCATCATGGCTACATTTCGCGCATGCAGGCCGTCATGCAGGCCTACGGGTACCCCAAAGAACGGCTGCAGGTCGTGTTGGTGCAACTCGTCAAACTGTTGCGCGCAGGCGAAGAGGTGAAGATGTCGAAGCGCACCGGCGAGTTTATTACAATGCGCGAAGTCATCGATGAGGTCGGCGCGGATGCCGCCAAGTTTTATTTCCTCATGCGCGATTCCAAGACCCATCTGGAATTCGACCTCGAATTGGCGAAACAGCGGTCGGCGGACAATCCCGTCTACTACGTGCAATATGCACACGCCAGGATCGCCAGCCTCTGGCGGGTCGCCGCCTCGCGCGGCATCGCCTGCCCGCTGCCGAGTCAAACAGATCTGTCGTTGCTGACTGATCCGGATGAGTTGGGATTGATCAGAAAACTATCGGCCTATCCGTCCGTCCTTGAAGGCAGCGCCGTTGGGCATGAGCCGCACCGTGTCACATATTATCTGCAGCAGCTCGCCGCGCTCCTGCACACCTTTTACAACAAACATCGGATTCTGCCTCCCGCCGCCGACAAAGACGTCTTTGAGCAGGCGCCGCCCGGCATTGCGGTCGACGAGGGGGCCAAACGCGAGTCGTTGAGTCCGGAACGGACCGCTGCACGATTGGCATTGATGGGCGGCGTCCAGCAAGTGATTAAGAATGGACTCGCGGTCCTCGGGATCTCCGCACCGGATCAGATGTAACTCGAATCGAGAGGCGCTGGTGGACTTTTCGGTCGGCCCTACAGATCGGCAGACGAACGCGAGGCTGGGAACGCTCACCACGGCGCACGGTCACATTGACACACCTGCATTCATGCCCGTCGGTACGCTCGGTCCGGTCAAAGGCATCGATCCGCAAGATTTGGAGCAGCTGGGCTTTCGCCTCATGCTCAACAATGCCTACCATCTCTATTTACGGCCCGGGCACAAGGTGGTGGCGGAACTGGGCGGGCTGCACCGTTTCACCGGATGGCCGGGGGCCATCTTGACCGACAGCGGAGGGTTTCAGATCTTCAGCCTGGCCAAGCTCTGCAAGATCACGGACGATGGCGTGAGTTTCCAATCGCACCTCGACGGCTCGGCTCATTTTATTACGCCGGAAACGGCGATCGAAATTCAGGAAGCGTTGGGCGCCGACATGATCATGGCCTTCGATCAATGTGTGGCGTTGCCGGCGGAGCACGACATCCTATGCGATGCGGTGAGGCGGACGACACTCTGGGCTGCTCGTTGCCAGGCCGGGCGTCGGCGGACGGATCAGGCGCTCTTTGGAATCGTGCAGGGCGGACTGGATGCAGATCTTCGCGCCGCCTCGGCCCGCGATCTGGTCAGACTGGGGTTCGATGGTTATGCGGTCGGCGGCCTCTCCGTCGGCGAAACCAAGGAAGAGATGTACCGCATGTTGGACGGGACGGTGCCAGAGCTTCCTTCCACCAAGCCGCGCTATCTGATGGGCGTCGGCATGCCGGAGAATTTGATCGAAGGCGTGGCGCGCGGTATCGATCTCTTCGATTGTGTCATCCCGTCAAGGCATGGACGAACCGGCTGGCTGTTCACCAGCTTCGGACGGGTCGTGATCAAGCAGGCACGCTATCTTCGGGATGAGCAAGCAATCGATCCGGCTTGCGGCTGTCCGGTCTGTGCGCGCTACTCACGGGCCTATCTGCACCATCTCTACAACGTGAAAGAAATGCTCGCGTCACGGCTGAACACGATCCATAACCTCTGGCATTTTTCAGACTTCATGCGCCGGATGCGGGTGGCAATCGCAGAGGGTACGTTTATGAAGTTTCGGGAGGCCTTTTACCAGGCACAGGGACAGGAACCGACTGAGGTCATCGCATTGGCGGATGTGGAAACAGGAGGCACTCGCCGGAGCGCACGAGATGTCTAATCATGAGAGAGGATTGACTGTATGTTGATGGAATCGGTTGCATGGGCGCAGGGATTCGGCGGAGGCGGTTCGGGATCCGGGACAATCCTATCTCTGATACCGTTTGTCTTGATCTTTGTCATCTTCTATTTCATGTTGATCCTGCCTCAGCAGAAAAAGCAGAAGCAGCAAAAGGCGATGATGGAGGCCTTGAAGAAAGGCGACAAGGTCATCACGGCTTCGGGGATTTGGGGCACCGTGACCAATCTGGGCAAGGACACGGTCACGCTGCAGATCGCCGACAACACGAAGATCAAAATGCAGCGGGAATTTATTTCGCGGTTGCGTTCGGAGGAGGAAGACAAGGATGCATAGCCTGCAAAGGACGAAGGGGTTGGACGCGATATGAAAAAAGTAGGTGGGCGGCTGACGATGTTGTTGTTGGTCATCCTGGTCTCGGCGGTCTGCTTTCTGCCGTCGTACCAGCCGTTGTATCAAGCCTTGCCCGGCTGGGCCAAGGCGGTGTTGCCGAACAAGGGTATCGCGCTGGGGTTGGACCTTCAAGGCGGGATCCACATGGTCATGGAAGTGGACGAGGACCGTGCGGTGGAAATCGCCGTCGATCGATCGGTCGTATCCCTCCAAGACTGGCTGGTGGACAAGAAGATCCCTGTCGAATCCGTCAAACGGACTGGCCCGACCAGGATCACCATCCAGTTCCAGAATGCCGAACTGAAAGCGCAGATCCAAAAAGCGCTCGATGATTTCCCGACGTTCAGCGAAAACGAGCCTGCCGGCTCCGCCAATACGATCGTCTGGGACCTGCGGGAGGCGGAAAGCAAGCGCATCAAGGATTCCGCTATCAACCAAGCACTGGAAACGATCCGGAATCGCATTGACCAGTTCGGCGTGGCGGAACCGCTGGTGCAGCGGCAGGGATTGAAACAAATCGTCGTGCAGCTGCCCGGCGTCAAGGACCCCAAGCGGGCGAAGGACCTCATCAAAGAAACAGCTCTGCTCGAGTTCAAGATGCTGGATGAGGACAATCAGATGAAACTGGACCTTCCGGCCCGCATCCCCAAGGACAAAGAGGCGGACGTACTGAAGCAGGCCGAAGGCAAGCTGCCTGAGAGCACCCAGGTCCTCTTCGAGCGGGCGGTGGAACGGGATACGGGGCGGGAATATCGCATTCCCTACCTGGTCAAGAAACGGGTCATGCTGACCGGCGACGTGTTGAGTGACGCGCGCGTCTCGATCGGTCAATTCAACGATCCCTATGTCTCGATCACCTTCGATGCGAAAGGGGGACGGGAATTCGAGCGGATCACCGGCGACAACGTGAAGAAGCGGATGGCCATCGTGCTCGATAATACGATCTACTCGGCGCCCGTCATTCAAGAGCGCATCAGCGGCGGCCGTGCCCAGATCACCGGGACCTTCTCCACGCAGGAAGCGAACGACCTGGCGATTGTGCTGCGGGCCGGCGCGCTGCCTGCGCCGTTGAAAATCATTCAGGATCTGACCGTGGGCCCGTCGCTGGGGAAGGATTCGATCGAAAAGGGTGTGCAGGCGACCCTCTTGGCGGGCGCCATGGTGGTGATCTTCATGATCGTCTACTACCGCCTCTCGGGAGTCATCGCCAATTTCGCCTTGATCCTCAACTTGGTCTGCCTGATGGGGGCCTTATCGGCTTTGACGGCGACGCTGACGTTGCCCGGCATCGCCGGCATCGTGTTGACGATCGGAATGGGTGTCGACTCCAACGTGCTGATCTTCGAGCGCATCCGCGAAGAACTCAGGAGCGGGAAGGCGGTCCGGTTGGCGGTTGATGGGGGGTACGACAAGGCCCTGCTGACAATCGTTGACTCGCACGTCACCACGTTGATTACCGGCGTGGCGCTTTTTCTGTTTGGCACGGGGCCGATCAAGGGCTTTGCCGTGACGCTCTGTCTCGGTATTGCGATCAATCTGTTTACGGCCTTGGTCGGCACCAAAGTCATTTTCGACATCATCAATCAACGCCACAAAGTGGAACAGTTGAGCATCTAGGTGAAGGAGTCGGCATGTTAGAAATTCTCGGGAAAACGAATATCGATTTCATGGGGAAGCGCCGGTACGCGTTCATCTTTTCCGGCATCATGGTCCTGCTGGGGATCATCGGATTGATTCAGATCGGTCGGGGAGCGGCCAACCTCGGGATCGACTTTGCCGGCGGCACGGCAGTGCAGTTGAAGTTCGATCAACCGATCCGCATCGACGAAGCCAGAAAAGCGCTGGAGTCGAACGGGCTCGAGAACGCCGAACTCCAGGAATTCGGCCAGGATAATAAGCTGCTCATCCGCGTGAAGGCGTCGACGACCATCGAGGAGAAGACGGCGGATAAAGTGGTATCGATTTTCACGAAGGAGTTTGCCGGGAACAAGTTCGTGGTCGATTCCAGCACGGAAATCGGTCCGACCATCGGTAAGAAGCTGCAAACCGATGCGCTCGTCGCCATCATCATCTCGTTCGCGGGGATCATCCTTTACATCGCGGCCCGGTTTGAGCTGCGGTTCGGCATTGCCGCGGCGCTTGCCACCTTCCACGACGTGCTGGCCGTCCTCGGCGCCTTTTATATCCTCGACAAAGAAATTACGTTGTTGGTCGTGACTGCGCTCTTGACCCTGGCGGGCTATTCCCTCACCGATACCGTCGTCGTCTTCGATCGTATTCGTGAAAATCTTCGATTGCGGCGTCGCGAACAGGAAGAGACGATGATCAATAATGCGGTTAATCAGGTGTTGAGCCGCACGATCGTGACCAGTTTAACCGTCGTGTTGGTACTGATCCCTCTGACGCTGAACGGTGGCGAGGTCCTGCATGATTTTTCGCTGGCACTCTTGTGGGGCGTGATTTTCGGCACGTACTCGTCCGTGTTTGTCGCCAGCCCGCTGCTGTTGTTGTGGCCGAGCTCGGCCGGGCGGCTGCTGAAGCGGAGCTAGCATGGTGGTTCTGCAGGGTATTGCGGTATTATCCGCTATTGTAGTGTGCCATTGCGCCCGCATTTAATAGGCGGACATGCCTATGACATTCTGGAGTCGGTCTCACAGTCTCCAGCACAAGATCATCACGGCGATCGTGATGGTCGGCCTTCTGCCGCTGACCCTTCTCCTCGCCCTCACCTACCTCGAAGAACGTCGCGCTCTGCGTGAGACGACCGGCACGAATTTCAAAGAGGTCGCCGTCGATGCCGCGCGCCGGATTGAAATGCACGTCACGCGTGTCGTGAACGAAGGCCAACAGCTGGCCACCACACCGTTCCTTCGCACCGCCGTCACGGAGGCCAACCGGACGTACGAAGGCAAAGATGCGAAAACTATTCACGAGATGATTAAGGATTGGCAGCTCCGTTGGAAGCAACGGGACAAGCGCAGCGAGTTTCCGCTTTTCATCAACCGTATCGTCACCAACTATCTAATCCGCTGGCATGACATCCGTAAGTCGGACTACGTCGGCATACTGGTCACCGATCAGCAGGGTGCGCTGGTGGTCAGCTCGATTCCCCAGGTGGAATATTTCTACGGCAAGGCCCCCTGGTGGCAAGCAGTCGTCAAAGGGACCGGTCCTCAGCCCTACGTGAGCGAGATCACATTTGACCCGTCGTTCGGCACCCACGTCGTTGTCGTGGCGGCACCGATTCTCGATGATCAACAGAGAACTGTGATCGGGGCGGTGACCATTCTGCTGCGCCGGGATACTTTGTTTCATTCTATCTCGGATGTCACGATCGGTGCGACCGGCCATGCCATGCTCTTCACCTCGGACGGCACTCTGGTCATCTGTCCGATCCTGGCGCCGGAAGAACATTCAATCAAACCAGAATTGATCAGCGTGCTGAGCACACTGAAGTCAGGATGGACCGTCGCGGCGGACGATTCCCACGGAAGCAAGAACTCCCTGCTCGGCTTCGCTCCGGTGCGGTTTAGCGAACGGCTGGCTCCGGGCAGTATCGGGGGCAAACATTGGGTCACCGTCGTCCGTCAGGACCCGAAAGAAACATTTGCGCCGCTGACCGATCTGGTCGCAAAGGTGCTGCTCTATGGTCTCGCGGTCTTAGGCGTGTTGTGGGGGACCGGAATTCTCGTGGCGAGGCGGATCGCCAGGCCGATTCAGCTCCTGCACGGCGGAGTGCAAGAGATTGGAAGCGGGCGATTGGAGCGACGTCTGGAACTCAAGACCGGCGATGAAATCGAGGCGTTAGCCGATGCGTTCAATCAGATGGCAGCCAATCTGCAGAAGTCGTTCGGGCAGATTGAGCAGCGGATGGAAGAAGTCCGTGCGCTGGAAGAGAAGTACCGCGATTTGATCGAACACTCACCTGAAATGATCTATCAGTTGGACCGCGGCGGTCAATTCGTCCATGTCAACAAGACGGGTCTCGACAAGCTCGGCTATCAGCTGGGCGAGATGTTGACGATGAAACTATGGGATTTGGTTCCTCGCGGGCAGGAGTCGCAGGTCTTGCAATATCTCGAACGACTCGTCTCTCAGGGACAAAGCACGATGGAAACCGTGTTCCTGGCGAAAGACGGACGGCCGATCGACGTCGAGATTCACGCAACCGCCCTGTTCGATCAAGCGCGCGGCGGGCTCGTGCATTCGCGTGCGTTTGTGCGCGACGTTACGGAACGCCATCGCTTGGAGCAGGAACTCCAACACTACACCTCCGGGCTGGAACAGGCGGTCTCCGAGCGAACGCAAGAGTTGGTCGCCTCGCAAGCGCGCTATAAAGCGCTGTTCGATTTGGTTGCGGATTCCGTATTCATGGTGGATGCGAGAGGGACGGTCGTCGCCGTCAACAAACGCGAGGAGCAAGCTCTCGGCTATGCGGAGTCGAAGATCGTCGGTCGCAGCATGCACGACGTCGTGGGACCGGCACATCGGGAAGCGCTCGCGGGGTGGCTGGCTGAGATCGGCACCGGCCAACGGCAGGTCCCGACCCAGGAGATCACCGTCTACAACGCGGCCGGGCTTGAGACACCGGTCGAGATGGACTTGATCCGCGTCGCGGGAACCGGCCAGCTACTGGTGATGGTGCAGATGCGCGATATCACCGATCGGAAAAAACTGGAGCGGCAGCTGCAGACCTATCGGGAGGAGTTGGAAGCCAAAGTGGGGGAGCGGACCAGAGAGATCGAAGAAACGAAGCAATATCTGGAAAATCTGCTCGAGAACGCCAACGACGTGATTTACACGCTTGATACGGAACAGCGGTTCACCTACGTCAACAGCAAGGTCAATGTGTGGGGCTATCGGAAGGACGATCTGCTCGGCCGGCCCTATCTCTCGCTGCTGTCGCGCCGTCATCGAGGGCGCCGTCTCAAGAATACGTTGGACATCGGAGCCAAGCAGGTGTACGAGGTCGAAGTCGTGACCAGAATGGGGGAGCCCCGGTCGGTCATGGTCAGCGTGTCTCCGCTACACGGCGTCGACGGGGAGATTCTGGGCGTACTCGGGATCGCCCGCGACATGACCGACACGAAGATGCTCGAACAGCAAATCAGGAATTCGGAGAAACTGGCCTCAGTCGGGAAGCTCGCAGCCGGCGTCGCCCACGAAATCAACAACCCGCTCGCCGGGATTCTGAACTGTCTCTATAACCTCCGCAAAGGCACGCTTTCGCCGGCCCGTCAGGAAGAATATTGGGTGTCGATGGAGGACGGTGTCCGGCGGGTGCAGAAGATCGTCCGGCAACTACTCGATTTTTCACAGCAGCACGAACCGGAATTCAGTCCGACCGACATCAATCAGGTGGTCGATCGGGTCTTGGTCCTTACGAATCATTTGTTCGCGCCGAGTCTCATTCGGTTGGAGAGATTGCTGGGCCATGCATTACCCAGCCTGATGGTCGATCGACACATGATGGAACAGGTTCTCATGAACCTGATTCTGAACGCCGTACAGGCGATGAAGAACGGCGGCGTGTTGACGATCAAGACCGCCGTCGTCGAAGGCGTGTGTCGCATCGAGGTCAGCGATACGGGCTCCGGAATTCCTCCGGCCGTGCTGCCGCGCATCTTCGATCCATTCTTCACCACGAAGAGTGAGGGAGAAGGGACCGGGTTGGGACTCTCGGTCAGTCTGGGCATTGTCGAGCGTCATGGTGGTAAAATCCTGGTGGAGAGCGAAGTCGGGAAAGGAACGACGTTTATCTTATGCCTTCCGTTGTCGCGCGAGCGGTCGTTGGTGGAAAGAGTGTCATGAAAGGGTTGGCCATACTCTTAGTGGACGACGAGCCCCTCATGCGGCTCTCGATGGTCGATGCCCTGGAAGCGGTCGGCTACGATGTGCATGCCGTGGGCACCGGCACGGAAGGCCTCGAAGTCGTGCGCCAGAAGGCCTTCGATCTGGTCATTACCGATCTGCGGCTGCCCGGCGCGGACGGGCTGATGATCCTCAAGGCCACGAAGGACAAGTCGCCCGAGACCGAAGTCGTCGTAATCACCGCGCACGGCTCTGTGGAGTCGGCCGTGGGCGCGATGAAGCTCGGCGCATTCGACTACATCACGAAGCCGTTTCAGATGGACGAGCTGCTGCTGATCGTCGAGCGCGTGGGCCGCGTCGTGGCGCTGCGCCGCGAGAACCAGGATCTCAAAGAAACGCTGGAGAACAAGTTCTGCTTCAACGGCATTCTGGGAACGAACAGCCAAATGCGCGCGGTGCTGGAGAAGATCAAAACCGTGGCGGGGACCGATTCGACCATTTTGATTCTGGGTGAAAGCGGCACGGGCAAAGAACTGGTCGCCAACGCGATTCACCAGAACAGCACCCGGAGCCAGCATCCGCTCATCAAAGTCAGCTGTGCGGCGTTGCCCGAAACGTTGCTCGAAGCCGAGCTGTTCGGCCATGAGAAGGGCGCGTTCACGGGCGCCTTGCGGCAGCGGCGCGGGCGATTCGAATTGGCCCATCGCGGCACGCTGTTCCTCGATGAAATCGGAGAGATTTCGCCGGTCGTGCAGGTCAAGCTCTTGCGAGTGTTACAGGAACGAAAATTCGAACGGGTCGGCGGCAACGAAACGATCGACGTCGACGTCCGGTTGGTCTGCGCGACGCAGAAAGATCTCCGGAAGGAAGTGTCTCACGGGCGCTTTCGCGAAGACCTGTTCTATCGCCTGAACGTCGTGCAGGTCGTCATTCCGCCGTTGCGCAAGCGGCAGGAAGACATCATGGTGATTGCCGATCATGTCTTGCAGACCTGTTCGGTGAAGATGAACAAGAAACTGAAAGGGTTTTCGCCGGCCTCACGCGAGTTGCTCTTACGCTATTCGTTTCCCGGCAACGTGCGTGAGCTGGAAAACATGGTGGAGCGGGCCGTCGCGTTGGGACGGGACCGCGAGCCGGTTCAACCACCTGACTTGTGCGGCTTTCAGTCCTGTCCCTTTACCGGTGGAGTCCCCCAGGAGACCTGTGGATTTTGCAGCGAGGGCCTGACGGGAGTGAAGCGGCAGGAGCGTCCTCTCAACTCGCTTGTCTCGGCCCGCGAAGATTTCGAGAAAGAGTATATTCTCTCGGTGCTGGAGCGCGTCGAAGGGAGCCGCACGACTGCCTCGAAAATTCTAGGCCTCTCTCGCAAAGCCCTGTGGGAAAAGTGCAAACGCTACGGGATCCCCTCAGCAAAAGACGAACCGGAAGAACCGGAAGACAAGTAAATCCTGAACGGATTTCTTTTACGAAGGCGACAGGCTTACAAGCGGCCTGTCGCCTTTCTGTTCCTAGATGAAGATGAAGAAGGGATAGGTAGGCAGCCATCCTTCGGGGGTGGTTTCGGGAGACGAGGAGCGAAGCTATCGGGGAGGCGCCGACTCTATTCCGTCGGCTCAGCCCCACCTTCCCACAGCTTCACTGTCCGATCCCATGACGCGCTGGCAAGCCTGAGTCCATCCGAGGACAGCGTGACGCACCGTACGCCACCGGTGTGGGACTTGATCGTTCTAAAGCACCGGCCGGATTTGAGATCCCAGAAGCGAATGGTGTTGTCATCGCCGGAACTGATGAGGACTTTGCCGTCCGGAGTGACGACGAGCGAACGAACCCATCCGCCGTGGCCTTTGAGCGTCCGGTGCTCGATCCCCTGCGGCATTTCGAACAGCTTGATCGTCTGGTCGCGGCTGCCGGTAATCAGATACTTCGCGTCCGGTGTGAAGGTCATGGCGCCGATCCAATAGTCCATCGGCTTTTGGAATCCGCCGTCGTCTTCAATGAAGTAGCCCCGCGTTTCCGTCGAATCTTCCTCGTCTTCCTTCCAGTGTCCATTGTGCAGAACTTTCTCTTCCCCGCTGGGCAGCACTTCCCAAATTTTGATCTTCCCGATGTCCATGCCGCTGGCGAGGTGTCGGCCGTCCGGTGAAAAGGCGACGCAGACCGACCAGTGGTGATCGTATTCGTCTTTTCCGAGCAACGTCATCAGCTCGGTCCCGGTCGTGATCTCCCAGATCTTGATGTCTTTGTTGTGGCTGCCTCGCGCCAGCATCAAACCGTCTGGAGAAAGCGACAGGCTGCAGATATTGTGATCGTAGCGGGTGAACAGCAGCTTCAAGGGCTCGCCGGTCTTGGGATTCCACAGTCGGATGGTACGGTCTTCGCTGCCGGTAGCCAGGGCCTGTCCATCCGGCGTGAACACGACGGCGCGGATATCGGCGGTGTGACCTCTGAGTGACCGAAGCAGCCGGCCGGTTTCAATGTCCCAAATGCGCACGAGGCGGTCGACGCCGGCGCTGGCTAGGGTCAAACCATCCGGCGAAAACGCCACGGCCCAGACGCCGTGGGAATGTCCGCGGAACGTTCGGATTTCGCGTGCGCCCGCAGTCCAGTATTCGAGCGAGTCGATCGGTGCGGCAGTTCCGGCCGATGGAGCGACCGACGGCTGTGCGGGGACGGTGCTTGAGACGCTCTGTTGTGTCATGGATGGTACCTTGCCAAGATTGTAAATGGTGAAACGGCCGGCGACGATGGCTTGATTGCAAATCGCCGTTTCGGGCCAGTATAATTTGCGTTCGTTTCGATGATCGTAAGAGAAGCGGAGGCGCCAAGTCAAGCCGCTCAACGCGCCGATTAGCCGTATGATGACAGGGAAGCGGCCCCTGAAACCGGGAGCATCGAGGCCTGTTATGGAACTGCGTTTTCAGCCCGCATTGTTACAGGAAGTGATCGACTCGTTCGTGGAGAAGACCGAACGGGAGGGCGATCCCACCTATTATAAAGAGTTCCACGAAATGGCCGATCCCATCTATGAGAAATTCACCCTGGACGACCGGGAGAGCGAGTTCAAGAAGCTGTACCAATACCTCTTCGGAACGTGGGGATTCTCAGACATCATTCGCGATGCATTCAATGAATACCCACTCGTCAAGGATCAGGTCGGCATTGTTCTGGTGAAGGGCGTGCTCAAGGAAGATCAAGAAGGGGTCGACATCCTGAGAAAATGGGGATCGGTCGAGCAGGACATGGCCAGGCACTTCGAGGAAAAAGGGTTGAAAGGCGTCGGGATCAAGCTCATTCCTCGACGGTTTTACGATCCGGCGCTCACGCGCTACTGCCGCCATGAGTTGATGCATATCTCCGATATGCTCGATCCGGCTTTCGCGTACGATGCCGATACCAAAGTCGGCCTGAATCCCGGCGAAGAAACCCTCATCCTGCACCGCTACCGCATTTTGTGGAGTCTCAGTGTGGATAGCCGGCTTACGGCGGCGGGTAAAGAACCGATGCTGCGGAAGGAAGACCGCTTCAAGGAATTTCGTTCCTGGTATCGAAAAATTCCAGCGATGCAATTGAAGTCCGTCTTCGAAGGATTGTGGCAGACGGGATTTTTTACCCACTCCGAATTGATCGAAATGGCCACAGACACCTTGCGGGTCATGGACCGCGCGGTCGACGTCGAAGGCGGCGAGGTCCCCGAAACCGAAAACAAGGTCATGCTCATGCCGGGCTTTCCCTGCCCGCTCTGCCGATTCCCGACCTATTCGTGGGTCGAGGACATGGGCAGCAAGATTGAATCCTACGTCCTGGATTTTATCCGCGAGAACCATCCGGGTTGGGATGTCGAGTTCGGCGCCTGCGATCGCTGCGTCGAAGTCTATAAACTCCGCGCCGATGGAGTGATGTAATGTCGCCTGCGACGAATGATGTCGCCTCTGGCGAATTTCAGATCTCAGATATCTGAAATTTGAGATTTGAAATTTGAGATTTTCCTACTCCGATGGCCACCGATCCAAAATACGGGCGGCGCGACTTCCTCAAGGATTCGGTCCTGTCAGTCGCGAAAGCGGCGAAGGAATTCTCCACACATTCGGAAGCGGTCCCCGAAAAGCCGGCGCCTACATTGCGGACGGATTGGCTGCGTCCGCCGGGCGCCGTGACGGAACCGCTGTTTCTTGAACGCTGCACGAAGTGCAACGACTGTGTGAAAGCCTGCCCTCACGGATCGATCGTCTTTCATCCGCAGGACGGCACGCCGGTGGTTTTTCCCGATCAGATTCCCTGCTACCTGTGCGACGACGTTCCCTGCATTGCGGCCTGTGCGACCGATGCCTTACTGCCTGTCGGCGGGCGGGACGACATCCGGATGGGAACGGCGGTGGTCAATCATCGGCTGTGTACAGCAGGGCAGGGGTGCCATGCCTGCGTTTCAAAATGTCCCACAGATGCGTTGACCATGGATTTCGATACCCAACGGCTGGTGGTGACCGCAGAGCGTTGTGTAGGATGTGGAATCTGCGAGCACATCTGCCGAACGGTGAATGATCATATTGCCATTAAAGTGACGCCGTTTCGTTTACTGGAATCGCTGGCTCGGTGACAAGGAATTGGTGGAAAAGAGCCAGGAAGGCGAATGCAAAACCTGCGGAAATATCAGGCTGTGGATAGCGAATTCCCAGGAAAATAATGCCGGTCTCATGTCTCTACCAAGGGTCAGAAACATGCTTGACATCCCCCAACCCTTTACCTATCATACCCAAGCTTTCGGCAGGGGTTTGACTGCAGTAGCCGTGAGAATGCTTCGCGGCGACTGAATGAGGAGCGTATTCTCATGACGAGTAAGCAGCCGATACAAGGTTCCTCCGCAACAGCCGTCATTTCAAAGCCTCCAGCCATCAAAGATTCTCCCGCCGTCGAACGAGCCCTCAATCGCAGCAAGCTCTATCTCCTCGTATCGTGGAGCCTGCTCTATCCGGAGGACGACGAGTTTCTCGACTATCTGCAGTGCGGCGAGTTCGTCGAAGACGGGCGGGCGGCACTCGATGCATTGGAAGCGGCGCTCGACGGAATGGGCGGCGATCGTGCCAAGCAGAAGCTGGCGTTGATGCGTAAGCAGCTCGACCAGATCGAAAAACTTATTGCGTCGGAATGCGTGAACTGGCAGCTGGCCGAACTTCAGGCCGAACATCGTCGCGTGTTCAGCAACGTCATCACGCTCGATTGCCCTCCTTACGAAACACTCTTCGGTAACGATCACGTCTTTGCACAATCCCACGTCATGGGTGACATCGCCGGTTTCTATAAGGCGTTCGGTGTCGAACTCTCCAAGGATATCCATGAGCGGCTCGATCACCTGAGCGTCGAATTCGAATTCATGCATTTTCTCGCATACAAAGAATCGTATTCGCGCTGCCACGACGGCGCGGAAAAAACCCAAATCGTCGTCGATGCCCAGAAGAAGTTCGTCAAGAATCACATCGGCCGCTGGGTGCCCTTGTTCTGCCGGATGCTGATCAAGAAAGCCGACTCTGGTCTCTTCAAGCACGTCGCCGATATGACGTCAGACTGGATGGATTTCGAGGCAGCATTTCTCGGCGTGACTCCGCAAACCTATTCAGAAACAGACTACCGGCCTGCCACATTCAATTCACCTGAAGGACAGACCTACGAGTGCGGCGCGCAGGACCAGGGTAATGAGCTCAGTCTCTTGTTGAACGAAACAGGCGCGCAAAATTTCATGGATCAAAAGGATAAAGACAAGGAGGAAGGGGGGCCGGTCGGGACGGCCTAGCGCATCCGAAGAGCGTCGGTGTGTCCTTTTTATACGTTTTGCAGCCATTTTGGGTTGTTCTTAATCATTTAATTGAGAGGAGGGCATAGTCCATGAGAGTAGTGCAGACACACAACAAGTCTGTGGTGTTCGGCATTCTTCTCTCTGCCCTGATTGTCGGCGTGATGCTGACGATTGGGCAGGTACCGTTGGCCGTCAGTCAGCCGGTGACCATTCCGGCGAAAGCGGTCAAGGGACCCATCCCGATGGATGGAGCGAACCCCGTCTGGGAGAGCGTGCCTGGTGTGATCGTGCCGTTGAGTGGTCAGCTGATCACCACGCCGATGCACCCGAACATCTCCGTCAAGTCGGTGTTCGTCAAAGCCATGACGAACGGCAAGGAAGTCGGCTTACGCGTCGAGTGGAGCGATCAGACCAAGAACGATACGACGATCGGCCCACAGGACTTCCGTGACCAGGCCGCGATCATGTTCCCGGTTAACACGTCTGGGGCGCCACCGTTCCAGTGTATGGGCCAGTCCGGCGGCACCACCAACATCTGGCGGTGGAACGCGGAGTGGCAGAAAGACCTCGGCAAGGATAGCGCCGGGCTCTGGGACGTGGACGATCAATACCCCGGCATTTTCTGGGACTACTATTTCGAAGAGCCAGCGGGCGGTGTGACCTATCCGGACCGGATCGGTCGCAGCCTCGGGCCCTTCAACCCGGGCATCTGGTCAGGCAACATCATGTCTGACCCGACCCTGCGTGTGAGCTCGGTCGAGGACCTGAATGCCAACGGCTTCAGCACCCTCACGACTCAGGCTCACCAGGACGTGATCGGCAACGGCGTGTGGGAACCAGCCGGCTCCGTCAAGGGTGGCGGGTATAGTGGTCCGACCTGGCGCGTTGTCGTGAAGCGGACCCTGGAGACAGGGGATGCGAACGATACGCAGTTCAAGGCGGGCATGTCCGTACCTATCGCGTTTGCGGTGTGGGACGGCAACAACATCGAGCGTAACGGTATGAAGGCGCTCTCCACCTGGTTCACACTCAAGCTTCCGTGAGCTGAAACAGGTCTGAGAAACCCTGTTCCACTCTCGACGGGTGGAGCAGAGAACGTCAAAGGAAAAGCCCCAGTTCTCTGAGCTGGGGCTTTTCTATTTCAGGTGTCTTCTTGAAGCGAATGGCACTGGATAGATACCGTCGGCAGGGTTGCATTTGAGAGAAGGCGGAGTGTATAAAACAGGGTCCGGATCTTTCGAGATTTATCTTATTTTTCAATTCTCTCGGTAGAGATTCGCGTATGAAAGTTTCGCTACTCTTTCCACCGACCTGGCACCCTTCTCAGCCCTATCTGAGTCTCCCTTCACTGACCGGTTTCCTCGCCCAGGGCGGTGTCACGAATGTCTCTCAGCGTGATTTGGGGATCGAGCTGCTCGACGAGGTCGTCACGAAGTCCTATGGCGTGGGCCTCTATCAAGATTTGCTGGATAAGCAGAAAGCCCTTGAGCACGAGCGGACAGGCGAAACCGGGCCGGGCAGCGCCGAGCATCTGGCGAGAATAATCGAATCCCTCGATCGGTTTCCCTACTTGATCGATCGGATCGAGCCGGCGAAGGAGACTCTCAGGAGCGAAGGCTTCTACGACATGGAAGCCTACCGGGAAAGCCTGTTTCTCATCGACAAGTGGCTGGAAGTCATCTCGACGCTCTATTTCCCGACCAGGCTCACGGTCGTCGACAATCAATTCAGCACCTATTCGATCTACTCGTCCAAGGACTTGATGAAAGTCATCCGGGACGAGCAGCAGAATCCCTATATCCAACTGTTCCGTGAGCGATTCCTGCCCTCCATCGTTGCGGACCATCCGGAATTGATCGGGGTGTCGATCACGGCCACCTCGCAGATCATTCCGGGTCTCACGCTGTGCCGGCTGATCAAAGAAGCGGCGCCCCACATTCATCTCACGATCGGGGGCAGCATCTTCACCCGTTTGGTGGACAATCTGCGCCGCTGTCCGAGCCTCTTCGACATCACCGACGACATCGTGGTGTTCGAGGGCGAGACGGCGTTGCTCGAACTGGTCAACCAGATGGCGGGCAAGAAGGACTTCAGCAAAGTTCCGAATCTGATCTATCGCCAGAACGGCAAGATTAACGTGAATCAACCATTCTATTCCGAAAACGTCAACCAGCTGCCGGCGCCGAACTACGACGGCTTCCCACTCGGCCGCTATCTGTCACCGGAACCGGTACTGCCGGTGCAATTCTCGCGCGGGTGCTACTACAAGGACTGCGCCTTCTGCGCGCTGACCCTCGATCACCAGAATTTCCGGCAGAAGGAACCAGCACGGACGATCGAGGAATTGGAATGGCTCAAGCAGCGCTACGGCGTGCGGAACTTCTTCTTCACCGACGAATGTTTCGCGCTGTCGCCGACGAAGCGGCTCTGCCAGCAGATGATCGACCGGCGCTTGGATATCCGATGGACCTGCGAGATGCGCTTCGAGAAGCATCTCACCCGTGAATTGCTGGCCTCCATGCGGGACGCCGGTTGTCTGAAGATCGTCTTCGGGCTGGAGTCGTTCAATCAGCGCATCATGGACTTCATGAAGAAAGGCATCCAGCAGGAATGGGTCCGGCGGATCGCGAGCGACTGCGTGGATCTGGGAATTGCCGTGCACTGCTACATCATCGTCGGTTTCCCGACCGAGAAAGAAGAGGAAGCGTTGGAGACGATGAATTTCATCGTGGAGAACAAGAAGCTGAACGAGTCCTACGGCTTCTCCTGCCAACCCTGCCTGTTCGACCTGGAAAAAGAGGCGCCGATCATGAGCGATCCTGGCGGGTACGGCATCAGGCGCATCATGCGGCCGTCCGCGGAGGATTTGAGCCTCGGATTCTTCTATGAGGTGCAGGAAGGGATGACGCCGGATCAAGCCGAGCGGCTCTATCAGCATGTATACGAGAAGATCAGCGAGGTGGTGTGCGAGCTGCCGTTCAACTACTCGATGGCGGACGGGCTCCTCTACATCGCGCGGGCCAAGGCAGAAGAGCGGCGGGCTGTTTCAGCCGCGCAGTCATAGATTGGCAGGGTCGACGTTGACCGGCTTTTTGGCTGGTCTGTATAATCCAAATTCCACTACGGAGCACGCGTGCTGGCATCAGGAACGACTATCGAACGGATCACGGGAAAGCTGAGCGATCAGCCGCTCCTGTTCCAGTACACGATCAAGCTCGTCTTGTTGGTCGCGTTTTTGGAACTGATCCTCTACCGGCTGGTGTCCCGGCTGGGGATGCATCTCAGCAAGCTGGCTGTGGACCATCAGTGGATTATTCCGACCTTCACAGCCCTCACGGAAGTCGGTCAATGGCTGTTGAATGTCGTGGCCATTCTGCTGTTCTTGGGCCTGACGGTCGGCATGGCCAACCGGCTGGCAAGCCGAGGATTCACGGGGCTGACCCGGTTTACGGTCCCCTGCGTCGCCTTGCTGCTGTTGTTGACGATCGGATTTCTGTTCGTCCCACCGACGATGCTGGCGTCGGCCATTTATAACAGCGTGGCGTTGGCGGCGATCGTGCTGCTCATGAGCGAATACCTGGCCACGCATCATGATCGGTCCCATCGGCTGCTCGGCATCACCTACCTTTTGGGCATTTCAGGCTGGTTGTATTACCAGATTGTCTCGACCTTCTACAGTTTCGCGGGGACCGTAGCGGCGCCGCCCATGGTCTACGAGGCGCACCGGTCCGGTGAGGCGCTCATGGTGCTGGCAAGCATCTTGGTCTTCTGGGCCTATGGGCGAGGAGTCTCGTTCCGTTCGCGGAATCAGCGGCAGCGTCACCGCGCCATCTGGTTTTGGGGCACCGCGGCGGCGATCTTTGGCGCCATGTTTTTCCTGGACTATCTCTTGAATCGGTACGATCCCGCGTTGGCGAGCAATGTGCGCAAGGGAGCGGACGGCATCGGGTGGATTTTCCAGTTCGGGATGGGGTACACCTTTTATCTCCCGTTCGCGCTCTATATGGCCGGATTGTTGTGCTGGTCCTATACCGTCATCAAACTGTTGACGATGGGACGCCTGGCGGGATATGGCCTGGGGCTCATGTTTATCGCAGGCTATGCGCTGCTCTACTCGAATTTAACCCTCATGGTCGTCTTGGGCGTGATGTTGCTGACGATGGATCGCTACCGGCGCGATGCAGCCGACTCGATTGTCGCATCGGAGACGCCGGTGATAGGAACGTCCGACTCACTGGTCGGCGGGCATGTGTAATCTTTTGCTATAGGGGCTTGTCATGGACGAAACCACTTCTTCCGAACAGGGTCGTACCGCGGTAGATCCGGGCGATCACCCGTTGAACCCGGACGAGGAAATCCTCGAACTTGAAAAACTGCTGGCCGCCGAGCCGGACGATTTTCAAGCCCGTTGCCGTTTGGGTGAACTGTATTTCAGCAAGGGCCGACTGGACGATGCGTTGGTCGAAGTGAAGAAATCGATCGAGATGGCGGAGGGGATTCGTTCGGAGATGAATCGCTCGCTCGCCATGTATTACTCGAACCTCGGCACGATTTACGCGACGAAGAACATGGCGGACGAAGCGGAAGCCGAGTTCAAGCGCGCGCTCGACGTGTTTCCACACGACGTCTTGGCGCTCTTCAACCTGGGCCGTCTCTGCGCCGACAAGAAAAAGTACATGGATGCCAAGGGGTATTATGAACGCCTGGTCGAGATTACGCCGGACGATCCGATGGCCTGGTACAATCTCGCTGGCGTTTACGTCGAACTCGACAATCCTCAGGTCTCTGACTACAACACGATCGACGCCGCGATTCAGTGCTATCTCAGAACGTTGGAGCTGGACCCCAAGCACTTGGAAGGCAGTTTCAAGCTGATGGAGCTGGCCTTGAATCACAAGAAGTCGGACTTGGCCATCAAGGTCATGGAAGACGCCGTCGAGCACAATGTGGACGAGCCGCTGGCCTACTACAATCTGATCAGCGTATACGACAAGTGCAAGATGTTCGAGCAGGCCGAACAGGCGCGGCAGCGGTTGAAAGAACGGTTTGCCAAGCGGAGCAAAACGAGCAGCGCATCCTGATTCACCCTTTTTCCGGAGGAACACACCATGTTTGGGAGTATGGGTTTTACCGAGCTGCTTCTGATTCTCTTCATCGTGTTGATCATTTTCGGCGCCGGCAAGTTGCCGCAATTGGGAGAAGGTCTGGGCAAGGCCATCAAAGGTTTCAAAAAGTCCGTGCATGAAGCGGAGGCCATCGAAGCCGAGGCGGAAGCCGCGCAGCAGCAACAACAGCAGATGGCAGCGCCTCAGCAGGCCATCCCGACGGCCCCGGCGTCGGGGATGGAACAACCTGCGGCCCAGCCGGCGACGCGCGCTTAGGCGCCGAGATCGGCACGGACAACATGGAAACCGAACTTCAGCTCGCAGTCGGGTATATCGAGACCTTCGCGGGAAACGGTAAGGCACGCAGCACCGGCGACGGCAAGCGAGCCGTGAAGGCCGGAATTCCTCTGCCGCATCATGCCGCGCTGGACAAGGAGGAGCGCTGGCTCTACTTCGCCGAGTCCGGATCCGACCGTGTCCGCCGCGTGAATCTCCAAGAGGGTACGCTGCACAACTTCGCGGGCATCGGCGAAACCTGCTATAGCGGCGACGACGGGCTCTGTGGCGAAGCCGGCTTGTATCTCCCGCTCGACATCGCCTTCGATTCCCAAAACCATCTCTATATCTGCGACTCCGGCAGCAACCGGATCAGAAAAGTCGATCGCGAGACCGGAGTGATCACCACGGTGGTCGGCACCGGACAGCATGGATTCAACGGCGACGGGCCTGCCCTGGAGGTCAATCTGACCTGGCCGGCGGCGATGGCCTTCGACAAAGACGACGTTCTGTATATCGCCGATACCCAAGCCCATAAGATCCGCCGCTACGATCCGCGCACCGGCATCGTCACGACGATCGCCGGGACCTGGACCGCGGAAGACGATGCGCGCGAGCAGCCATTGGTCGCACGCAATCTGGTCGTCCTCTCCGGCGACGCCATCGGGATCGACTTCAGCGACGATCATGGCTGGCTGATGCCCGTCTGTTCGGACGGTTTGGACATGTCGATGTATTTGGACGACGGGAAGCCTGCCATGGAAGCCCGCCTGTACGACGTCGTCGGCATCGCGGTGGACAGCAAGGGCGACGTCGTCATCGTCGACAAGGGCAGCAACCGGGTCAGAAAGATCGATCGCACCACCGGCATCATCTCGACGTTGGCCGGGGTGTGCCGCTACGGCTACGACGGCGACAACAAACCGGCGACGCGCGCGATGCTCCATGCGCCGGAAGCCGTGGTCTTCGACGCGCAGGACAACCTCTACGTGTCCGACACGATGAATCATCGCGTGCGCAAAGTGGACGCCGTGACCGGAGTCATCACCACCGTGGCGGGGAACGGCGACAGCGGCTACGAAGACAAGAACATGGGCGGCTGCGGCGCCGCGCGGTTCGTGGCCAAGGAATCGGCCGGAGGGCTTAAGCACGGCGACGGTCTGCTCGGCATCGAAGCGGTCGTGAATTCTCCTGTCGGGCTCGCGATCGACTCCCTCGGACATCTCTATATCTGCGAGCGGGGCGAAAACAAAATTCGCCGCGTGCGTCTTTGGTAGAAACCCGAAGCCGCTCCGATTGGTCGCGCTGTAGTTTTGTGCTATTGTGACATCGTCGTACCCGGCATTGTAGTTCAGCAGGCTGTTCAGAAAGGCCGCAGCAAGCGAAGAAAACGTAGCCGGCGGACTTTATCAACAGCCTTGGTCGGTTGAGGGCCCTGCATGGTGCGCAAGACGACGAAGACCGCTTCCCGCCCTCTCGTATTCTTGTTCCTCTGTATCCTGGTCGTGGCCGGAGTCTTCGGAGGCTTGGGAATTCCCCTCGTCAGCTCCGAAGGCATGGTCATCCGCGCGCATTTTGTCGAAGGCGATCTGCCGACGACCCCGGAAGATGCGGCGTGGTCCAAGATTCCTCCGATGACTCTTCCTCTCAGCGGGCAGGTGATCACCAGGCCGGTCTGGCCCGAGCCGACCGCCCGCGCTTTGACCGTGCGAGTTCTTCACAATGGCGCGGACCTCGCGTTTCTGCTGGAATGGCAAGACAACACCAAAAACGACCGCCTCACTCCCGGGACGTTTCGCGACGGCGTCGCCATCGGGCTCCCGCTCGGCGATGCGCCGGCCTTTTTCTGCATGGGGCAACTGGATCACTACATCAACATTTGGCATTGGAAAGCCGATTGGCAGAGCGACATCGACCGTCGGGCATCGCGGAGTATGGACAAGCAGCGGGAAGGGGTCCGGACCTTCGAAGTCATTCCGCGCCGCGTGTCTTCGGTTGAGGACCTGATCGGCGGAGGGTTCAGTACCCTCACGACGAAGGAAAAGCAAGGCCGCGTGCAGGGCAAAGCGACGTGGAAAGACGGCGTCTGGCACGTGGTGATGCGCAGACCATTGGTGAGCGAGGAGCAGGAAAACGAAGCCAAGTTGATTCCCGGTCGCGTGCAAACGGTCGCATTCGCAGTCTGGAACGGGGAGAACAAGGAACGGAACGGTCAAAAAGCAGTTGCGCCGTGGTTCCAATTGGTGATCGACCCGATTGCGAAAATATAAGGTTCGTGGTGTGATGAAATCGAGGATTCATTGGAGCGGACCACAGGTGATCGTGAAATCGCGAGGCGCACACGTTGGAGGATAATCGCAAGACGTTCGCAGACGGTACAACGAGGGCCCTTCGCCTGGGAAGGGCCCTTGTTGTGTGCGCACTCATGATCGTTGGGTTCTCCGGTGCGCCGGCTTACGCTCAGAAGAATGGCGGCGATCAGCAGTCCATGACGGTCGACGAGGCGGCGAAGCTGGGCGAAGAGTTCGGAGTCGTCGTCGGCGACGTCGACGAAGCGATTCAAAAAGAGCTCAACCTCCAGCGGCCGCAAGGGGTCGCTGTGTTCGAAGTGATCGGGAATTCACGGGCCGACTATGCGGGGATCAAGGTGCGCTCGGTTATCAAGGAGATCGACAAGCACGAGATCAAGGACATGGTCGAATTCGGGCGGGCGATCAAGAAAGCCATGCATGAATGTAACTTTACGGTCGGGACCTATGAAACGGCCGACCCTGGCGATCCGGTCGGATGGGGCGTCAACTTTCACTTTGTCGGCTGCAAGCGGGATTAGGATGTTGAAAAAGGCACTCTTCTCACCCGCCCAGCCCAAGCGCGCCGTGGCGCGCTTTTCACCAGGCTTTGTTCTCGCATCGCCTAATGTTGCGGCTCACCGCGGAAAGAAGCGTCTCGGCGCTTCGGGGTTGGGTGGGTGAAAAAAGACGGCTTTTTGAACATCCTATAAATCGAGATGGTTTGTTGAGACGGTTCTGAGATATGCGAATCGGACGAAGAATAGCCGCAACGGTCTTTCTGCTCCTGATCATTGGTATCAACGGCCTCTACCACGAACGGGCCATTGCTCAGAAGGCCGATGGAAAGGCGCCGTCCGATTGGATTGAGGACATCGAAAAGATCTTCATTCGATCCGAAGAGTGCAAGCAATGTCACGATCGCCATTATGAAGAGTGGAAAGGCGCGCGGGAACAGACACCGGATCTGAAGACCTTCGGCCGCGTGGATGCAGCGCTGCTGCACGGCACGTCGCTGGAGTCGCCTGTCTTTCGTACGGTGCTAGGCGTCTGGCTGCAGACAAATCCGACGACGGAAGAACGCAAGCGCTGCTTGTCCTGTCATGTGCCCTCGACGACGGTGTTCCCACAGTATGTCGAAAAGATCAACGCCCAAGTATTGGGCGGGAAGCCGCAGATTGAAGGCATCGGATGCGCCTCCTGCCACTTGATCAAGTCGATCGAATCGACGATGGCTCCGCCGCCGACTTTCAAAATCGAACCGGGCAAGACGATGCACGGGCCCTACGCCGATCCGGAGGAAAATCTCGTCCACCCGGCCGACCAGGTGTCCCTATTTCGCGGCGCAAGTTATTGCGCGTCGTGTCATTTCGACAAAGTAAAAGATGTGACGCAAAAGGATCTGCCGGGGGAAATTCTGCAAGGCACGATCTGCCAGGATTGCCACATGGAGCCGTCGACCGGCAGTTCGACCTCGAAGCGGGGTGCCATGACCCGCTCGATCGGGCGCCATTATTTCCGGGGAGTCGTCATACCGGGCATCTTGCTCAAGAACCGCAATTTGCAGGCCGAGTGGATGCCCCGCATCGACATCGACAGCACCAAGTCCTCGGCCAAGGTTGAGGGGACGACGTTGGTGAAGGTCGGCAGTTTGCCCCACAGCTTTCCCGATGGCGATCCGGTCCTCAAGCAGTTCTTTCTGGTGATCGCCGTGAAAGATGCGAAAGGCAAAGTGTTGGCTGAAGAGACGAAACAATTCGGCCTGCCGTACGACAAGATTCTTCGCGGGCCGATTCCCGATCCCTTTATCAAGGGAGGGAACACGAGGAAGGTGCCCTTCTCGCTGGCGATTCCGTCCGGTTCGACGCCGGCCTCGATCGAGGCGGTGCTGAACTATGCGTTGATTCCGACGCCTGAGCCGGCCCTGAAGGACAAATATCTGGCGACCCTCGCGAATGACAAAGAGCGGGAGAGCGCAAAGAAGATTTTCGAGGAATACACCCAGCCCCGGATGCTGACCTACCGGGCCAAGACCCTTTGATGGTTACGACGTGAGGACAATCATCACGCGCAGAACAGCTTTGTCGTTAATGCTGGGGACAATGGTCCTCCTAACAGGAGGATTGGGTTCTCATCTGATCGGCGACCGCCTCTTCGCTCAAGATGGCAAAGCGCCGGTGACGATGGACAAGGCCTTTCCGAACTCCAACAAGTGCAAGCGCTGCCATGAACGGGTGTTCGAGGAGTGGGAGACCTCTCCCTTGTCGAGGTCGATCCATTCGCCGGCATTTCGCGCCTCGCTCGATGCGTTTTTGTCTTCGCCGGCCGGCAAAGACAAGGCGCTCTGCTTCCGCTGCCATGCACCCCACGTGCGGGAGTTTCCCGAGCAGGTGCAGCTGTTCATCGATCAGGCCAAGTCCGGCGATCCACAGATGGACGGGGTGGCCTGTTCGCAATGCCACTTGATCAAACAGGTCGATCGAACGAAACAGCCGCCGGAGCCGAAATACGAACCGGCCGGCAGCAAGACGCTCTACGGACCGTACAAGGATTTCGCACAAAATCTCGCCCATCAGTCGTTGGAGCTGGGCCTGTTCCGCAAATCCGATCTGTGCCTGAACTGTCACCAGGCCGTGCCGTCGGCGGCCAATCTCGGCAAGGCGAACGATCTCCTGGGCAATTGGGATCAGAGTAAGGCGATCAAAGCGGGGAAAGAATGCCAGTCGTGCCATATGCCGGAACAGACCGGCGAGTCGGCCAACGGTGAAAAGAAACGCACGGTGGCAAACCATACCTTCCCGGGCCGTATCGGGAAGCTGCGCCAGGAAGCGGCCAAGCTCGACATCGAGACCAAGATCGATGGAGACAAGACGACCGTGGTAGTGAAGGTCCACAGTCTGGTGCCCCACAATCTGCCGACGACGCATCCTGCCTGGGCGACCGTGGTGCTCGATCTGGAGATCAAAGGCAAAAATCTCAAGACGGTGTTTGCGGAGAAGCGCGTGTACGGTCGGGTCTATCAAGACGCCAAGGGGCAGAAGACCAGCTACGACTTCGAAGCTGTGAAGGTGCTCGAGGACACGGTGTTGAAGCCTGAAGAACTGCGCGTCGAGACATTTACGTTCCCCACTCCCAAGGACACAAGGACCTTCGATGTCGAAGCGACACTCAGCTACGCGCCGATCACAGGGCCCGCCCCATTTCTCCAGCGAGTCGAAGCAGAATCTTCCAAGGGAGCGTCCGATCCGGTTTTCCAGTCGATCGAGATCGTGAAGCGGTCGGAAAACATTCCCGTCAATAAATAGAACGTCCTCCTCAGTTCAGTCCTGTCGTTTTGTCCTTTCAGAACCAATAGTTTTTACCCTGGCTGTTCAGAAAGGCCGTGAAGGGCGCGTCTTGGCGCGTCGGGGCCGGGCGGGTGGAGAAAAGGGCCTTTTTTCAACAGCCTGAACTAGGGAAACCGGCTGTGGTTTTGTGTAGACGCAGGGGAGTACGCTGATTCCCATGCATGGTTCCTCTGTCATCGTGGTTGGAGCCGGGTTGGCCGGGCTGTCCGCTGCGGTGCAACTCGTGAAAGACGGCGCGCGAGTGACGGTCCTCGAGACAAGGGCTCGCGTCGGCGGACGGGTCATGACGATACGGGATGCGTTCACGCAAAGCCAGCATGCGGAAGCGGGTGGCGATTTCATCGATGAAGGACAGGAGGAGATCAGGCGCTTGGTGCGTGAATACGGCTTGACCTTGCATCCAATTCTACGGAAAGGATTTTCCATTGTTCGACAAAAGGGAACCGGCGAAATTCAGGGCCGTCCGGTTTCAATTGAGCGAGCCTGGAAACCGATTGCCGAGCGGGCGAAACCGCTTGTGAGGGCCTATCGCCTGTCGGAGCAACGGTGGGACAGCGCCATCGCTCGAACTCTAGCGCAGCGATCTGTCGCCGATTGGTTGGATGAGATCAAGGCCGATGACGGCATGCGGTCGATGGCTCGGGGTCTTCGCGGATTCTTTCTCGCCGATCCGGAGGACCTCTCGCTGCTCGTCTTGATCGACCAACTCGCCTCGGAAGCGCCCGGCCGGCAGTCGATGTCTCGCATCCAGGGCGGCAACGATCGATTACCGGCCGCGATGGCCGCGTCGCTCGGTGATTCCCTTCATCTGAATACCGTGGCCGTTGCCGTCCGTCAGGACCAAGCCTCGGTTTACCTGACGACTCAACGTCCTGGCGGCGACCAGGCGCATATGAAGGCGGACTATGCCATCCTGGCTGTCCCGGTCACGACACTGCGATCCATCGACATGAGGCCGGGCCTCCCCCTCGAACAGACCTACGCCTTCTCGCGCTTGAAATATGGCCGGGTCACCAAGAGCCTGCTGCAGTTCGATCGCCGATTCTGGAACAAGAAGGGGCGACCGACGGCCTATGGCACCGATGCGCCGACCGGAGCGATGTGGGACGGGAATGAAGAGCAACGGGGTCGAGCGGGCATTTTGACCTTGATGGCGGGAGGGCAGGCGAGTGAGGACAGCCAAAAGATCATCGCGCAAGACGGCGTCAAGGGCCTGCTGCCTTCGCTGGAATGGCTGAAACCGGGGAGCGCCGCACTCCTGCGCAGCCATGTCGTGACATGGGAAGACGATCCCTGGGTCCAAGGCGGCTATGCCTATTTTGATCCGGCCTTCGATCCCGTCTCGCGTCCATGGCTGGCCCGTCCGCATGGCCGGATCCTGTTTGCCGGCGAACACACCAGCATCAAGTGGCAGGGCTACATGAACGGCGCAGTGGAAAGCGGCCTTCGCGCGGCGGCGGAAGTCTGGTCGCTGGCCTCGAGCGCGCAGCGCAATATCAGATCTCAAATCTCAAATCCAGGTAACTCAAAGCTAAAAACGCAAGACTCATAACTTAATTTGAAATTTGAGATCTGAGATCCCGAAGGGCATGCTATTCGTAGATGATACGCGAACCGGGGGACTTCATCTTGAAAATCTGAAGCGCGTTGTAGATGCCCTTGGCGGGATGGTTGAGGATCAGACGTGAGTTGGTAATGTGGGTGTCGAGTAGTTCGTATTGTCCACCGCTGTAATAGAGATCGCAGTCGTCGATGTTGCAGTTCTTGTAGACGTGATTATCGAGCGCCAGTTTCGCCTTGCTGAACGTCTGGCCGTCCACGATGATGTAGTTCGGTTCCAACCCCATGGGCTTTTTCTCCGGCGCGGACTATAACAAGTTCTTCCTCCCGCCGCAAACCTTTCCTCGGCGCTTTTCCGCCTTTTCTTTCCGATTTGCCTGGGGTATTCTTCCGCATGACCATGGGAGATCAGACCTACCGCATGCGCTGGCCGCTTTGTATTGGACTCATCGCACTGGTTGGCTGCGCGGAAGTCACACCCAAGGGAACGGACTCGTATCCGGCCCAGCGAGCCCTGATCGGTAAAACGAAGCAGGCGCTGCTCGCCTGTGCCGGTCCCCCGATTGTTGAGCGCGTCAAAAGCGACCAAGTCCAACTCGTCTACTATCGAGAGGCCTCTCAACTTGAAGAATCCTTTGGGGGATCGAAAAGCAGTTTCGCGAAGGTGCATCACGGATGTCGCGCGACGATCGTGCTGCAGGAGGATCGCGTGAGCGAGGTGCGGTACGAGAACCAGCCCAGTTCCTATCGGGAAGAAGATCATTGCGAGGATATCTTCGAGCCCTGTGTCGGTCCATAGCGCCTGTATTTCCCCCACGCATTCAGCCTGCGCCGTTATGAAATGTCTCGCGACCTCCGCCGCTCAACTGGTTGTGACCGGTCTCCTGACTGGAGTGCTGTGGTTGCCCGGAGTCTGGGGGGCGGCCTATGCGCTCGAAAAATACGGTCGCCCGCTTCCCGAATTGGAAGCAGAAAATGTCTCGCAGAATGGAACGAAGGCAGAACAACAAGGCGACGAAACCCTGATTGGAGGCTATCTCCTGACCGGGGCATTTATTTCAAATCCTTCATTCACCGCAAGACCAGACAACACGGGGCGCGTTGCCCTCCGGCACATGCTTCATGCGGAAACCGATCTCTACAGGCACTATCTGACCTTCTATTCCGATCAGAATTTTTTCTCCGACCGTGACACCGGCTGGATTCAACTGAGCGAGTGGGACCAAACCTACGGCATTACGGGGGTGGTGCAACACTGGAGCTGGCGTGTGCAATACGAGCGGGATGCCCCGCTCGACAAGAGCGGGCTCAAGCAGATCTATGCCGATGGTCTCGTCAATTATCGCATCCGCAGCGAGGAGGACTGGGCCTGGTGGCGCAAAATGTTTCCCAAGAACAATTTCACGGCCTATGCCGGAGCCGGCTGGCTTTTTCATAACCAGGACTACTTCGCGCGTCCGGACAACACCGGACGCGCGCTGTTTCGCTATGTCGGGCATTTCGATTTGAATCTGTACAGGGAAAAGCTGCTGCTCTTCGGCGACTTCAACATGTTCACCGATCGCGAAGCCTCCAACGTCGCCAAACCGTCCGAGCTGGACTGGATCCTCGGCATCGCCATGCGCTGGCGCGATTTCGAACTGAGCTTCTACCGGGAACAAGACCGGCCGCTCGACCGCTCAGGCTTCATCCAGGAATATTGGGCGGTGCAGCTGCGCTATGCGTTCGACGTCCAAAAACGATAAGAGAATCAGCACGCTCCAATCCACGTGAAAGCAACCATTTCAAGCGTGGGTGTGTTGATTTCACCCCCTGAACAGGATATCTCTGTGCGGCCCCAATTTGACATCTGAGATCTGAGATTCGCCCTAGGCGACTATGAAATACAAGTCCTTTGAAGAC
>CAMLHQ010000011.1 GCA_946479785.1 uncultured Nitrospira sp.
CCTCTTTCGATTCGCCGCTCATCGTCTCGAAGATCACGATGCCCGCGGTCGTCAGCATCAAGTAGAGAAAGATCAAGCTGGACGGCAACGGCGCGGAACCGGGAATGTTCGGGACGACGAATTTCAACAATAGGTAGGTCACGACCAGAAGAATGACCGGTTTCGTTAGCGAGCCCATGGATGCCTCCTCAGCGTGCTTGTGCGACGGCGACGGGCGCTGCCTCTGCGGTCCTAGCCGGCGAGGCGGGCGCCTGTCCCGGCACTTCGAGCTCAGACGGATTGACGGAAATCGGCTCTCCGCTCATTTGCTGTAAAAAAGCGATCACGGAGAGAATCTCGTTCTTCGTCAGCCCGATAGGGTTCTTGTTGATGTAGGGCATCCGAGCCGGATACTCCTTCGGCAGCCCTTCGTGCCGATAGTCGAGATAGATGTATGCCTGCGGCTGCGTCAAACTTTCGAAAATGAATTCGCGGCTGAGCTTGGCGCCGATGCCTTTGAGATCCGGGCAGCGGGCCGATTCGCTCGGACCGATGGAATGGCAGAGCGCGCACTGGCCTTTGCTGAAAAAGATTTTTTGGCCGATCGCCGCCATGTCCGTCGGCGTCTTGACAGTCGCAATGTCAAACTTTTCTTCAGCCGGCGGCAGTGAGGCCATCTGCGGCACCGCAAGGGCCACGAGCGAGAAGAGACCCAGGACGATGGCCACAAATCCAATCACTCGGGCAAATTGCGCTCGAATGAAGAGCAGGATGACGATCCCCACGCCGACGACCGAAAGGCCGATCAGCTGCAGTTTAACGACTTCACTCATTGGCCTAAGCCTTTCTGGTTACCCAACGACTGTGACCCGCCGGCCATCGCCGGCATTGCCCCACGAGGTAACTCGCCCTTGCCTGATCCACTCGGAGCTTTCCCCTTGTCCCCCATCGTGGCGACCCAGAAGATAAACGCCACGAGCATGCAGAACAGGAATGTATTCAGCGCCATGAATGCCGCTGCATAACCGAGCGCAGGTGAGAACGCATATTGCGATGAGTCGCGCATGACGCCGTAGATGTGCCAATGGACCCGCGATGACGAGCGGGCATACCCCATCAAGGTCATGAGCAGAATCACCATCACGGCATTCAGCACGAGCGCATAGCCTGCGCGCGGAGGCATCCGGCCCCAGACCATCTCCGTGGTCGTTTTGGCGCTCTTCAACAGAACAGCTGTGAGCGGCGTAATGGTCAGCATCACAAACAGCACGATCAAAACCTGGGCAACAGAAAAATAGTTAATCCGGACAATGGCTGGCACGAAATACCCCCACACACCTAGCACGATCACAACGATAGCCGCCACGCCAAGCACACCACCCATAAAGGCCCTGGCCACTTTGGCCCACGTTGCCGTTTCCTGTTTCCCGGCCCGCCAGTACATGATGAAGCTCATAAACGTGACGAGGATCATGAGGTTGGCCACGGTCATCTTGGCCGACATGACGCCGAAGACACCCAGGAGCGGGTGGTGCGTACCACCCATCTTGCGCGCCTCTTCCAAACTGGCGACCAGGGAGTGCGGCGTCATCCAGACACCGAGACAGACCAACAGCATGATGAGCATCGCCATAATCGGCTTGCGATAGCTCATCTCGGAACCGGGAATCCGGTAAGTAATTCCCAGCCAGAAATAGTAGTTCGCTCCGAGGAAGAGCACCCCGATCAGCATGGCCTGAAGAATGAACAGCCAGGAGAGAAAGCCTCCCATCAGCGTAATACCCATTTGCTGATTGTATTGATACACCTCCCGCATCAGCCAGTATCCCGCGAAAGGCAGGGGCAGCATCCCGAACACGCCGATGAAGTTCCCGACGTACCCCATCCAATCATAATGGTCTCGTTCTTCAGACGTTTCTGCAGCGAGGTAGCGAATACCGGCGTAGGCCCCGCACATAAATCCACCCAGCACGACATTCGCGATCAATCGATGGATGTTGACCGGCCACCAGGTCGGATTCCAGGTCGCGGCCCAAGCCCGCTGAAGATCCGTGCCCTCCGCGATCACGACCGGACTCGCCTGGAAGGTCGCCCAGGAGTTCGGCACGATCATGATGAAAAAGGCAAAGAGGTTGAGCAGAAACCCGAGGAATACGTGAAAGGTCTTTTTGCCGCCGTCCTGCATCGCATCCCAGCCGTACCAATAGAGGTAGAGGGTCGCAGTCTCGAGGAGAAAGAGGATGCAATAAAACACAAACGACGGAAAGAAAATGTCCGTCAGATAGTTCATCAACTTGGGATAGAACCCGATCAAGAGAAAGAGCAGAATCCCGCCGAACAGAGCAGTGGTTGCGTAAGAAGAGGTGAGAAGCTTGGTGAATTCTTTCGCCAGCTTATCGTACCGCTTCTCGCCGCTTTTCCAGCCGACGATTTCGCAGACCCAGGCGAAAATCGGCACACCCAACACGAAACCGGCCAGCAGGAGATGCAGCTGCGCGATGACCCAGACGATGTTGCGGCTTCCGATGCCGGGGATATCCCGATACTCGACCGGACCGGCCGCCACGCCTTCTGCGGCGAGCCCGAGGGAGGGAAGTGCGAGCACTCCCGCTGCGAGCAACAGCCCCGAGAGCCATCCCCCATGACTGTTGAAAGTCTGGAGAATCCGCTGAATGAATCCACCCTGGTGTCGCATGGCACTCACCTCGCCTGTCTCGTCGTTACGGTTTTTTCGCAGGAGGCGCCGCATCCTTGCCTGCCTTCCCCTTACCTTTGCTCTTCTGCGCGTCCTCTTCGGCTTTCTGTTTTTCCAAGGCCTCGACCTGTGCCGACAACTGCGCAATCATCTTTTCATCCTTGTTCAGCGCATCGAGCGGTTTGTACGGCGGTTGGACTTTCACGTCCGGCTTCTTGCAACATTCATGGGGATGCGGCGTCGTGACCGGTAGCGACGCCCAAAACAGCATTGACAAGACCACCCCGCCAAGGGTCAGCGACGTCAACATCAATCCTTGATCCGCCGGTACGCGCATCAAATCCCAGCGCGTAATCAGTCCTTGGTAGTTTTCTCTTACAGGACCGGCCGCTTCGGCCGTGCTGCGAATCATTCGGCCGACGAGTGACACGCCGATCAGGAGCAATACGATGAGCACAGCTGCGGATGCTCCGCCCCATAAGGTGAGCTCAATACCGATCCGCTCCGCCACTGGAACGCCCTTCAGCATCTCCATCTCCAGCAGGGAATGGGCCATGGAGATCGCGGTCGACGTCACAGTGCCGACGATGAACCAGAGAATCGGTAAAAAGATGGCGCCGACGAGCGCGCATTTCCACCAGAGCGTCAGGCCCAATCCATCCGGCGGTTCCTTGCGGAACTTCTCCAGAAAGTAGCTCCGCCCGACGAGACCCAACGCCCAGATATCGATGGGAATCGCAAGCAGAAAGAGCAATGCGATTCCGGCACCCTCGCCGATGTGCGATTCCAACCCCAAAGAGATGATCGGCAGGGCGAAAACCGTCACCGGGCTCGCGAGCAGCATGATAAAGGCCAACCCGATCCTGCCTTCGAAATGCATCAGATCCATCGCGAGAAAGACCAGCACGAACGCCAACTTGACCGGCAGTCCGGTCCAGAAGGCGGGCCAGAGGACACCGAGTCCGATTTTCGTGGGAGACATGGATTCGCGTTCGTCGGTCATAGGTGCCTTGTGCGGCTTGCCGGCGCCGCGCTCAGTCCAAGAACTCGCGATTGATAATGGCCGACATGGTGAACAATAAGATGGTCACCATCACGACGATCCAGCCGATGAGAGCAATCGGCCGCTTGAAAATATTGCGCTCAGGATCTTTGTCGATGAAAGGCAGGGCTGCCAGCAGCGCCATGAAGGCGCCGGGCAGCGCAATGGCCCCGAGGAACTGGCCGAACTCACCGGCAAATATTTTCAACCGCAGCAATTGGAACAAAAACAGAAAATACCATTCCGGTTCCGGATGATAGTCGCCCGGATCCGGGGTCGCTTCTTCCAAGAGCACCACCGGCTCCCAGAACGCCAAGGCACAGATGCTGGCGAACACGACAGCCATCCCGACGATGTCCTTCCACACCTGGCGGGGGAAGAAGTAATCGGTCTTGGCCTTGATTTCTTCAGTCGTGCCTCTGAATGGACCGGCCGGGCCGGCTGCGCGGAATAAAAAGAGATGCAAACCCGCAAGGCCCATCAAGGCTGCCGGCAGGATCATCACGTGAATCACGAAGAACCGGCTCAACGTCATTTGTCCGGGCGTCGGACCGCCTTTGAGGAAACGCGCCATAAAGTCACCGACGACCGGCGTCTTGTCCATGATCTCGACGCCGACGGTCGTGGCCCAGTAGGCCCGTTGATCCCACGGCAGCAAGTACCCGGTGAAGCCGAAGCCCATCACAATGCCGAAGAGGGCGAGCCCCACCAGCCAGATCATTTCGCGTGGACTTTTATAGGCGCCCCAGAGAAAGACTTGCGACATGTGGGCGAAGACACAGACCACCATCGCCGTGGAGCCCCAGAAATGATAGCTCAGCAGGAACCAGCCGTAGTCCACGTCGTGAATGATGTATTGCGTGCTGGCGTAGGCATGATCGGCGGTCGGCACGTAATAGAACATCAACAGAATGCCGGTCACTGCCTGCATGATGAAGATGAAGAGGAGCACGGAGCCGAACACGTAGGCCCAGCGGGAGCCGCCCGGCACCGGCTCATTGAGCATCTTGGCCTGCATCTGCTTGAGGCCCACACGCTCGTCGACAAACGCGATGACTTTTTCAATGACGGTCGGTTGTGTGCTGGGGAGTGAGGAGTGGTCCATTAGACGATCCGAATTTGCGACTTCGTACCCGCCTTGAATTCCATGTCGATGATTTGAACATCCCCGCTCGCGGACACTTTGATCGGCAGGGCATCGAGTGGACGGGGCGCCGGCCCATCGAGCACCTTCCCGGACGCATCGTAGATGCTCAAATGGCACGGGCAGAGGAACACTTGGCCGAGCAGTTTGTGCTGCCGCCACTTGTACCCGCAACCAAGATGGGGACACTTTCCGGAAAATGCGACATAGGGAATCTCTTTTTTGTTCGTCCAGACCGCCTTGCCGGCCGCATCGCGAAATTCCATGTCCTTGCCTTGATAGACCTTATCCAGAACGGCCGGGGTCGCTTTCAAAATCCAGACGTTCTTTTCGACCTCCGCCTCGGGCAAATACGCTTCCTTGACCTTTTTCTTGTACTTGAATTGCACACCGATGTCGTCCTGCTTGATCTTGCCGACGTTGCCGATCTTGAGCCATCCGTTATCGAACGGGGCATACATCGGCTTCATCAAATAGCGCAAGATCGGGAACGCGATCGGCAGCCCGATCAAAAACCCGATCGCATGGGTGAAGTTCATGAAAAACGTGCGTCGCTTGACGTTCTTTTCTAATTCGGGCAACGGCACGAGCACTTCGCCGGGCGTGACATGAACCTTTTCTTCCAGATGCGCGATTTCAACTTCGTGGGTCGAGACGTACTCGTCGCGCTTGAATGGCGGCAGGGCCACAATCTCGGAGGAGGCATTGCGTAGCTGAACCGCCCCGTCGGTGACGGCCTGCACCGATCCCATTGCGACCTGCCGCTCACCGCTGCCGTTCATCGACACGACGATGTGGCTGATCTCGCGCGACAACGGATCGACGATGACCTTCGTCACTTCCCCGATTTCACGGTCCGTGCAGCGGACTTTGGATTTGAGTTGCGGCTGCATGCTATTTTTTCTTGATCGGCTTCGGTGTGTTGACCGCCGGATTCTTGAAGGTCACCAGCCAGGAGGCCAGGGCGACGACGTCATTTTCCTCCATCAGGTCCTTGTACTTGTCCGGCATCTTGCCCTTTTCATATTCCTTCTCGAATCCCTCGGCCATCCAGCTCTTGGGATCGAGAATTTTCTGCTTGATGTCGTCCACCGTCAGATAACTGCCGATGTTGTCGAGCTCGGGACCACGCTTCTTTCCGCCTTCGCCCCGCAACTTGTGACAGTTGTAGCATTCTTGGAGCTGCCACTGGTCTTCACCGATTTTCAGGAGATCTCCACCGGCCGCGCCGGTCGTCGAAGGCGGCGCACCAATTCCGCCGGCAGCCTGCGCTCCGGGAGCCTGATCGCCACCCAAGGTCTTGATACGCGCCGCCAAGGCTTTCGCCTGTTCATCGAGTGCTTTCACGCGAGCAATCAGCTCCTCGGCTTTTCCCTGTTCCGTGGCCGCCCGCTTGGGCTTGAGTATCTTGTCAATCTTGCCCTTCTCGTCTTCCGGATCGTACTGCGGCCAAAGCGAGGCGCCGGCGATATAGGCGACGCAGAGAACGATGTAGAACACCAATAGAGCGCCCAATGCTTTTACGCCGTTCAAGGGCTTGAGCGATGGCGCATCGAGCAAGAGGAAAACGGCGGTACCCAGGATCGCGTAGGCGACGAACATCATCTGGAAGACGACTGGGAACTCGAGCGCCTTGGTGACCCCGAACAACACTCCTGCTACAACCACTCCGACGATCAGCTTCTTTATCACATTGCCCATAGCAATCCCTTTTCCTTCATTGTCGTTTTGCGCCCTTACTTGGCCCCCGCAGGAGCCGGACTTCCCTCGGGCGCATGTCCCTTGGCTTCAGCCGGCCTGAGCGTGACGAAGATGGCGAAACTGACGACCACGTAAAAGGCCACGGTGATTGCGGTGATCCACCAGGCCGAATACGACAAGGTCGGCGTGAAGGATTCGGACGTGAAGTCCGGCAGCAGATTGTACGTATGGAAATACTTCCGCAGCAGCGACCGCACCGCTCCCATCAGACCCATCGTCCAAATCGCGCTGAAGGCCAGAAACACCAGAACGAACTGCGACGCGAAATCGATCTTGCCCCAGACAATCGTCCCTTGACTGATGGCCCGGTTATAAATGATGTAGTTCACGACCGTGACGAAGACCAACGTAAAGGCCGCAGAGTTCTTCGCCGGCATAAGCGCCAAGAAGTTCCAATCGGACGGCAGCTCCAGCTCAGCCACCAATTTCGCGCCGGTCGGCACGAACCCGTGTGGCGTCAACCAAATGGCGTCCCCAATCACCACCATCAAGAAACCGACTTTGATGACCGTGCGGGAAGACACCGTCAGCGGAATGAACCGACCGAGCACCACCGGCAGCAATGCAAGCGGAACCAGGATCGCCAGGGAACGTGGGTCCGGCACGGGGAAAAGAGTCCACCCGTACGTCATGACAAAGGGGAGCGCCACCATCACGAGCGGAGCAAAGATCGTCATCCTCACCCGTTCCACCCCCTCGATCCGTTTCATGCTGAGCCAGATGTAGTAATTGCTGGCGAGGAAGATCAGCCCCACCATGGCGCCCTGCATTTCGAAGAACATCGAGAGCTGGTCCGCCATCATGTAGGGACAAATCGAGGCATCGTAATCGCAGAGTTCATAGGCGAGCAGGTAACCCATGAAAGGCAGGAACAAGAGCGCGCCGACACCGATCAGGTTGCCGACAAAGCCCATCCAATCATAGTAAGCCCGCTCATCTTCTTTCTTCGCCGCCATGTACATGTAGGCCGCCACCAAGCCCGTGATGAATCCACCGAACGTCACATTGCCGACAAGCCGATGGAGGTTCATCGGCATCCAGCTGTAGTTGTAGATCTTGTCCCAGAGCGTGGCCGTGGCGAGAAATTCCGCCGGGGACACGCCTTCCGCCTTCACCGGTGTATTCATGAACGAGGTGGGGCCGTCGATCACGAAGAGGGTGATGGTCCCGATCAGGTTGAGCAACACACCCAGTGCGATGTGCCGGGCTTTCTTGTCCCCCTTCCAGGCATCCCAGGAGTAGAAATACATGTACAGGAGGATCGTTTCCCCGATGAACAACAACGGGTAGATCACCGCAAAGAGCAGGAAGAAGTGATTGATCAGCCAGGTGGTGAACTGAGGATAGGTCGCCAACAACACGAAGATGAACAGGCCGCCGGTCAGAGCGGTCATGCTGTAGAGGATGACCGTGACTTTCATGACCTCCTTGGCCAGGCGATCATACCGGGGGTCATGCTTGCGATAGCCGAGCCATTCGGAGATTACGACAAAGATCGGCGCACCGAGGATGAAGGCGGCAAACAGAATGTGGAGCTGGGCGACTATCCAGACTGCAGTACGATTCCCCGTGTAAGGGAACTCGACCGGCGGGGCGCCGGGAGCTTGGGCATAGGCCGCTCCTCCGAACAGCGCCAGAAATGCACAGAGCGCGAACAGACTACGCTGCCATTTTTTCATGATGCCGCCCTTCTCACTAGAGTAAAATCAGCTTACTTGCCAGCTGGCGCCGGGGCCGCCGCTGGAGCTGGGGCCGTCGCTGGTGCGGCGGTCGGCGCAGCAGCACCGTCTGCAGATACCCAGTCCTTCTTCGTCGCGTCCCACGCTTTCCCCTTCAGTCCGAAGGTTCGCTCGAAGGCCATGACCTTCCAACGATCGTCCTCTGACAGCTTGCTCTTCCAGGCCTTCATCTTCGTGTTGGGCACGCCTTCCGAAATGCGCCAGAACCAGACCGAATCGGAATAGAGCTTCATGCGCTCACCGTTACGGAAGTCCCGTGCGCCCGCCTTAACCGGCTTGCCGTCCTTGCCGTGACAGCTGGCACAATTCACGTCGGGGTTCGTCTCACCGATGAAGATCTTGCGCCCTTCTTCGACGATTTTCTCGTCCGCCCACCAGCCTGCCGGCATGTGCTTATCGGCATACTCGGCTGGCGCCGGAGGAGGCGGAACGATCGGCCCTTCACCACCGCCTTCGCAAGCCGCGATGAGCAGCCCGAAGCCCATGACCAATACCAGATGAACTTTTGTCAATTGCGCCATAACGGTCCCTCGCTCCTTATGTAGAATTCCGGACGAAAAAAAGACGCTTTGACCGGAGTGCCGCCACCCCTGAAAAAGCGCCGATACCTTCGAGATTCGCTGAAGCCACGCGCACTGACCCTCGCCACAGCATTGACCGATCCGGCGAGGTGCACATCAGCCCCACGGACCGCCATCGGTGTTAATGCTTTCGTTTTCCCTGCGACCTGCCTCGTTTCTGTGCTGCCTGCTTGCGTTGAGCCCGTACCGTCCTCATTCCGATCAATCCGACAACCGCTGCGGTGACAGCTCCAAGACTCCACCAGAGCCAAGCCGGCGGCTGATTGACGTCATGAATGCAGCCGGTTCCGAAATGGATCTGGACCTTGCGCTCGGATTCCAAGTCTTTCGGATCGAACTGGACCTTGTGATTCTGTTGCTCTCCTTTGGCTTCGACCAGGAGCGGATCGCCCAGATTGTCGTTGTGCAGATGGAACGTCGCTTTGTAGTACCCGTCCCCATCGGTCTTGACCACTTGGCCATAGGAGATCTTGGTATCTTTGACAAGGACGTCGGTGTTCGAAACGGCCTTCCCGTCTGCTCCACACACGAACCCCTCGACGGTGAAGCGATGATCTGCTTCATGCGTTGCCGAGACCCCCGAGGGCAATACCGCGACCAGGCAAAGACCGACGAACGCAACCCTCAGTCCTCTCCGTCTCTGCCTCGCATATTCCAAACTGGGTGACGTTTGTGCCGCTCGATTCCGTGCAATGGTTTCAAACAACAAAACGCCTCGCCACGACAGGCTTCCCCGGTTTTAAGGCCGATGTTTCTAACATAGCCCCCCCTGGTTGTCAACGACTTACAGGGCTGGAGAAGGGAATCCTGCGACGCTGGTGAAATGGACTTGACGCTATGGAGAAGCTTGTGACTAGGGAGGGCCGGCTGAGATTTCTGCTCTACAAATAGCCGCGGGTGCGGGCATCGGCTTCGACCCGCGCCGCTTCCGCACGGCGCTCGGATTCCTTCTTGGAGACCCAGGTCTCCCAAGATTTGCCGTTGGCCGTGTCTTCGCCGGTAAAGGCGATCGAGGCAATGTGGCGATAGAGGATCCGCCGCGGGGCGGGATTGTCTTCGGGAAAGATATCGATCCAGGGATCGGCACCATCGGCGTCACGATTGAACAGATAGCCGACAACAGTCTCGCCAGACTTCAGTTCGAGGGTGACGTCACCGCGGTAGTCGAAGGCCAGCTCCACAGCTTCTATGATCTCTTCAGAAGAAGCAGGCCGAAAGACTCGTCCTTCCAGCGAACTGGCGGAGCCCAACGCGTGATTTTTCGTATCTGTCATGGCAGAAACAAGTTTTAGCGATCGACCAATGACTATCGACGTGACGTCGTTATCTCGAGGTGGGAAGCAAAGTCAATTTGGCCGTCCGGGCAAAGCCCGAAACGCTGCCGAACGTATCTTCAACGGCCGAGGCTTCATATCCGCAGTGAACCATGCAGTCGGCGCATTTTTCATTACGCCCCGTGCCGTACTGGTCCCATTCCGTCAGCTCCATCAGTTCGCGGAAGGTCTTTGTGTAACCTTCCTGAAGCAAATAGCAGGGTTTTTGCCAGCCAAACACGTTATAGGTCGGATTACCCCAGGGCGTACATTGATAGTCGCGGCGTCCCATTAAAAAATCCAAAAACAAGGGCGACTGATTGAACTGCCAACCACGCTTTGGACTGCCGAGAATCTTGGAGAACAGTTCCCGGGTGCGCTCGCGCTTGAGGAAATGCTGCTGGTCAGGCGCCTTCTGATAGCTGTAGCCCGGCGAAATCATCATGCCTTCCACGCCGAGCGCCATCATCTCATCGAAAAACTTTCGCACTCGCTCCGGATTCGCATCGTCGAACAGCGTCGTATTCGTCGTCACACGATGGCCCCTCTTGAGCGCCGCTTTGATCGCCCTCACCGCGACCTCGTAGACCCCATCGCGGCAAACCGCCAAATCGTGCTCGTCTTTCAGCCCATCCATATGAATGCTGAACGTCAGGTACTTGGAGGGCGTGTATTCATCGAGCTTTCGTTCCAGGAGAATCGCATTCGTACAGAGGTACACGTATCGCTTCTGCGCCACCAATCCCTCTACGATCTTGGCAATCTCCGGATGAATCAGAGGTTCACCTCCGGGGATACTGACGATCGGCGCGCCACATTCCTCTGCTGCAGCCCAGCACTGCTCGGGTGTCAGCCGTTTATCCAGCACATGGTCCGGGTACTGAATCTTACCGCAGCCCGCACAGGCCAGATTGCAGCGGAATAAAGGCTCTAGCATCAGTACCAATGGGTACCGCTTCACCCCTTTGAACTTCTGGGTCAGCACGTAGCTGGCCACGGTATACATCTGAGACACCGGAACGGCCATTCCGCTCTCCTTCAGGTTGATCTGTAACGGTAACAGCGGCGAACCACCGCCGGGCTAGCAGGTTGGAAACGCTGGGGATTCTACCACTCCCCTTGGCGGCCAGTCAAAGTCAATTTCTCTCTACTCAATCAGCGACGCTTGCCCGCCGCAGACAAGAAGCAGGATACGTCGACCCACACGAAGCCGTGATACTACACAGCAATGGAGGCGTTTATCCCGTCGCCTGCACATCGTATGGGGTCCGGATCGAGCAAGTTTCTATGGAGGCGCCGAGCGGGTTCGAACCGCTGCATCGCAGTTTTGCAGACTGCTCCCTTAGCCACTTGGGTACGGCGCCCCTCGAGAAAAGGCATTATAGTCCGGTAATGGCCTGAGAGGCTAGGGCGAAGATGACGGCAGACTTACCGTCGATTGGACAGGACGGGAATCTCTTTTCCGAGTGTCGGGGGGTGGTCGGACGGGGGGGGCAGCGCTTCCCATCCGTCATTCGAATGGGCGGCCGCCTCACCATTGCCTTCCGCTTCTTTTTCTTTGGCGAGCGCTTCGACTTCGTGAATGAGTGTGTCCATCAACTCTTCCATCGGCACCTTGCGGACCAATTTCCCTTTTTTGAACAAGATGCCTTTACCCTCACCGCCGGCAATGCCAATGTCGGCTTCCTTGCCTTCACCTATACCGTTCACGACGCAGCCGAGCACTGACACATTGAGAGGGGTCTTGATATGACCGAGCTTCTTTTCCAGTTCGTTGGCCATTCGCACGACGTCGATTTCTACACGGCCGCAGGTTGGACAAGCAATCACGTTGATCCCACGATGCCGCAATTCCAACGACTTTAAGATTTCAAAACCGACTTTGACTTCTTCCACCGGATCCGCAGCCAGCGAGACTCGCAACGTGTCGCCGATGCCCTGCGACAATAGATACCCCAGGCCCAACGCCGATTTCACCGCACCGGTCATGGCGGTTCCTGCCTCGGTGATCCCAATATGCAAGGGGTAATTCGATTGATGGGCAAACAACCAGTAGGCGTCGATCGCATGGTGGACGTCTGACGCTTTGAGCGACACCTTCATATTGGTGAAGCCGACATCTTCCAGCGCATGCACGGCATTCAGTGCCGATTCGGCTAACGCCTCCGGTGAGGGCCAGCCATACTTGTCCAGCAACGGCCGCTCAAGCGATCCGCCATTCACACCGACACGCAACGGGATTCCGCGTGCGTTCACGGCCTTGATGACTTCTTCGACCTTCCACCAGGCGCCGATGTTGCCGGGGTTGATGCGGACGCAATCCACGATCTCGGCGGCTTTCAAGGCCAGGCGATGATCGAAGTGAATGTCCGCGATCAATGGGACGGTCATTGCCGCTTTGATCTTGGGAAGGGCAGCGGCGGCTTCATCGTCCGGCACAGCGACACGAATCAATTCGCAGCCGGCGGTTTCGAGCTGCCGAATCTGCTCGACCGTCGCAGTCACGTCTCGCGTATCGGTCGAACACATCGACTGGACGGAGACCGGGGCATCGCCGCCGATTTTCACCTTGCCGACGTGAACCTGTCGAGTTTTTCGTCTGGATATATGCATACAACCCGCCTTACGTATTCTCTAGCTGCCCTGCTCATCTCCATGCGGCAGATGATCGATCGCCGCCGAGAAGAGTTCCCGCTCTCGAGAATCGGTGGGGCTCTTGCTGACCAGTTCCTTTACGCTGCGATATATCCCTTCCGTCGTCAATCCGTACCGCTCGCGTAACAGATCCTGCGGCCCCTGCTCGATGTACCAATCCGGCAGACCTAAAATCTTCGTCGTCACACCGGTCACTCCGGCATCGGACAACGCTTCGAGCACCGCCGAGCCGAACCCGCCCATTTTACAGCCTTCTTCGACGGTGATCACATAGCGAACTCGCTTGGCCACGCCCACAATCAATTCATGATCCAGTGGCTTCGCAAAGCGGGCGTTGATCACTGCCGTCGACAAGCCTTCTTGACTGAGCTGCTCAGCCGCCTTGACCGCCTGCCAGACGGGCACGCCGATCGCGACGATGGCCACGTCGGTCCCGTCCCGCAACAGCTCACCCTTTCCGATCGGAAGCGCCTTCGGCGCAGCATCCATCTGAACACCCAGGCTCACGCCGCGCGGATACCGCACGGACGCGGGCCCGTCATATTCCAGGCTGGTCTTGAGCATGTGCTGCAATTCGTTCTCATCCTTCGGTGCCATCACCACCATGTTCGGCACATGCCGCAGGTAGGCATAGTCGAACGCACCATGGTGCGTTGTACCGTCTTCCGCCACGAGCCCGCCACGATCGATGCAGAAAGTCACCGGCAAGTTCTGCGTGGCGACATCGTGCACGACTTGATCGTAGGCGCGCTGCAAAAACGTCGCGTACATGGCCACGACCGGCCGCATCCCCTGCGCGGCCAAACCTGCCGCAAATGTCACGGCATGCTGCTCGGCAATGCCGACATCGTAGATCCGGTCAGGAAATTCTTTTTCAAAGGCGTTCAAACCAGTGCCTTCACACATCGCCGCGGTAATCGCCAGGATCCGGTTATCCTCACGGGCCAGCTTGACCAACGTATCGACGGCAACCTGTGTATAGGAAGGCCTCGCGGCTTTCTTGGCCGGAGCGCCGGTTTCCCGCACGAACGGCGGACAGGCATGGAACCACACCGGATTCTTCTCCGCAGGCTCGTAGCCCAGACCCTTCTTGGTAATCACATGAAGCAGGACCGGACCCTTCATCTTGAGCACATTTTCCAACGTCGGCAGAAGATGCTCGAAGTTATGTCCGTCGATCGGACCGGCATAGCGGAATCCCAGTTCTTCGAACAACAGGCCCGGCAGGATCGCGCCCTTGGCCAACTCTTCGGCGCGCCGAGCAAGCTTTTCAACATCGAATCCGATATGGGGAATCTTCCGCAACAGTTGGCCCGTTTCTTCGCGCATTTTCGTGTAGAATTCGCCGGTAAAGGTGCGGTTCAGATAGGAGGAAATGGCGCCCACGTTCTTCGAGATGGACATTTGATTGTCGTTCAAGATCACGATGAAATCCTTGCCGAGCCCTCCGGCATGGTGCAGGCCTTCGAGTGTCATCCCGGCGGTCATCGCACCGTCGCCGACGACACAGACAACCTTATGCTTCTGCCCCTGCTGGTCACGTGCCTCCACCATGCCGTACGCCGCCGAAACGCCGGTTCCCGCATGCCCGGCATTAAACGTGTCGTAGATGCTCTCTTCGCGTTTGCAGAACCCGCTCAGCCCCCCATACTGCCGAAGGGTGTGGAACTGCTCGCGCCGCCCCGTGAGCAACTTATGCGCATAGGCCTGATTGCTGGTATCCCACACGATCTTGTCCTTTGGAGTATCCAGCAAGTACTGGAGCGCGACGGTCAATTCGACCACGCCCAGGTTAGAAGCGAGGTGTCCCCCGACATTAGAAACCGCGCCGATGATTTCTTCCCGAAGTTCCTGGCATAACACGGGAAATTGCGCCGGCGACAGCCGTTTCAAATCAGCGGGGCTGTGGATTGTCTTCAGGATCGACATAACGACACTCCTTTGCAAGAGTTCCCTGCCCAGTCATTACGGGCTGAGTTTGGATAGGCTTGGCGAAGCAGTCAAGCGGTTTGTATGCTGGCTCGGTCAGTTTCACACAAGACTCCCATGTTGTCAAGCGGTTAGGTCATTTGCCCTATCGTCATTTCGGCCCCGTCATGTCCGAAATCGGTAGGTAAAGAGGGTCGCCAATGTAAAATCTGCGGCGCTTCCCGTGATGAAGTCAACATTCTCGACCCCATACACTTGCCAGAGCCAATGTTCCGTGACTCGATAGTTGAATCCAGCCACCACCTCGGTGACCCCCTTATCCAGAACCTGGAGCCCCACGCCATGGAATGGTGATGAGTAGTAGTCAAACTGCAGGGTCAAGGACAGGTTGTCTGACCATAGGTATTCAGCCGCCGCTAATCCTGAAATGGTGGGTTGCAAAGGCAGTCCGGCAATCCGACCGGTCGGGAATATTCCATTGAGGTTGCCATAGAGGACCCACCGGCCTAAGAGTAACTTCTCTGCCGCGAGTCCGATTCCAAAATCCGGACTCCCACTACCGAAAAACTCTTGTTCATCGCCGGTGGGAAATTTTACCGCCGTGCGAATCGACAAGGCCGGAAGCGAGGACGTCTCCGACAACAGTTGATATTTCGCTAGCAACGTACTGTCGCCGAGCCCCACCGCACCGTTCGTGCCGTTGACGATCTGCTGCCCGCCGTGTGAAATGTTGTACACGTAGCTGTTATTCAGTGCCTTGCGCGCCGGCGACAATCCGGTCGTCATCCGTTCGACGGCCTTGATCGCCCCATCCATGAAACCCGGATAGCGATAGAGAACTGGAATCTCCATCGCCAGTTCCAGCTTGTCCGTAGCTCCATAGCGCAGAAAAAGTCCGTTCCGCAGCGTCTCGAATTTTGCTGTAGCGCTGGCCTGCTGAGTATCTTCTCGGTAGATGACGGCCGTTTCGGCCAGTTCCAGACGCACATCCAACATGCCGTGCTTCAGGACTGCGGCACGATCGCCCGGCATATTGAGCACCAACTGTTGCAGGGGATGGAAGTTGCGTACGGGAAATGGGCCGAATCCTTCAGCCAAGGTCTTGGATGGATGCAGGCAGACGACGGCTACGAGGCCCACAATTAGCGCCCGGCACGATGATTCACCTCGCCAATGATCGGACGCTACCATGTCAGTAGGGGAAATCAAGGCCAGCGAAGATCGCCCCTCCCTCCTTGCTCCATCCGTAATCGATTCGCCCGACGACGTTCGGTCGAACGATCCCGCGGAATCCGATACCAGGCGTCATGCGGTAGTCTCTGAAACTGACGTCTTTGAAGCTGTTGAACACTTGCCCGGTATCCAGGAACGGCGCAACTTCGAAATCGGCTGCGACGCCGGCAACTTTTGCTCGTGCCACATGAATGCGTTCTTCGATACTGGCCGCGATCAGGTTCTTGTCGATGAATCGATCGACCCCGTAACCTCTGAGATTGTTTTGTCCCCCCAGCGAACTCTGCTCAAAAAACGGCACTTCCCTTCCCAGCGTGGCCTGCAGGTCGGCTCGTATCACGAGGATGGCGCGCTTGGATTCGCTGGGGAAAAGCTTCTTCACTTCCAGCTCATAGTGTGAATAAAGCGGATTTGTGCTATTCCGCACGTTCTGATTCAGTTCGGCATAGGCCGTGACGGCCATGCCGTCGGTCGGTGAAAACAAATTGTTCCTCGTATCGTAATAGAAGGTCGCACGGTGTCCCACGATGATCGTTTCGCCTTGTACCCCGTCGACCGTGGGGAACCGATCCCCCGTGAAAGGCAGATCCGTCGCGCCTCTCTGCAGGCTTACCTGGCGGACCCGCTGGCCCACCGCAATCTGCGTCACCTCGTTGGCATAGACACCGAATCGCCAATTCGCACGGGCTTCGCGGGCCGTGTAGTTCGTTTGATCCGACTCGATGGTCGTTTGCCCTAATCCAAAAAATCGAGACGTCGCATTCTTGAAGAACGAGCCTCCAAAATTCAAAAAATAGCGTCCTTCGCTGAATGCCGGATCGACGTAGTTGAAAACGAGTTTGCGCTCGATCCTCTCGGTGAACGAGCCGATGAACTGCATTTGACGGCCCCCGGTATCGTAGCGAAACAGATTAAATGTGCCCCGCGTTCCGACAATCGAGTTTTTGATGATCATCGGAGCCAACAGATATCTCAGCTCCCCATCCGGATCAGTGATGAGGATGGGGACGATCAAGCCGGCATCGTTCCCGTCGTTCTTGGAAGTCGAAGCAGAGGGTATGGGAAAGACCTGTGTGTCGGCCACCGCCGGGTTTACACACACGGCTATCGTCCCTGCGAGCAGGCATACAAGAAAGATGGCGATGCCACGCAGGGTCGTCATGAGCGCTCGACTTGGATTTGTTACGGGGTTTTGATCTTATCGGATTTCTTGCGGAGCTGGTCGATCAAATCGGCATAGCTGCCGTTCCGCAGAATCTTGGTGAATTGCCCCCGGTAGTTGTTCACCAGGCTCACCCCGTCGACGACGACATCGTAAACACGCCAAATCGACGCTTTGTGGAGCAAGCGGTAGTCGAGTGGGATCTCCGTCTTCCCGGTCAACACCTTTGTCCGCACCTCGGCATAGTCTTTTTCCGTCCGCTCGTTGATGTAGTGCACGCCCTCGCCGGAATAGGATTCGATCTTGTCGGCATAGGTATTCACAAGCAAGGTCTGGAAGAGCGAGACAAATTCTTCCTTATCTTTGTCGGGCAGATTGGCCCAAGGCGCCCCGAGCGAACGGCGGGACATTTCGTGATAATCGAACCGCTCGCCGACCGCCTTTTCCAGTAACTGCCGGCGCTCGTTCGCCTTGGCCGGCTGTTTGAGGTCTTTGTCCCCCAAGATCCTAAGCACTTCGTCGATGGTGCCCTTCATCGCCTCGGTGGCCTCTCCGGCCCAGGCCGTCTGAAAATCAAGTCCGGCCCAGAGTAAGCCGGCCAATACGATGCCTGCCCACACGGCTCGGCAAAAATTTCCACGCTCGGCGACATCACAGGTTTTCATACGCTCTCCCTGTTGCTGATTCCTCTAGCCGGCCGCTTTCCCCCGGACAGTCATTTCACATTACCATGGACGTACTGACTGACCAACTCCTCCAAATCGAGGCCGGACTCCGTGTCCCGGATCGTATCACCGGGTTTCAAAGGATCACCGCCGCCGCCCGGCGACAGGGCGAGAAATTTCTCCCCGATAATGCCTCGGGTTTTAATCGACGCAATCGTATCGGTATAGAGCTTGACCGTATTGTCCACGGCGAGGGTGACGGCGGCACGATCTTCGTTAAGTGTGATCGTCCGAACACGTCCGACTTCGACGCCTGCGATTTCGACCGAAGACCCTGCCTTCAGTCCGGATGCCGTGTTGAACTGTGCCACCACTTCGTAGACGTTTCCGCCGATGAGTTCGAGTTTCCCCAGTTTGATCGAGAGATATCCGAGACAGACAATGCCGACCAGCACGAACACACCGACGACCAGTTCCAACTTGGTCTTTTCCATCTGTTCCCCCTTCGCCTTCTTAGCCGCCAGCTGCTCCACTCAGCGTAACCGGCCCACTGACGGAAATAAACTCGTGGATCTCGGGGTCCGTCGTCTTGACGAACTCTGCTGCCGGCGCCATCAAGGCAATCTTCCCTTTGCGCAGCATCGCGACCCAGTCTGAAATGCCGAAAATTTCCGGGATCTCGTGACTGACCATGACGGCGGTAAACTTAAAGCGCCGGTGCATCGCCACGATGAGATCGTGAATCGACTTCGCCATCAAGGGATCAAGTCCGGTCGTGGGCTCGTCGAAGAGAATGATTTCCGGCTCCATGACAAGCGCCCGTGCCAAGCCGGCTCTCTTTTTCATTCCGCCGCTCAGTTCGGCCGGAAACTTATGCCCCATGCCCTCCAAGCCTACCTGTTCGAGCTTCTCTTCAACCCTTTTGGTGACTTCCGGCCCCTTCATTCGCAACTTCTCCCGCAATGGAAACGCAACGTTCTCAAAGACCGACAGCGAGTCGAACAGCGCCGCTCCCTGAAACAGCATCGCGAACCGCTTACGGACGTCGTTAAGTGCCTTGCCCCGCAAGCGGGAAATTTCCACATCGCCGACCCATACCTCGCCGCGGTCAGGCTGCAGGAGTCCGATCATGTGTTTCAACAACACGCTTTTTCCCTCTCCGCTCTTCCCGATCACCGTCGTCAGTTTGCCGCCGGGGATCGTGAGGTCAAGGCCCTGCAATACCCGCTGACCACCCAATGTCTTTTCCACAGCGACGAGTTTAATCATGGCATCACAACAAGACGGACGTTAAGAAATAATCCCAGACAAGAATGAGGACCGAGGACAGCACTACGGCTTCCGTCGTGGCCGTGCCCAAACCCTCGGCGCTGTGCTTGGTGAAGAATCCTTTATAGCAGCAAATCCAGCTGACGATCAGCCCGAAACTGATTGATTTGAGGATGCCGCCATACACGTCTTTCCACTCGACTGCGGACTCGATCGAATTCCAATAGGCACCGCCATTCCCACCCAAGAGATCGACGCCGACGATATAGCCCCCGTAAATCCCGACGACATCAAAAATTGCCACGAGCAAAGGCACACCGATCAATCCCGCGACCAATTTCGGCGCGATCAGATACTGCAGCGGATTGATGGCCATGGTATCCAGCGCATCGATCTGCTCGGTAATCCGCATGATGCCGATTTCTGCCGTCATGGCCGATCCGGCGCGCGCCGTGACCATCAGCGCCGCCAGCACAGGACCCAATTCCCGGATCATGCTCAAGGCGACCGCAGACCCGAGCAGTCCCTCCGAACCAAATTTTCGCAACGTGTAATAGCCTTGGAGGGCAAGGACCATCCCGGTAAACCCGGCCGTGAGCACGACGACGAACGTGGATTTGTAGCCGATGAAGTGCAGCTGCTTGACGATCTGGGTGAACCGGAGCGGCGGCCTCGTCAGCCAGGCAAACGACGAAATGACGAACAAGAGCATGCGCCCCATCTCCTGAATCGACGCGATGGCCCATGCTCCCAGACGTTCGACCATCATGTCCTACCCGCTTCCCTTACCGGCAAAAGCCCGAATCCTTCTCCCGCATAGGCAAAACAAACCGCCGCCAGCCGGTCCGCGGCCAACCGACTTTGTCGTCGAAGCCGATTCAAGCCGATCAGACTTGATGGATGGCTGATTAACGAACTCAGTCCTCGAACCCAGCCAGCCGGCCTCAGAAACAGATTGAAATCCAGCGGAAGGTCCTCGCCGACAAGATCCGATACGGTCCGGAAAACCACGAACGGAATTCCTCGTTCCATTGCCACCGTTCCTAACGCCGCGCTCTCCATGTCGAGCGCCACGGCACCAGTCAACCGACTGATCACCTGTTTCTCCGAAGCTCGACAGATCACCCTGGACATCGAGACAACCGAGCCGATGTGATCGGTCATCCCAATCTGCGCGACGGCCGATCTCACAGCGGAAACCACCACCGCATCACAGAAGATGGGATGTGCTATCTGATTCCAGGCACCGTCAAACCACCCGGATGATACGCTGTTTCCGACGATCACATCTCCGATCGCGGCCGGCACCAGCGCCCCGGCAAATCCCGTGGAGATTGCCAAGGCCATCGGTTGCCGGGTGAGCACGGCATTGGCAGCCGCGTTCGCCGCCTCCGGTCCGATCCCCGAGTGTACCAGCCAATACGAGCGATCGCCTTGTTGGCCGATGAAACAGCTCACGCCTTCGATTTCGACCCGCCGATCGACCGGCAAGGCGCGGCGTACGGCCGCCAGTTCCCATCGCGTCGCGACGAACAGGGCGACGGGACTCAGAGGGAATTCGCCGTGCGATTGTGCACCGCCAACGGATGACGTCGGCCGCTGGGTCAACGATCAAACCGATAGCACCCGGCTGTCAGAATCTGATGCCGCACTTCATCGGCCCGCATTTTATTGCGCATTCTCAGATTCCGATACATCGCGAGTGCCCACAGGGGGAAATACTGGCAGTACCAGTGATAGCGGAGATAGAACACGCGCGGGAACCCGGTGCCGGTATGCCGAACCTCTTCCCACGAACCATCTTTCATCTGGTGACGGAGGAGAAATTGGATCCCCCGAGCCACGCTAAACGAATCCGTCATCCCGGCCGACATTAACCCCAGAAGGGCCCAAGCCGTCTGCGACGGGGTACTTTCGCCCTTTCCGGCCAGGGCCGGCTCGGCATAAGAGACGCAAGACTCGCCCCAGCCGCCATCTGGATTCTGTTTGGATTCGAGCCACCCTACGGCCTGGCGAATATAGGGCTGCGACAGATCCTCCCCGATGGCGCGAAGACCGGCGAGCACGGACCAGGTGCCATAGATATAGTTCACGCCCCATCGACCATACCAACTGCCATCCGGCTCTTGTTCATGTTTGAGGAATGCCAAAGCCGGTGCCACGGCCGGATGTGATTGATCGTACCCCAGCGCGGCAAGCATCTCGAGACAGCGCCCCGTCAGATCGGCAGTGCTTGGATCCAGCAACGCGTGGTGGTCCGCAAACGGAATGTAATTGAAAACGATGCGATTGTTGTCTTTGTCGTAGGCGCCCCATCCGCCATCGGACCCTTGCATCGCGACGACCCATGCCGCCCCGCGCCTGATGGAATCTTGCAACTCAGCCGTCTGTCCGACCTTCACTTTCGCCAACGCCATCAAGACAACGGCCGAATCATCTACGTCCGGATAGAGTTCGTTCTCATGCTGGAAATACCAGCCACCCGGCTCGGCTTTTGGAGACGACACCTTCCAGTCACCAACCATCCTTGTCTGCTTGGACATCAGGTACGCGGCCCCTCGTTGCAAGGCCGGATGGTCCTGCGGCATTCCGGCTTCGACCAGGGCATTCATCAACAAAGACGTATCCCAAATCGGCGAATGGCATGGTTGCAGATGCAGGGCGTCAACCCGTTGATCGCCGATCGACACCGTGTCGTAGATTTCCAGATCTTCTATTTCTTGAAGCGCCTTGCACACCAAGGGATCGTCGATCTGATAGCCCAGACATTGCAGCGCCATGATTGAGTTGGCCATCGCCGGATAGATCGCGCCGAGTCCGCCGCTCCCCTTGAGATGTTCCAACATCCAAGTCGCAGCGCGATGCAAGGCTTTTTCCCGCAGCCACATAAGCGGCATGTGGTCATAGAGTTTGAGCATCGCGTCCAGCGCGACGAAAATATTATGCGGCGTCAACCATTTCTGATCCTTGTTGAACGGCGGGAACTTCCAATAGCGAATTTCGCTGCGAGGAATCAAATAGAGTTCCTCGATCCCCTGCTCTTTGGGAATGCGGCAGACGGGCCGGTGTGCAAATACGATCAGTAACGGAATCAACACCGCACGCGACCAATAGGAAATGGCGTAAATGTTGAAATAGAACCATTTCGGCAAGAACATGAGTTCGACTGGCATGTGTGGGATGCCTTCCCAATCATACTGATCGAACAGGGCCAGCGTGACTTTGGTAAAGACGTTCGATTGAACGACGCCGCCCTTGCCGCGGATACAATCACGCGCCCGGAGCATGAATGGCTCGTCTCCAGAAATGCCGCTGAGCTTCAGCGCGAAATACGCTTTCACCGACGCGCTGATTTCCGAAGGACCACCGTAGTAGATGGGCCAGCCGCCGTCCGGAAGCTGCGTCGATCGCAGATAGCGCACGGCCTTGCGTTCCCGCTCGGGATCAACGCGGTCTAAAAACCGCCGGAGCATAAGGTATTCGGACGTCAGCGTCGTATCGGCTTCGAGTTCAGCGACCCAGTACCCTTCCGTGGCATGTTGCCGCGCGAGAAACCAGGCCTGGCTCCGACGGACAGCATCCTCGATCGCGTCCAATTGACTGCCAGCGGGGCTGGCGATGCGTCGGGATGAGGCATCCACAGCCGCGGCTGATTTGTCGGAAACCAGCCGAAGCGAAGGTGTCGAGCCAGGATCGGTGGCAAGTCTGACTTTCTCCGGAACAGAGAGGAAGAAACTATCGGACAATCGGTCGAGGATGGTTCGAATCAGTTTCATGGGCTTTCGAAAAGGAGAAACAACTGTGAGAACCCTCGCGGCTAGGCGAGACGTGCGACCCATCACAAAGGTCGTGGTTTTAGCTGTCGGGATATAACAGACGATCTAATTGAAGTCAAGCAAAGAGGCGCGGAAGTCCTCTGAACTACGAAGGTTTTTTGCTAATTGGCCTGCTAGGCCGGCTGCATGTCGTTCAGCCGAACCGACACGAGTTTGGAGATGCCCGGCTCCTCCATCGTGACCCCGAACAGCGAATCGGCGATCCCCATGGTCCGCTTGTTGTGAGTAATCACCATAAACTGAGCGCCCTCGGACAGTTCACGGAGCACGCCGGTAAATCTCCCAATGTTCTCTTCGTCGAGTGGAGCATCGATTTCGTCAAGGATACAGAACGGTGTAGGACGGATCAAAAAACTGGCGAACAACAGTGCCATGGCAGTCAACGTCTTCTCACCGCCCGAGAGCATGGTAATGCTCTTCAATCGCTTCCCCGGCGGTTGTGCGACAATCTCCACTCCCGGCTCTTGCGGCCCCTTACTTTCAACGGTGTCATCCAGCGGCACCTCAACCAACTGCAACTCCGCCCGCCCCCCGGGGAAGAATTTCCCGAACACCTCGCCGAACTTTTCCTGCAACTCCGCAAAGGTCGTCGCGAACATGTCCTTAGTCGTCCGATTGATCCGCTGAATGATCTCCTTGAGCGACGCGATCGAGTTCGACAGATCCTGCTCCTGTGCCGACAGAAACCGATGGCGTTCGTCCAGCTCTTGATGTTCGCTGATGGCGGCGAGATTGATCGGCCCCATGCGATCGAGCCGCTCTCGGATCTTGTGCAATTGCTGCCGCAGCTCGTCTTCCGTCGGCAACAGCTGCGCGTCGTAGGCCGAGGCCCCGTCGTGGACCTGCGACGTGGACAGATCAGCGGCAGCGGACTCGACGAGCGATGCGGGATCGACTTGATACGTTCCGGAGAGCGTAGATTCTACCGTTCCTAACTGCGTCCGCACTTCGGCCCGCTTGACTTCAAGGGTCATACGGGATTCCCGCAAGGTGAAAACGGTCTTGCGTACATGCTCCAAACTCGTGTCCGTCGACTGGGCGCGAGCCATATCCTGAGCCTGCCGCTCCTGCGCCTCGACCAACTGTGCTTTGACGCGCTCAGCCGACTGGCCAAACTCCCGGCACATGGCTTCCTGCCGCTCTTGTTCCAGCCGACTCTGTTCCAACGAGGCCCCGAGCGACTCCAGTTGTCGATTCAAGCTGTCAATACGACCGACGGCTTCCTGCTGTTCTTGGCGAATCCGCTGAAGATCGCTTTGACGATGTTCGCGTGTCGTCCGAGCTTCCTGCGCGGTCATCTGTGCTTGGGTGAGACGTTGCTGAAGGCCTTGCATGCCCTGATCCATCTGCTCTATGCGAACCCGAACAGCCTGCAACGCGCCTTCCTGTCCGGTTTTTTCTGCGATCCACTGCGACAGTTGTGCCTGCCCGGATCGGGCGTCTTGCTCCAGCCGCTGCACTTCCAGCGAACCGCGCTGCGCGTCACCCATCAACGTCTCGATCCGTTGGCTGAGATCTCCAAGAAAATGCTGCAGGCCCGACGCATCTTTTTGCAACGACAAGGCCTTCATCTCTTCATCGCGCAAGGCCTCGGCCAGACGACGTCCTTCCTCACGAAGCAATTGACCCTCGGCCTGCAATCGTTCCCGTTGCTGGCGCGCCTGCTCGACCTGTTCTGCCAATGTCGTCCGCCGGGATTCCAACTGCATCACTTCACGGCGGCGCTGCAACAATCCGCCTGTCGAGCTGACCTGTCCCCCGGTGACGATGCCCGCCGCATCCAAGACTTCCCCCGCGCGGGTGACAAACGTCGGACCATCAGGCGCAGACCAAACCTGCTGCTCCCACAAGGAGATCGCCTCACTCAACGTCTCGATGAACACAACCCCATCGAACAAATAGTCGCGCGTAGCGCTTCGACGTTCCTCGACTTCGATAAGATCGACGGCTCGACCAATGACGCCGGACCGGTCAGCAACAGCAGACCACCACTCATTCGGTCGGGCCGACACGTTCCATCGCGGAGCCTGCGGAATGAACGTGCCCCTCCCAAGATCTTTCCCCATCAGGAAGTCAATCGCGTGAGACGCGGCTTGCGGACCATCGACGAACCATCCTCGGACTCGCTCGCCTAAGATGGCTTCGACCGCCCGATCCAAGCCGGCCGGCACGACAAGCCATTCGGCAACGGCATCATGCACCCCTTGGCATGTTTTGAGTGCGGTGGCTTCCTCATCGCCCGACCGGCCATACCCCATGTCTTCCCGCAACACGCCTTGCAGGGCTCGCAGGTGCGAGTCCACGGCGGCCAATTCCTCCGATTGCGTCGCCAACAGCTGCTCGACCTCGGTCAATCCACTCGCAGTTTTCTCCGAGCTCTCTTCAATCTGCTGCTGCTGCCGACGGAGATCTGCCGCGATCTGCTCGGCCGCTTGGCAGGCCTGATGAAGCGCCTGACGCTTATCCATGGCGGCATCGTGCTGAGATTGAATCTCTTCCCGTTCCCGCGCCAGCCGTCCGTCGCGCTCGGACACCTCTTGCGCCCGTAGAGTCAATTGAGACAGGCTCTGCTCCGTGTTGGCCACCAGCACAGCCAAGTTTAATACGTCCATCCGCCCTCGCTCTTCCTCTTGAAGCGCCGAAGCTCGCTGATGCACGAGCCCCTTCATTTCGCGGTCGAGCGCAGCGAGCCCCTGTTCACGCTCGGTCAAGGTCTGGTCCAACCGATCGAGTTCCGTCAGCAGAGCTGCCTCCGCTTCTTTCAAATGCTCCTGCTCTCTCGTCAGCCGCTCAAGCTCTTCCCCACCCTGCGCCTGTTGCTGTTCATAGAGCTCGCCCTTATTGCGCTCGACTTCGGCTGCGGTAAGGGTCTGTGCCTGCTGCTGTTCGATCTGAGAGAGCTCGTCACGCCGCTGGCCGATCTCGATGCCGGCATCGGTGATGGCCAGCTTGATCCGCTCCAGCTCGGCGGTGAACCGCGCCTGCTCGGCTGCCTGCTCGGACTCTTGCCTGCTCAACGTATCCAGTTCGCGCTCGAGTTCGGCAATCATCCCGCGCAGCCGGCGATACTCGTTCGTCAACAATTGCACTTCGAGCGTCCGCGCCTCCTGTTGAAGCACTTGATAGGACCTCGCCTGACGCGCCTGGCGCTCGAGGGAGTTCAGTTGCTTTTTGACTTCGGCGATGATGTCCCGGACACGTAACAAATTCTGTTGGGTCACTTCCAATTTCCGCAGCGCTTCCGCCTTCTGCTTTTTGTAGCGGACGATCCCGGCGGTCTCTTCGATCAATTCGCGCCGGTCGTGCGGAGACGCGTTCAGAATTTGATCGATCTGCCCTTGGGCAATGACAGTATGTCCTTTGGTCCCCGCTCTCGTGTCCAACAAAATACTCCGAATGTCCTTCAAGCGGCAGAGCGTCTTGTTGATCAAATACTCGCTGTCGCCGTTGCGATAGAGCCGTCGCGTAATCATGAGATCTTGATACTCTGCCAACTGACTCGGCAGACCAGATTGGCCTTCGACCTTCACCTGATCGAGCCCGCTGATGACCAACGACACCTCAGCCATGCCCAATGGTTTGCGCACTTCCGTGCCGTTGAAGATCACATCTTCCATCTTTTCACTGCGCAAGGTCTTGGTACTTTGTTCCCCGAGCACCCAGAGGATCGCGTCGACCACGTTGCTCTTGCCACTTCCGTTCGGCCCGACGATGGCAGTCACGCCATTCGGAAACTCGATACGAGCCTCGGCGAACGACTTGAACCCCAACATCTCAAGCGACTTGAGATACATGCCCTGCTCCTTTGGTAGTTGGTCGAACGGTTGAACCACGAGGGGAAGTCACGGGTGGGTTATCTAGCACAGGCAACGGTGGAAATCAAAGAAAAATACCGCCGGTGGGGGCAGAGAGAGAAGGGGCTACAATATTTGGGATACAGCAGGCGCTAGGGATGACCGGTTATCCCGCCGACGCCGCCACAGATTTGTTGGACGGGTCGATCGTGATCAGTTCTTTGGGAAGCAGAAATTCCACATCTTCTTCTATCACGGTCAGATCTTCCACTTCGGCGTTTTCATACGTCTTGAGATAGGACACGACTTCTTCGACCAGGACTTCCGGCGCCGACGCACCGGCGGTAATCCCGATGGCCTTGGCATTCTTCAACCAAGCCGGATTGATGTCCGCGGCCGAATCGATCAAGTACGAATCGATTCCGCAATGTTCTCCCAATTCGCGCAACCGGTTCGAGTTAGAGCTGTTTGGAGAGCCGATCACGAGAATGACGTCGACGAGTTTCGACAGCTCCTTCACCGCGTTCTGGCGGTTCTGCGTCGCATAGCAAATGTCTTCCTGGTGCGGTCCCTTAATATGCGGGAACCGCTTGTGCAGAGCCCCGACAATGTCTCGGCACTCATCGACGCTGAGCGTCGTCTGCGTGACATAGGACAAATTCGTCGTGTTCTCGACGTGCAGTTTTTCAACGTCTTCCACCGACGACACGAGGTGGAATTTATCCGGCACTTGTCCCAACGTCCCGATCACCTCGGGGTGGCCGGCGTGGCCGATAAGAATGAGATCGTATCCCTGGGTGTAGTCTCGATTCACTTCGTTATGCACTTTGATGACGAGCGGGCAGGTGGCGTCGATGACATGCAACCGGCGGCGGTTGGCCACCTCCCACACCGATTTGGCCACCCCGTGCGCGCTGAAAATCACGACGGAGCCTTCCGGCACTTCGTTGAGTTCTTCCACAAAGACCGCGCCCTTATGACGCAAGGAGTTGACGACATGCCGGCTATGGACGATTTCGTGGCGGACGTAGATGGGGGCTCCGTATTTCTTCAGCGACAAATCGACGATGTCGATCGCCCGGTCGACCCCGGCGCAGAACCCGCGTGGATTGGCGAGATAAATCTTCATGGAAGTCCCTCTTTTTATATCTGAACACCTTACGTGAGTTCTCCGGGTTCCGTCAACAGAATAGCCGCAGGAGCCGCCTGCCTTGACAGCGCCTCCAGTGCCCCGTAGGCTGATGTACCCCCCATGGCCAGTGCCGCCACCAAGAAAATCCTGATCGTCGAAGACGAACGCGATATTCTCCAGTTGGTCAAGCTGTATCTGGAGAAAGAAGGCTTCCGCACAGTGACGGCGACCACGGGTACTGAAGGGCTGAGTAGTGCCAAGCAAGACAAACCAGATCTGATCGTCCTCGACCTGATGCTGCCAGAAATCGACGGCCTCGAAGTCTGCAAGCGCCTCCGGTCCGCTCCGGAAACCGCGATGCTGCCGATCATCATGTTGACGGCCAAAGCCGAAGAATCCGACCAGGTTATCGGGCTCGAACTCGGCGCCGACGACTATGTGACGAAGCCCTTCAGCCCGAAAGCCCTCGTGGCGCGCGTCAAAGCTCTATTTCGCCGCCTGGACCGCAGCCGGCAGGACAACCAGACGGTCTATCAGTACGGCAAGCTGGCCATGGACCTATCCCGCCACGAGGTGACGGTTCAGGGAAAAGACGTGCCGCTTACCGCCAAGGAATTCGGCCTTCTGGAACATCTTCTGCGCAATCCAGGCCGAGTCTTGACAAGAGAGGTGCTCTTAAATCAGGTCTGGGGATACGACTACTTCGGGACAACCAGAACCGTCGACGTTCACGTTCGAAGGCTGAAGCAGAAAATTCCTCTGCTCGACGAGGCGATCCTTTCCGTGAAGTCTCTTGGATACAAACTCAAAGAACAGGGCTGAAGGAGGAGGAGTCATGAGGACTGAGTATGATCATCGGGAATCGGTCCCCTCAGAACTGAGTCCTCAGCGCTCGGCACTGGCCTTATGACGCTTTCTATCCGCTGGAAAGTCACACTCGCCACCCTTTTCGCCTTGGCCTGTGGGTTCGTGATTGCAGGCGTCCTCGCCGCCCGTTCGCTGGAAGAACAGGAACTGGCTCAGTCCGGCCAGGCGCTCGAAGTCTCCACCAATCTCATTGCCTTCGACCTGCGTCCGCTCCTCACGACCTCGCCCTCCCTGCCGGCTACTCCGCAACTTCAGATCATCGTTCGAGAGCTCAGCCGGCGTGCGCTGGCGCGCGTGACATTGGTGGATTCGACCGGACAGGTTCTTGCCGACAGCGCCGTCCAGGACCGCGACCTGGCGGGCATCGAGAATCACCGCACGAGGCCGGAGATCGAGCAAGCCGTCGCGAGCGGTTCCGGCACAGACATCCGTGCAAGCCATACGACCGGCGACCGCACGCTTTACCGTGCTGTTCGTCTCAACGAGCCTGGTACGACCTCCTCGCCACTCTATTTGCGTCTCGGCCTCCCGATGACGGCGCTTGAGCAAGAGCTCACCAAGCTCAAGCGCAATCTGTCGCTGGCCTTCGGCAGCGCATTTCTCATTGCCGTCGGACTCAGCGTCTGGCTAGCCAGGGGTTTGACCAAGCCGCTGTCAGATATGGCCGCCGCTGCTCGTCAGCTCGCTGCGGGCAATCATTCGGTCCGGATTCAGACCTCTTCCCGCGACGAGGTCGGGCTGCTGGCCGATACCCTGAATCACATGACCAATGAGTTGAGATCCAAGATTGAAGAACTGTCCGAAGATCGCGCTCAGTTACTGGCCATGCTGACCTCGATGGTCGAAGGGGTGATGGTGCTGGACTACAAGGGCCGTATCCTTCAAGTCAATCCGGCGTTGGAGCGGATGTTTGGTGTGACCAGAGCCGAAGCGCGCGGACGCCAGTCCTCGGAAGTATTCGGCCATCCGAAATTGAATGCGCTGGTCTCGACCGTGCTCGCGCAGAGAACCGGGCAAGAAGACGAAATCATTCTCACCCCGAGCGGACGGTGCCTCGACGTTGAAGCCTCGGTGGCGGGCGGCGAACAGGACAACGAAGCCTGCGCCGTGCTCGTCTTCCACGACATCACCGAACTCCGCAGACTGGAAAACATCCGGAAAGATTTCGTCGCCAATGTGTCGCATGAATTACGCACGCCCCTGACGTCGATCAAGGGGTACGTCGAGGCCCTGCTGGACGGAGGAAAAGACGATCCGGAAACGAGCGTGCGGTTTCTGGACATCATTTTGAAACAAAGCGATCGGCTCAATTTGATTCTCGAAGATCTATTACAGCTGTCAAAAATTGAGTCCGGCCAAGTCCAATTCAAACAGGAGCCCTTGCACATCGGCTCGGTTGTCGAACGCACGATCGCCATGGTGAAGCCGTTGGCGGACAAGAAGCAGCATCGGCTGAGTTCTCAAATCGCCGCAGATTTGCCCCTGATCAGCGGCGACCAGGAGCGGTTGGTTCAGGTTCTGGCCAACCTGGTCGATAATGCTATCAAGTACACCCCTGAAGGGGGACTGATTACCGTCGCGGCGCGCCGGATTCCTGTCGCCAAGAACACGGCCGATGATCAACGCGACGGAATTGAACTGACCGTCACCGACACCGGTATCGGGATTCCCGAGCGAGATCGACCCCGGGTCTTTGAGCGGTTCTATCGGGTGGACAAGGCCCGCTCACGCGAACTAGGAGGAACAGGTCTCGGACTCGCGATCGTGAAGCACATCGTCGAGGGACATGGAGGTCAGGTTTGGGTGGAAGGCAATGTGCCGACCGGCAGCCGCTTTGTCGTCCGATTGCCGGCCTGATCGGACAATGCCCCTATACGAACGTGGACATAATCAAATAGATCACGGTCGCGAGGATGGCGGCGCCCGGCAGTGTAAAGAGCCAGGCATAGAGGATTCGTCTCGTCACCCCCCACCGCACCGCTGAGAGCCGCTTGATTGCGCCGACACCCATCACGGACGAGGTGATCGTGTGTGTGGTGCTCACGGGCAAACCGATATGGGCCGTGAACATCAGCACCGTTGCCGCCCCGGTCTCAGCGGCAAATCCATGAACCGGCTCAAGTTTCACGATGTTCATCCCCAGAGTGCGGACAATCCGCCAGCCACCGGCGGCAGTCCCTAATCCCATCGCCACGGCACAGGCCCCAATCACCCAGGTGGGAACCTCGCTCGAGGGGATCTGGCCCGCCGACAGCAAGGCCAGCGTAATGATTCCCATGGCCTTTTGCGCATCATTCGCCCCGTGACTGAACGCCATGAAACAAGCGGAGATGAGCTGCAGCCGCTTGAAGAGACGCGTCGCGATCGAACGCGTGACCCGGAAAAACAGCCAGCTGATCAACACCATGAACGACAGTCCGATTGCAAAACCAAAAAAAGGCGACAGCACCATGGCTTCAAGCACTGATCGAAGCCCCGTTAGTTTCACCGTTTCCCATCCACCATGCGTCACTGCCGCCCCGACCAGTCCACCGATCAGTGCATGAGACGAGCTCGTCGGTAACCCCAACAGCAGCGTAAAAAGGTTCCAGCAAATGGCTCCGGCCAACGCCGCGGCCACCATCGGCTGCGTCACGGAAGCGGGATCCACGATCCCGGACCCGACCATCTTCGCCACGGCAGTGGACATGAAGGCGCCGGCAATATTGAGCACCCCGGCGCCTATCACCGCGACGAATGGGCTGATCACGCGCGTCGAAACGACGGTCGCGATGGCATTGGCGCTGTCGTGCCACCCGTTCGAAAAGTCGAATAGCAGCGCCAGCACAACGACCAGGAGCAACATTCCGGTAAGTTCAGGCATTCTTTAAGGTAAGCAGCGCGGGGTAAGGTGTGAGGAATATGCAGTCGCCGAAGCTCCACGCCTCACGGGACGCAGGATGTTCAAAAAAGCCATTGTTCTCACCCACCCAGCCCCGGCGCGCCGAGACGCACCGATCCGCAGGCTTGGCCGCAGCGAGTGAGGAGGCGAGGCGTACTCTTTTCGGTACGTTGAGCCTCCGAGCGAGGCGAGAACAAAGCTGACGGCTTTTTTCAACATCCTGCTAGTGGTGTTTCAGTGCGATGCGTTCCAGAATGTTGGCGACATCTTCACAGCGGTCGGTGCCGGCTTCGAAGCCTTCGTAGATTTCTTTCCACTTGATGACCGCCATGGGATCGGTTTCTTTTTCGAATAACTCGGAGATCGCGTCGCGTGAAACGCGGTCGGCTTCATTCTCCAAGCTGTTCACCTGCACGCTGCATTCTTTGATGTCCGGATGCGCCATCCCAAGCCGGTCGACCCCCGCGCCAACCGCGACCGACGCTTGGTACAACACGTCGGCCAGCTTGACGGCCCTCTCCGTCGGCTTCGTGACCTTATAGAGCACGAACCGGTCGGCGATGGCTTCAGCTACGTCCAGGATATCGTCCAGCGCGCTCGCCAAATCATGAATGTCCTCACGATCGATGGGCGTGATGAAGGTTTGATTGAGCCGGCGGGCAATGTCATGCGTGATGCCGTCCCCCACGTGCTCGACGTCCTTGATCCGCTTGGCCTGATCGACCGGAGACTGGAAATGCTCCATCATATCCTTCAAGAGACGGCTGCCTTCGATCATATTGTGCGCCGCGTTTTTGAATAATTCAAAAAAGGCTTCCTCTCTGGGAATCAAGCCGAACATCATTATCCCTCTCTTCTACCCGTGAACTGCCTATTCCTGACCATCCCGACGTAACAAGATAGAGGCGTTACAGAGCTGTACGATTCATCACCATCGCATGAGGCCTGAAGCCCAGGTCAATCCGCCGCCGAAGCTGCCGAGCAATACGATGTCGTGTGCCTGAACGTTCCCGGCACGCACGGTATGGTCCAGCGCGATCGGCAGCGAGGCTGACGAGGTATTCCCGAACCGCTCAATGACCGAACAGACCAGGTCCGGGGGCACAGCCAAGCGTCTCGTGAGTTGAGCAAGGATTCGTCCGTTTGCCTGGTGCATGACAAATTGGGCCACATCTCGCAGTTCCACGCCGAACTCTTTGAGGATTTCTCGCACCGCTTGCTCCAGGCGCCTCACGGCCAGACGAAAGAGCGGCGCCCCTTGCATCCGTAACGAGTGGTCCTTTGCCTCGACAGTTTCTTTGCTGGACGGCATGCGCGATCCCCCGGCGAGAACCCTGATCAAATCGTGCCGCGCTCCATCTGAATAGAGACGAATCCCCATCAGTCCCCGACTGGGCTGACTGGCTTCCTGCTCTCCTTGAACCACCACTGCACCCGCTCCATCGCCGAACAGCATCGCTGTATCGCTATCCCGCGGGTCCAGCGATCGAGACTTTACTTCGGACGCCACAACAAGACATGTCTTGGCCTGGCCACTGCGAATCATCGCATCGGCCATTGAAAGACCATACAGAAACCCCGAACAGGACGCCGCGACGTCAAAAGCCGGCACGCTTGGGCAGCCTAACTTCCGTTGGAGGTGACAGGCCGTCGAAGGAAACGCCATGTCTGGAGAGGTCGTTGACAGGAGAATGGCCTCGACCTCAGATGTCGAAAGTCCGGCCGCCTGCAATGCCTGTTGCGCCGCCCCAACGGCGAGATCCGAAGAGGCTTGGGAAGGATCGGCCCAACGCCGCTCCTGAATACCCGTCAACTGTGAGATGGTATCGGGATCAATCCCCAAGACGGTCGCAACCTCCCGATTGGAGACGACCCGTTCCGGAAGATAGGAGCCCGTCCCGATGATTCTGGTTCGTATCATGTTGAAATCACAATAGGCCCCAGGTACAGGATGTTCAAAAAGTTCCCTTTCTCACCCGCCCAGCCCCGGCGCGCCTAGACGCGCCTCTCCGCAAGCAAGCCGCAGCGCGCAAGAACGAAGCGGGAGGACTTTTTCAACATCCTGACGCGGCGGGATTATAGGTCTCACATAGTCGGGGGTCAACTCAAAGACCTGAAATATTGCATTTGGCCTGCTCTCCTGCTAATTTCGTAGCTGGTTACGATGATGAAGAGCTAGCCGCTGTTGATGACACCTCTACGACTCCAGAAACACCTTATCTTTGCCTTGAGCATAGCCACGCTGTGCGCCCTAATGGCCTGTTCGAGCACCCCGAAAGGCGATCCAACGGCCAAGAAAGCACTGAACGGAACCGACGAATCCATCTTCCTTGGGGATACGATCGAGAAAAACTACGACCCCAACGTCATCATGAAACGCGGCGAAGCCTTCTTCGAGAAGGAGGAATATGCCGAGGCGATCGTGGAGTACAACCACTTCCTCGATCTCCATCGCAACCATACCCTCGCTTCTTACGCCGCCTTCCGAATCGGCGAAAGCCAAATGAAGCGGGCCAAGGGTATCGATCGCGATCCCGAACCAATTCAAAAGGCGATCGACTCATTCGAGCGGCTGAAAAGAGATTATCCGGGAAGCCGCTACGACGCCCAAGCCATGCAAAAGATTCAGGAGTGCCACGATATGCTTGCCCAAATGCATCTATTTGTGGGGCAATTTTATTATCGACGCCAATCCTATCTGGCCGCGGCACATCGATTCGAACAAATTATGAAGGTCTATCCCGATAAGTCCATCGCGCCGGATGCCCTCTACTTCCTGGCCCTCAGCTACCACGATCTTGGTGCGGACGATTGGGCCAGCGAGAAATTGATGCTGTTGGCGGAAAAGTATCCCAACAACCAGCATTCCGGCGAAGGAGCCAAACTACTCGCCAAGATTGTAAAATCACAACCGGCGACGCTCATCGCCAAGAAAGCAGAACCGGCAGCATCGGTACCCACCCCAAGTCCTTCCGTCTCAGAGACTCCCCGTAGCGCTCCGGCAGGAGGCGTCACACCGCAGGTCGCCAATGGACTCATGCGACTTCCCTCCGCCACTGCGTTAGGGCAAGGGTTCGTGAACTGCCGTCTCGGCGCCTGGTGCTAAATACAGGCTGGTGAAACAGGTCGCCAGCTGCGTTCTCGCATCGCTCGTTCCCTCGACATACTAGGCTGAAGTATGCCTCGGTCGCTTGCTCGCTGCGGCCTTGCTGGGCAACCCGTTTGACCAGCCTGAATGCGTGGCTCTCGCCAAGATTTTCGTCGCCTACTGATGATTGAGAGGAGTTGCGAAAGGAAGATCGTGCCGCTATTGGCCTAAGTACCAGCCGATGCCATACCGTTCGAGGAAGCTCGTGATCATCGTCAATGAGTTCGCGTAGATCATCACGCCGACGATCACGAGCAGCACGCCGCTGACGGTCGAAACCCCCCATAAATAGGCACGCGCCTGCTTGAAATAAGCCAGAAACCGATCGACCCCTAGTGCCGTCAGGAACAACGGCAGGCCTAATCCTAACGAGTAGCTGGTCAGCAGCAACACGCCGTTTAGCAACGAGTCCGTTGTGCTGGCGTAGAGAAGAATGGTGCCGAGCACGGGGCCCACGCAAGGTGTCCAACCTGCTGCAAACGCAATCCCGATGAGGAACGAACCGAGATAGCCGACCGGTCTATTTCGAAACTGGAATCGGTGCTCCATCTGCAAAAAGTTGATGTTCAGAATTCCCAGTAGATAGAGGCCGAAGATGATGACGAGCATGCCGCCGATGCGACGGATATGGTCCTGATAGGTGATCAGCATTTGCCCGATGAAACTGGCGGAAGCACCGAACGCGATGAACACAACCGAGAAGCCGGCGATAAACAGCAGCGCGTTCACGATAATGGCCGTTTTAAACTTGGATCGCGCGTTCGCGTCGGTTAGTTGCTCGATCGATAGACCGGTGATGTAGGAAATGTAAGAAGGAACAAGGGGCAGTACACACGGAGACACGAACGAGAGCAATCCGGCGGAGAAGGCGGCAATCAGCGAAATCTGTGTGATCGATTGCGACATAAGCCTAGCCGGGATTGTTCATGAATGCTGTTACGAGACGGCTGAGACCGCCGCCCGCCGGAACTTCTCGCAAGTGAAGTTGACACAGGCATCCAGGTAGGCTGTCGAGGAGGCTGAACGAGAAAAGCTTCGCCGGGCAAGAGGATCGGCTGTCGTAGTAGGTGTTCATGAATAATCCCGGCTAAGATTTCATCAACATCTGTATCAGCTGATGCGCTTCAGGGGCTTCCCAGTCGCGGGCGCCGAATATCTGCTGCCGCACGATCCCCTGCCGATCCACCATGAATGTCATCGGCAGCGTACGCGCACCATAGGACAATCCGACACGAAAGTCCGCGTCGTGCAGGATTGGAAAGGTCAGCTGGTTCTCCTGTTGAAAGGGCCTCGTGACCGCCACCCCTTGTGCATCGGTCGAGACCGCGAGAATCTCGAAATCCTTTCGGTCGTAGGTGCGATACAACCGCTCCATCGCCGGCATTTCGATCCGGCAGGGGCCACACCATGTTGCCCAAAAATTCACTAGGACGATTTTGCCACGCAGATCCGACAACGAGACGGTCTGGCCATTCATGTCCCGGAGTTGAAAATTCGGAGCCGGCTCGCCGGGCTTGACGACCCCTCGTTGCGCCGCAAGAAGCGGAGCGACCGTACTTGTGAAGACCGGCATAAGGGCCACGGCAAGCAGCAGCAGCGTCCATAACATTCCCACAATAAAAAGGGCCCGTTTCATCCGTGATTCCTCATCGACTCTGGCAGCCTTTCAGCCGCTTTCGGTGTCACGTTGAGCAGCTTGGTCAAAGTTTGCAGACTATCGAGCCTCGTCCAATCGCGTGGTCCGATCACGATCTCTTGAATGATTCCCTGTTGGTCGATAATAAAGGTTTCCGGCACGCCCATTCGCTTGTACGGCTTATCGGTCTTTCCCCACGAATCGATCAGGACTGGAAACGACAAGTTCATTCCTTTGACAAAGGGCGGGATGTCTTTGGTCGTTGTGACCCGATCGATGCTGACGGCGAGAATCACGAGTCCGTCCTTTTCGAAGTTCTTATTCAGGATTTCCATCGACGGCATTTCTTCGCGACAGGGCTTGCACCAGGTGGCCCAAAAGTTCAAGAAGACGACCTTCCCGCGGAAATCAGACAGGCGATACGGTTTGTCGTTGAGATCGGCAAGCGAGAAATCCGGCGCCGGTTTTCCAACAGCCAGCGGCTCGTACTTGGAACTTTGCAGCCAGACGATGCTGAAGACGGCGGCGAGGATGACTGAGCCCACGGCAAAGATCAGAAAGCGTGACCCGCCTTGAGGAGTGGGACTCGAACCTGAGGGAATTGCCTGTTCAGCCATAGTGACCTAAGAAATATGGAGGTCACAATGCCCTATGCATAGGCATGAAGACCGGACAAAAGAAAGTTCACACCCCAGAAACAGAAGACGACCATCAAAAATCCGAACACGGCATAGATCGCTGCCCGCCGGCCTTCCCAGCCTCTGGTCATGCGTGCGTGAATATAGGCACCGTAAATGAGCCAAACGATCAGCGACCAGGTTTCTTTAGGATCCCAACTCCAATATCCTCCCCAGGCGTAATTTGCCCACATCGCGCCGAGAATGATCCCGAACGCCAAAAGCGGGAACCCGATCATGATGGCCTTGTAGCCCAATTCATCGATCGTTTCGAGATCGGGGAAGGCGGCATAGAATCGTGATCGACTCCCTCGTTGCTCCGCCCGTTCTTTGAACAAATACATCACGCCAAGTCCGCCTGCCATCGCGAAGGCCGCATAACTGGTCAAGGTGATGGAAACGTGAATGTAGATCCAGTAGCTATTGAGAGCGGGCACGAGCGGCTCCGCCGTTTGGTACCGGTAGGGCAGGAGCGAAGCCGCGCCCATGGCAATGAATCCAATGCCGACCACGAACGCCCCGATCGCTTTGATCTTGTATCGGAGTTCCAACAGTACATAGCCGAGAATAATCGCCCACGACACATAGGCCATCGCTTCAAACTGATTCGACCAGGGTGCGAACGTGCCCGAGTGCTGGAGGCGTTCGAAGGCGCGCGTGAACAATGCCGCCGTGTTGACCATCCAGCCGAACACCGTCACCAGCGTCGCAACTTGTCCCAACTGGGTCGCCCAAGCTCCGTCTCGTTCATCGAAGTTGTCGAGGGGATAGCCTGCCGGTGCCAGCGTCATGGAGGGGCGACGGGCAAACAAATACGCGATGTAGAGCGTCAGCGAAGCGAGATACAGCCAGAAGGTCATGTCAAAGAGAAACAATGAGCGGGCCATCCTATCCTCCGTCGGTCAATTCGGTCTCAGCGGCACCTGTGTATCATACTCAACATAGGGACGTTTGACCACTGGGACCGCTAAGTCGAAAACGTCCGTATCTTTTCCGTAAGCCTTCGGAATTCCTTTTGAAAATCGATCTGACTTTTGTGCGTCGTCCCCCCGACATACACCGTCACCCCTGCGGCTGCCGGAATAATCTTGGTCCACAACCGGCGATGGTAGATGAACGACGAGAGGGTGATTCCTACGACGATCATCGTGCAACCCAACCAGACAATGTTGATTCCCGGATTCTTTGCAATCTGCAGTCCTGTGTACTTCTTCGGTTTATAGCCGATCAGCTCAAACTGATACTTCGAATCCTTGATGTCAAACAAGTCGGGGAACTGATAGAAAATCCACGGGGTGGCCTGGACCGCGCTGCGCTCGTTGACCGTCAGCTTGATGGCCGGATTTGCGTGTTCAATCGTCTTCGAATAGACCTTTTTCTCCGTTGAATTAAACGCAAAATCTGCAACAAAGTCGGTGACCGCCAGCTTGAGCTTCAGATCATCAAGGGATTGCTCTTTCTGCCACTCGAGATCAATCGTCTTGATCACATTGTCGGTTTCTTTGTCTTTAATGTTCACACGGGCGATTTCAATCTGGTCCCAGGCGTCGCCATAGCTGGATTGGTAGAACCAGATGCCTTTGTAAACGAGCGGGTCATTGACGGTGATGGTCTTGGTCATTTGTGGCGTCCCGCCCTCGACCACCGTCAGCGTGCTGTTATACGACTTGACTGCCCCGTTCTCGTGGTAATCGATCCAGAATTTCTCCACCTTCAAATCGAAGTTTCCGCGCGGGATGTGATACGTCTGGCCTTCCAGACAGACACCAAATTCCTGAAACCCGTAGTAGCTTCCAAGTAGCCCGCCCAACACGATCACCGTCGCGCTTAAATGCGCCATATGGGCTCCGACGCGACCCAGCACGCCTTTTGTGGCATACAGCGTGACTTCGCCACCTTCGTTCTTGGCCAACACCCGATAGCCCTTCTCGATGTAGTATTGGGCGAGTTGCTGTGCAATCGACTCCTTCGTCCCCTGCACAGCGACTTCCGCCTGTTGTTTCATCCCTTTGATGAAAGCCAGCGACACGCTGACCTTGTCTTGTTTCATCGAGCGCCAGACGGCGGGAAAGCGCTTGTAAAAACAAGTCAGTGAATTGATGCAGAGGAGACCGAGCAGGCTGGTGAACCACCAGGTGTGATAGACGTCCGTGAAGCCCAGTCGGAGAAACCAGCGGTACGTGTCCTCGCCATATTCCTGGATATAGGTTTCAGGCCGTTCACCCTGCTGTATCACCGTGCCGATTGTCGCCGTGATGGCGATAAACAAGAACAGAAACATCGCCAGCTTGATCGAGGCGAAAAACTCGACCAGTTCGCGGGAAAACTCCTCCCATCCCAGCCCTGGGGCCGGGGCTCTGGGAGTATCCTGTGGGGCCAGGGTTTCGGTTTCAGGTGGGCTGCTCATCTTTTGCCGGTTCCTTTTCCATCAGATACACAATCCTTACGACCCGAGAGACACAGCAGACCTGGGCGAGGGACGATCGGGCGCTGGAAGGAAGTCCCCTCTGGAGAGTCTAGAAGTCCTGTCACAGACAGGAGAAAATCTTCGAAAGCATGGCATCTTACAAGTGCCTGAAAAGGGCTGTCAAGCAAGCGAAGTCGTCGATTAGCAGCCGATCCCCTCCAATAGAACTAATGGACAATTCAGGTCATTTTCGCTATTATCCCAACCGGTTTCCGAGTCCATATCTCCTTCTCACACAGGGCCCGTTATCCCCTATTGAGATCGAGTAACTATCGTCCATTGAACCTTGAGGAGTCTCAATGAGAAACAATTATCTCTTTACGTCCGAGTCCGTCACCGAAGGGCACCCCGATAAAATCGCCGACCAGATTTCAGACGGGATCCTGGACGCCATCATCGCCAAGGACAAGTACAGTCGGGTCGCCTGCGAAACCATCCTGACCACCGGCATCGCCTTTGTCGCCGGCGAGATTTCCACAAAAGCCTATGTCGAAATTCCCGATATCATCCGCGACGTGATTAAGGAGGTCGGGTATACCGATGCCTCTTGGGGCTTCGACTACCACACCTGTTCGGTCCTGACCGCCATTCATCAACAATCCAGTGACATCGCCATGGGCGTCGATTCCGGCGGCGCAGGCGACCAAGGACTGATGTTCGGCTATGCGACCAATGAAACCACTGAACTGATGCCGATGCCGATCGTGTTGGCACATAGACTCACACGCCGGTTGGCAGAAGTGCGGAAGAAGAACATCCTCCCTTGGGTTCGCCCGGACGGCAAGTCACAAGTGACGGTGGAATACAAGAACGGAAAGCCGTTCCGCATCGACACCATCGTCGTCTCGACGCAACACAGTCCCGACGTGACCAACAAGCAGATCGAGCGCGGTGTTATGGAACAGGTCATCAAGCCGATGATGCCGAAGGGTCTCTACGATCCGACCAGCGTGAAACATCACATCAATCCGACCGGCCGCTTTGTTGTCGGGGGTCCGATGGGCGACACGGGCTTGACCGGCCGCAAGATCATTGTTGACACCTACGGCGGGCACGGCAGCCACGGCGGCGGCGCCTTCTCCGGCAAGGATCCAACAAAGGTGGACCGTTCGGCTTCGTATATGGCCCGCTACATTGCGAAGAACATCGTGTCGGCTGGATTAGCCGACAAGTGCGAAGTACAGCTGGCCTATGCGATCGGCGTCTCGGATCCGGTCTCCGTCCTCGTCGACACGAAGAACACGGAGCGCGTCTCGATCGACAATCTCGACAAACTCGTGCGCAAGCATTTCCCGATGACTCCGCGCGGCATCATTGAACATCTGAAACTCCGCCGGCCGATCTTCAAGAAGACCGCGGCCTATGGCCATTTCGGCCGGAACGAACCGGAGTTCACCTGGGAAAAAACCGATAAGGTTAAAGTCCTGCGCAGGGAATCAGGACTGTAGCCGCGTAGGTCTTGAGATCAGCACCAAGGGGGACGGGTTACCCAACCCGCCCCCCTTGTCTTGACGGCACATGACCATGACACATGACGATTGACGTTCCTTAGTTTAGTTAGAAGGAGGACTCTGTGGATTACGACGTGAGAGACATCAAACTGGCCGACCAGGGCAAACTCAAGATCGAATGGGCAGAGGCCACCATGCCGGTGCTGCGGCTCATTCGCAAGCGTTTCAAACGGCAACAACCGCTCAAGGGCGTGCGAGTGACCGCCTGTTTGCACGTCACGACGGAAACGGCCAATCTGGCGATCACGCTCAAGGCCGGCGGCGCCGACGTCCGGCTGTGCGCTTCAAATCCACTCAGCACTCAGGATGACGTGGCCGCAGCCCTGGTGCAGCACGAAGGCATCCCCACCTTTGCAATCAAGGGTGAGGACAATGCGACATACTATCGCCACATTGAATCCGCCATTGCGCATCGTCCCCATCTCTCAATGGACGACGGAGCAGACGTGGTCTCGCATCTCCATTCCAAACGGAAAGATCTCTTGAAGAACGTCATCGGCGGTACGGAGGAAACCACGACGGGTGTCATCCGTTTGCGCAGCATGGCGGAGAAAAAAGTGCTGAAATTCCCCGTCATCTCCGTCAACGATGCCGATACCAAGCACATGTTCGACAACCGCTACGGCACGGGCCAGTCCACTATGGACGGGATTGTGCGCGCGACGAACCGCCTGGTCTGCGGTTCCGTCGTTGTGGTAGTGGGGTATGGCTGGTGCGGACGCGGCATCGCCATGCGCGCAAAAGGCATGGGTGCAGATGTCGTCATCACCGAGATCGATCCCTTGAAGGGATTGGAAGCGGTCATGGACGGGTTCCGCGTGATGCCCATGGAGCAGGCGGCTCCGATCGGCGATTTCTTCGTGACAGTAACCGGCAATATCCATGTCATCCGAGGCGAGCACTTCGCCGTGATGAAAGATGGCGCGATTGTCTGTAACAGCGGACACTTCAATGTCGAGCTCGACATTCCCAGCCTCGAGAAGCAGGCCAGGAAACGCCGCATCGTCCGCCCCGGTGTCGAAGAATTCACGCTCAGAAAGAACGGCCACCGTGTCAGCCTGCTCGGCGAAGGCCGACTGGTCAATCTGGCAACGGCCGAAGGGCACCCCTCCAGCGTCATGGACATGAGCTTCGCCAATCAGGCACTCGGCGCGGAATACATCGTGAAGAACTATAAGCATCTGGAGAAGAAGGTGTACCCGGTGCCGCCGGCTATCGACAAAGAAATCGCGCGGCTCAAATTGGCCGGCATGGGCGTGAACATTGACACGTTGACAGCTGAACAGAAGAAATACTTGGCCAGTTGGGAGATGGGGACATAAAGGCGAGTCGCGGGGCGGGTGCTCTCTGTGCTCGCGCATCGCGGCGCGCAAGATCCATCACATTTCAAATAGTGGGCGGTGCTCGATGGACGCGCGCACCTAAGAGCAACCCGCCTCACACCTGCCCCTTCGCCGCTTAGGAGACTGAAAGACGGAGGCCATCGTCTGTAGGTGGCCCCCGTGTTTCTTACAACTCCGGCCCGCGGTTTAGGAAATCGTTTTTGCGACCCTCCTCAGGCCTATTGGGGCTGACTCAGTCCAATTAGAACCAAGAGTTAGGTCAAAATCTGTACCCGAATTCCACAATATACATGTCCACGCCGAGCTTGTTCGGCCCATAGACGCCGGCGTCGGAGAAGTGCTGGATACGAAAGCCCCCATATGTATGAGCGACAGGGTTGAACGTGATCCCAGCGGTCGCGACGATTTGGACAGGCCCGCCAAAGTCTTGAACGCCAAATTTGTGCATGGAAAACAATCCCGCCCCGACTCCAACGTCGAGAGACACAAACCCATTCCAGCCACTCAAGGCGAGGTCTGGAACAACGGTAGCCATCACGCCGGTGCCTCCCCCTCCCTCGAGTGCCCCTGCACTGGTAATGAGTCTCGTCTCGACCTTCCAGTCGGTGTCACCCAGCGGCAATTGCCACGGGAGCCTAAAAAGCGCCGCAACGTCGTACAGGCGGAAATTATACTTTTGCTGTTTTCCCATCAGGGGAGTTTTGCCGCTGAAGCCGATTCGAGGACCAATCGAGATGATGATCGACTCTTCTGCCAGGACGGGCGTACAGACCAGTGCGGGGAACGCCAGGCCCACGAGCACACTCAAGGCAACCAAACGCTGGAGGGAGCTCATGCGCCGGCGTCGCCTCCTTCTTGCGATCGTTACACGGTTCGGCTATTCCCCACTCATGTGTGTTTGAGCCTACCACGCATAACATCAAGCACCGAGACATTATGCCTATTCTGAAACGACCTGCTCTGCTGGACTTGATTGGGCTCGGAGGCAAGTAGCGACTCGAGTCCTACAGGATTGGTGGCCTCGCCCATTTCTTGGATTAGGACCTGATGAGAGGACCAATCACGTGATCGCAATCGTTGACCCTAATCATCGAGACTGCGGCTGAACGCTGGTCCAAATCATTGCTTTTTGGACCGGCGAGAGGATGGACAATATCTCTCAAAATCAAGCGAAGTGGTAGCGGAAGACAGACGGGAATTTGCTCGCGGTCCGTTTGAGGTGGTGAAACGCGCGCTGCCGGAGCCGGGTCCGAATACCGTCCGCATCAAGATACAAGCGTGTGGTGTCTGCCATAGTGACGCCTTTGTGAAGGAAGGTCATTGGCCCGGACTGCAGTATCCACGTGTGCCGGGCCATGAGGTCGCAGGCGTAATCGATGCTGTTGGTCCCGGTGTCACGATTTGGAGGAAAGGCCAGGGGGTGGGGGTGGGATGGCATGGCGGGCACTGCGGCCAGTGTAACTCCTGCCGCCGGGGTGATTTCATGGGTTGTCAGAACTTCCACGTCACAGGATTCAGAGGTGACGGCCGATATGCCCAGTATATGATTGCGCGAAGCGAAGCCCCGGCGGCAATTCCGAACAGCTTGACGCCGGCAGAGGCTGCCCCGATCCTCTTGCAGGCGTGACTACGTTCAATGGTCTGCGTCACAGCGGAGCGAAATCCGGTGACCTCGTCGCAGTCCAAGGGCTGGGCGGCCTGGGCCATCTCGGTGTTCAATTTGCGAGCAAGATGGGATTTCACACGGTGGCGATCGGCCGCGGCAAGGCCAAGGCTTCCTTGTCCTTGCAGTTGGGCGCAGCCCGCTATCTCGACTCGGCGACGACCAATGCGGCAAGCGAACTGGCCATCATGGGCGGAGCCTCCGTCATACTGGCCACCGCGCCGAACAGCAAATCCATGTCGGAACTCATCGACGGCCTGGGAGTCGGCGGGAAGCTCCTCGTCGTGGGAGCTTCGGCAGACCCGATCTCCGTCACACCCATTCAACTCATCGGAGCCCGACGGTCCATCCAGGGGTGGCCGTCCGGGACCTGCCGGGATTCAGAGGACACGTTGAATTTCTGCGCGTTGACGGGCATCCGCCCGATGGTCGAGACTTTTCCTCTGGAAGAGGCCGCAGCCGCATACGATCGCATGCTGAGCGGCAAAGCGCGCTTCCGCGTTGTGCTCACGATATGTTGATACACAGGCGGCCGCATGATCATTTTTATCTCTTTATCGCGATCTCATGGAGCTGTGATAGAGTACAACGAGGCGCCGGTTCTGACCGGAGGCTTTGATGAGATCTACGACATTCCACGCCCTGTCGCTTTCCGATTTCGAGATCTCGCCCGAACAGGGGTTTCTTCCGCACGATCCTTCTGATCACATTCCCGACTGCCCCACGCTGAACGATCTGGCACACGAGCTGCCAAAACTACTGAGCGCCAGGATGGTCCGCCGGTTCATCGACGAGCAACATTCACTCCTCTCATCAATTCCAACCACATGGCGCCATCAGGACTGTCGAGCGGCTATGCGCACGCTTTCCTTCGCCGGCCATGCCTATGTCTGGGAAGTACCGGACCACCCGGCTGCGTCACTCCCGCCGCAATTGGCACAGCCGTGGTATGAAGTGGCCCGGCTGCTCGGCCGGCCGCCGGTGCTCTCCTATGCCTCCTATGCGCTCGACAACTGGAGGCGGCTCGACCCAACCAAACCGATTCGGCTCGACAACATCGTTCTCCTGCAAAATTTTCTTGGAGGATTAGATGAAGAATGGTTTGTCGTGATTCACATACAGATCGAGCGAGAAGCTGGGCCTGGGCTTGCGGGTCTCCTTCAGGCCATGGATGGTGCGGCTCACGATCGAGAGGACGAGGTTCTGTGCGGGCTCCAATCCTTGGCATCAGCCCAAACCGCTATGCGTGACACGTTGCTCCGCATGACAGAGCGCTGCGATCCCTATGTCTACTACACTCGCGTGCGGCCATACATCCATGGTTGGAAGAACAGTCCGTCCCTGCCGAACGGCCTTCGGTACGTCGATGTCTCAGCCTACGCCGGTGAGCCCCAGCAATTCCGCGGAGAAACCGGTGCGCAAAGTTCCATCGTGCCCTGTCTTGATGCCGGGCTCGGCATTGGCCATGAGCCGGATCCCCTGACTGTTTACCTGCAAGAAATGCGTGATTACATGCCTCCCCGCCACCGAGAGTTTCTTCACAGCCTCGAAGAGGCTGTCGACGATCTCCATCGGCCGCTGCTCTCCGGCTATGTTCGTGATCGGAAGTTCCGCAGTCCGGAACTCTGGACCGCCTATTGTTGTTGTGTTGATCTGCTAGCGCAATTCCGCGAGATTCACGTCGGCTATGCTGATAGCTACATTCACCGTCAGCATCAGTCTCATGCGAGCAACCCCACCGCGGTAGGAACCGGCGGCACCCCGTTCATGGTTTATTTGCAAAAGCATCTGGATGAAACGAAGCGGGCCATGGTCGGCTAGAGCGACTCAGCGGAGGGGTTTGCTACTTCCGACTTCGGCAACGAAGGTTTCACCCAATAGCGGAGAGGTAAGAACGGCAGGGCCTGAGCCCTCCGGACAACTTCGGCACCGGCGACGACCATGATCCCGCCCAGGATTGTCCGGGCACCGACCGGTTCATCCAAACACAAATATGCCAGCAGGACCGTACAGACCGGAATTAAATTATGGTAGGTCCCAACAGTGGCCGGTGACAGGGATTGCAGGGACCGATAGCGAAGAAGAAAAATGGCCGCCGTCGCGCAACCGATATACAGGACCGACGCCGTGATGAGCGGGGAAACCTCTTCATGCAAGGGTTCAGCCCATTCCAGCGAACCGAAAAAGAGCAGGAGGGAACTACTGCCGAACATGACAGTGTTGGACACCATGACTCCAAAGCGTTTCACGACTCCGGAGCTGAACACAATATGCGCCGACATCATCACGGTGAACAGGAGAACGAAGAAGTCGCCGAATTGAATCGTCTCTTCCCCATACGGAACGCCCTGGGAGACGGCAATGACACAGCCGATCAGTGAGAAAGCGATGCCGGCGCATTTCCACACATTCATCTGATCTTTTCCGAAGAGTACGCTCAGCATCGCCGTGCACGAGGGGAGGAGGCCATAGATGAGTGAGTAGTGGATGACGCTCGTATGCATGAGGCCCCACGCCGAGATGGCGTAAGAGAACACACCCAGAAACCCCACCACCCCCAACCTCAGCAGATCCGGGGCCGCTAATGACAGCAACCCTCGACGGTCCCAAAGCAACGTGATGCCAAAAAGAAACAGGAAGCCGATCATGACTCTAAAATAAGCCAATCCAATCGGCTGCAGGTTACTGTGTTGAAATACGTATTTGATAACCAGTGTGACTGAGCTCAGTAACAGGATCACCGCGAACAGACAGACAAGCGGCACAATCGGGGTCACTTTTTTCGACATGTCGTTGGATGCCCCGGAAAAATTGACCATCGATCAAAATCCAGTCATGTTCAGAGCGTTCAACTGATCGATGAAGTGGGAGAGCCGGGCTTGATGGTCAAGAGAAATTTTGGCGATCACCGCACCCAGATACGGAGGCCGAACATGGGTCACCTGAACGGTACACACCACGGGGCAGGTTTCGTTCAACACGAATTCCAGATTCAAGGTCTCTCCCACACGAAACCCTCCGTCAATGCGGAGTTGAAATCCTTTTTCGGTTAGATCGACGACCTGGCATGGAAGTGTCTCGGCACCGCGCCGGATCTGACCCGTCCGATCGATCGCGACTCGGAAGAGCTCTCGTTTCTGGGCCATGGTTGGGTTCACCTTTCACCGGTGTGACAGAATAGGCATCGACTCGATCTTATGGCGATACCTATTGATGGGCTCTCCCCAAGTATAGCAGCTGGCTTACATTTCACAGCTGAGCGCCTATCGCCATCCCCGTGGCAAGAACGCGTCCGACGCGCTCCACCCGACCCCGATGCCAGGCGATGAGAGGCCGTCGTTGACTAGATCATCCAACGGGCGTATCGTTTCCACTATTACCGGAAAGGAGAACCCACCATGTCAGTCATGTGCTCCTTAGCAGCCTGCAAGGCCCAGGCAGGAATGTGCGGACATGAGAAGGCGATGCTCAGCATCGCCGTGCTCGCGGCGATCGGGTTCGGAGCCTACTTCCTCGTGGGCTAACCGACGAAGCGGCGAGGAGAGCCAGCCAGGGCGACCCATCTGAGGCCGAGACGGTAGAGTGCGAGTGCCCGACACGCGGGCATGTGTTCCCTCCTATGCTTTCAGGGCTTCACACACCTTGCGAGTGAGTTCTTTGGCAGTAAAGGGTTTGCGAATGAACGCAAGCGGCCGGCCGTCAACCGGCTCAAGAACGTGATCAGTATAGCCGGACATGTAAAGCACCTGGATCGCAGGCATGGTGGCATAAATCTGCTTGGCGAGCTGCGGGCCTGTCATACGAGGCATCATCACGTCGGTAAGGACGAGACTGGGAGGCGAGGTCATGCCCTGCAGGCGCTGGAAGGCATCCAGCCCGTCACAGGCCTCTTGAACGGCATATCCGGCGATCTTGAGCATATCACTCACGGCCATTCGAACATCTTCATCATCTTCGACCAATAAAATTGTATGACCGCCATCGGAGACGGGGGCCACACAAGTAGTGAAGACAGGCTGAACCTGCTCTGAACGAGGGAGGGCTACCGTGAACACCGTGCCCTCGTGACGTTCGCTTGCCACGGTGATGAAGCCGCCATTTTGTCTAACTATCCCATAGACGCTCGCTAAACCTAATCCGCGCCCGGTCTCTTCTCCTTTTCTCCCGTAGAATGGCTCGAACAGGTGCGCCTGCATCTCAGGGGGAATTCCGCACCCAGTATCGCGAACAGCGAGTTGCACATACGCTCCGGCTTTCACAGCTTGTTCTTGTGCTGTATTCTCATCCACGGTGTTGGCGACCGTTGACACTATAAGGCGCCCCCCGTTTGGCATGGCCTCGCGAGCGTTAGAAACCAAGACTGTCACGATCTGTTCGATCTGCTGACGATCGACTAGGACCGGTGCCGGCTCTGGCTGGAGAGCCATCTCCAGAGAAATGCCTTTTCCGACGAGCGAGCGAATCTGCGGATCCAACCCATTGAGCATCACGTTGAGATCAAGCAGAGACGGCTGCACCATCTGATGATGGCTAAAGGCGACCAGTCGTCTCGTGAGTTCTGCTGCACGATCCACTGCGCTATGGATCTGCCTGATCGGATCCACCATGGGTCTGGAACTCTGAGAGACTTGCTCGCTGGCACACAGGATGACGGTAAGGAGGTTGTTGATATCGTGAGCCATGCCGCCCGCCAATCGGCTCAAGGCCTCCATCTTTTCGGCTTTCTGAGCCGCTTCTTCCACTCGCTTTTGGGCCGTCACGTCCGTGATCGTTTCGATAATGTGCGTGCGCCCATCCTTCGTGGCAGCTTTGGACCACTGAACGAGAAGATGTTGCTTGTTTGGCAGACAGACCTCGTTCACCGTCACTTCCCCGGTGCTCATGGCCTGAGGCATCTTGCAGAACGCACAAGGGGCCGGACATCCGGCAATCGCTTCATAACAACTTCGCCCGGAGAGATCTCCTAGCTGCTGTAATCCGGTTTTATTTTGAAATTGAATCTTGTAGCTGGACGGATCGATGACCGCAACCATTACTGGTTGGGCGTTCAGTAGGCTCTGAGGATCGTACGAGGGACGCATCGGAAGCTCAGAACCAGCCATAGGCGCCTTCTGATTTAGTGCAAGACAAACCTGTAATCACACGCTTCCAGCCTGGGCTAGAAGCAGGAAGTGTACCCCGAAATACTACTGGATCCTCTCGAAGATTGGACGGTCACACCCTTAATTGTTCAAGGACTTAAGGGTGTTGCGGTGAGTGTATTCAGAGAGAAACCATCGCCTCCTGAATCGATCCAGGTACTCCTCGCGTATTGGAATAGATTCACGAGATCGTGGCTAGAATGGCAACCTCCCGAGCTGTCGGACTCTCGCTTCAGGGCATCAGATCGCCGGTCAATTCTCTATCTCTGCTATAATCCCGACACTCCGGTGCGGCGAGTTCTGAAATGAAACCTGCCTCCCTGCATGATCCGAAGCTCGCTCAGACGCTCGTCCTTGATGAGCTGTTCGACCTGTCACTGTATAAGGCCCTCAGGCAGGTGACGCAACCGGACGTGCATCACACCCTCGATGAGTTGATCACGGTTGAAACGGCCCATCTGGCGTTCTGGCAAAAGTTCTTCGATCTCCGGCTCAATGAATTGGATGTCGGACGGCGGATGAAGTTGTCCATCATGATCTTCGTGTGCAAGCTGTTCGGTTCGACCGCGGTGCATCTGGTGTTGGAAGCTATTGAAGTCCACGGTGTGCGTAAGTACTTGGCCATCTGGCAGGAGTACCAGGGCCGGCCTCTGGGAGAGGCCCTGCGCGGTATTCTGATGGATGAATTCAAACATGAAGATGTGCTCGTGACGGCTCTCACTGAACGGAAGATCAATGCGGAGAAGATCCGCAACATCTTCCTGGGATTGAACGACGGGCTGGTCGAAATTCTTGGCGCCGTCAGCGGCTTCTTCGGCGCCTTTGGCAGCGCCACGATGGTATTGATCGCGGCATCGACAACCGCCGTAGCCGGAGCTCTTTCCATGGCGGCCGGGGCATTCTTGGCGTTGAACAGCGAGAAAGAAGTCAAAACGACGGAGATCGCCAAAAAAGTCTTCTTGGGGGAGGAATCGGAAGTCGCTCCGATGGAAGAATCCCCGCTCGGATCGGCACTCGTGGTGGGAGCGGCTTATATCACCGGCGCCATCGTGCCGGTGTTGCCGGTTTTGATCGGAGCCAAAGACGCGCTGTTGTCCGTCATCACCGCCGGCCTGATGGTCATCCTCGTTTCGACCATCCTGTCGTTTCTCTCGGGCATGGATATCAAACGACGCATCCTCCTGAACCTGGCGATCATCACCGTCGCCGTGAGCGTCAGTTATGGAATTGGGGTTCTGGCCAAGAGCGTCTGGGGTATCTCCGTCTAATAGCCTGCCCGCACCCTCACTGTCTTCTCTGACATTCGGTAAAATGAACTGCAGCACGATGCTGAGGGAAGGATGGCACACGGCTACATAGGACTGTCCGGCTATTCCTATAAACCATGGCAGGGATCGGATCGCTTTTATCCGCCTGCCCTTAGACAAGCGGACTTTCTCCGATACTACTCGACTCGCTTCGACACTGTGGAACTGGACGGCAGCTGGTATCGCCTTCCCACCGACAAAGCGGTAGCCGATTGGATTGCGCTGACTCCTGATCATTTTATCTTTTCACCCAAAGTTCATCGGCAGATCACCCATCGATCGCGGCTCAAGCCAGACTGTTATGAGTTTGTGCGTGTCATGCTGGCCAGATTCAGTCCTTTGGAAGAAATCGGCAGGCTCGGCCCATTGCTCATCCAGTTGCCTCCCAATTTTGTCCGCAACGACGATCGACTCGCCGACTTCTTGGCACAACTGCCGAGCACCGCTCGATGGGCGGTCGAATTCCGTCACGACTCCTGGGACGAACCGGCCGTTGAGGCGCTGCTCAGACAGTTCAATGTGTCGTGGGTCGCGGCGGATACCGAAGACAAACCGGCCGAATGCCGCGACACCGCCGATTTCTGGTATATCCGCCTGCGTCGCAGCGATTATGGAGAAAAGGACTTACAGCACTGGGTGAGGAGGATCGAGGGGGCCATCGCGCAAGGAAAGAACTGCTACGTCTATTGCAAGCACGAGGATGAAGGTTCGCCCTGGATCTGGGCTGATCGAATGTTGACTCTGCTCGCAGCCAGGTAACACGTCACCCGACGATCGTTCATTGGGCCGAAACCATCGGCAGCTCGCGGGACTTTTCCGCTTCCTGCTGAATCCGCAATCGCTCCAAGCGCGATGCTTCGAGCACGTCGTGGAGCATGTCGTCCGTCAGTTGAGTCAAGTGAGCCGCCGCATCTTTCATTTCGGCATGCTCCACCGCGCGCGAGAGCACTTCGGCCTTGGTGGCGCCCTTCTTTTGACCGACGAACGGCTTGATGATGAGGTAGATGACGTCCCGCGCCGGCATGAAGCGCAGGAACCGCCGCAGGAGCCGGTAGGTCTGGAGCGGATAGTGTGACAGTTTGTAGAGGAACAGCTTCTTCAACCCTTCCTGGCGAACCTTGTTGATCACTTCGCCGGGCAAGCAGGTGGGATCGATTTCTGAACACTTGAAGTATTTATACCAGTCGGTGACATCGCTGACCAATCCACGCTTCACATATTCTTGCCATAAAGGCGTTCCGCGATAGACACACAGCCGGTTAAAGCCGAAGGTATCGAGCGGCAGTCTCGACGCAAAATCGAACGTCGCCTGCATATCTTCGACGGTTTCATCCGGATTGCCGACGGTAAAAAACCCGTGGACGATTTCGATGCCGGCCTGCTTGGCATTCCTCACCGCCGTGGTCACTTCCTCCAGCGTCTGCTCTTTCTTCAGCCGATCCAGAATCTTCTGGCTGCCACTCTCGATCCCGAACATGACAGTCCGGCAATGGGCCTTGGCCATTGCCGGGAACAGATGCTGCGCCACCGAATCCACCCGTCCCTCGATGCCCCATTGAATCGTCAGCTTTTCCTGCATGATGCCGTTGCAGATCGCTTCGATCCGCTTCGGTTGAAGCAGGAAGTGATCATCGACAAAATACACGGAGCCGTATCCGTGCTCTTCGAGATGCTTCAGCTCGGCCACCACATGCGCCGCACTGCGCGCCCGCCATTTGCCTTCGTTGAAGATCGGAATGTCGCAAAACACACAGGGCCATGGGCAGCCCCGTGAGGTCTGCATCGTCGTGAACCGCTCCATCGACAGGACAGCCGGCACATCGAGCGGCATGGATTCCACAAAGTCGAGTTTGAGGCTTTCACGGTCTGGAAACGGCCACTGATCAAGATGCCGCTCCATTGGACGGCCTGGATTGTTGACGACTGTGCCGTCTTTCATCCAGGTGAGGCCGCCAACTCCTTCAGGCGAGTCCAGTTGCGCAAGCAGATCCAGCAACAGCTGCTCCCCATCTCCACGGCAGACGAAATCGACCTCCGAGCATTGCAGCTTGACGAGCCCGGCATTCAAACTCGCGAATACTCCGCCGAAAGCCAGCTTGACAGTTGAATCAGCCGCCCGAATCTGGCGCGCGAGGATTTTCGCATAGGGATAACTGGTCGTGCTGAGGAAACTCAGCCCTACGAGAGCGGGTTTTTGCCTTTTAATCTCATCGATGATGACGTCGTTCGGCGTGTCCGGATTGGCTTGGTCGAACATCACACATTCGTGCCCTGCCCGCTTGAGGACGGAGGAAAGCGACATGATGCCGATGGGCGGGAAACCCATCACACGGATGTTGCCGTTCTTGGCGCGCGTTTTTGCCGGAAGGGCGTAGAACTGAGGATCACGAACGTGGATCAGGAAGACTCGCAAACAAACTCCTTGATTTGGCCTCTAGCGAACACATGTGAAGACTGCAGAGGAATGATCTGCGGGATCTGTGAAACTCTTAACAGGTTACCACGATACGAAGTGAAGAGGAAGGAAATAAGGCGCCCGGAGGCCAGACTTAACTCATCCTTAACTATCGAAGAAATCATGCCTGCGGAGCGATTTCCGACCGCTCGCTGAAAAGTGTGGGACTGCGACCTACCGTCCCAAGGCCTTCTTCACGGCGTTACCGATTTCAGCAGGATTCTTGACGACTTTCACGCCAGCAGCTTCGAGGGCTTTCATCTTTTCGGTCGCAGTGCCCTTGCCTCCTGAGATAATGGCGCCGGCATGTCCCATGCGGCGGCCAGGAGGAGCGGTAATCCCGGCGATGAAGCTGATGACCGGCTTTTTGACGTGCTTCTTAATGAACTCCGCGGCTTTTTCTTCCGCATCACCGCCGATCTCACCGATCATGACAATGGCTTGGGTCTCCGGATCCTTTTCGAACAACGGCAAGACATCGACAAACCCGGTGCCGTTCACAGGATCGCCGCCGATACCGACGCAGGTGGTTTCGCCCAAGCCGAGCGTAGACAGCTGATGGACCGCTTCATACGTGAGGGTGCCGCTGCGGGAGACGACGCCGACGACCCCCTTCTTGTGGATAAAGCCCGGCATGATACCGATTTTCGCTTCATCGACCGTGATGACACCAGGACAATTCGGACCGATCAAACGTACATCGCGGCCACGGAGCGCCCGCTTCACCTTCACCATGTCGTTCACGGGAATACCTTCAGTGATGCAGATCACGAGCCTGATCCCGGCATCGGCTGCTTCCAGAATCGCATCGGCGCAAAATGGCGGCGGCACGAAGATGAGCGAGGTGTCGCACTCGGTCTTCTTCACCGCATCAGCCACCGTGTTGAACACAGGGATCCCTTCGACCTCCTGCCCGGCCTTGCCAGGCGTGACGCCGGCCACCACCTTGGTCCCATAGGCCTTGCATTGGGTCGCATGAAACGAGCCTTCCTTGCCCGTTATCCCCTGCACCACCACCCGCGTGTTTTTATTCACCAGAATGCTCACGATTCCCTCTTTTCTTGTTACTCTTTCTCTCCACCCAAGACAGGAAAGAACTGTTCCTGCGGGTGGCGCCGAGCGAACGCCTATCTTACCCGCCCACCCTGATCCCGCGCCGAGACGCGGGCCTTCACCCATTTTGCGCGCGCAGCGGGGGTCCCCACACCGGGCGGGGGTGCGTGCACGCTTGGGCTGCTCGGCGACAGGACCCGCCTCCTTACGCCGCCTTACCCGTCAACTTCACAATCTTTTGCGCCGCCTCCCACAAGTCGTCGGCCACTTCGAGTTTCAGTCCGGATTCCGACAAGAGCTTACGGCCCTCTTCTGCATTGGTCCCTTGCAGACGCACGACCAGCGGCACCGTGATCTTCACTTCCTTCGCCGCCTCGATCACGCCGTGCGCAATGCGCTCGCAGCGCACGATGCCGCCGAAAATGTTGATGAAGATACCTTTGACGTTCGGATCTTTGAGCAATATCCGGAAGCCGGCTGCCACCGTCTCTTTCGTGGCACCGCCGCCGACATCCAAAAAATTCGCGGGTTCGCTGCCGGCCAGTTTAATCACGTCCATCGTGGCCATGGCGAGACCGGCGCCGTTCACCATGCAGCCGATATTGCCGTCCAGTTTCACGTAATTGAGGTTGTTCGCTGTCGCTTCGATCTCCAGCGGCTCTTCTTCGTTCAGGTCTCGCATCTTCTGCACATCTTCGTGCTTGAAGAGCCCGTTGTCGTCGAATGAGA
>CAMLHQ010000012.1 GCA_946479785.1 uncultured Nitrospira sp.
ATTCAGTGACCGCCCGTTGCTGATGGGCATTGTGAACGTGACGCCGGATTCGTTCTTCGACGCCGGGCGCTTCCTCGATCCCGAGGCTGCCGTGACCCATGCGTTGCGATTGGTCCAGGAAGGTGCCGATCTGTTGGATATCGGGGCTGAATCGACCAGGCCTGGATCGGTTCCCGTCGAGGAGGCAGAAGAGCGCCGCCGACTGATCCCAGTGGTGGCGGCCGTGGCAAAGGCGGTGTCGGTTCCTATCTCCGTCGATACGTCGAAAGCTGTCGTGGCCAAAGCCGCAATCGATGCAGGAGCGGTGATCGTGAACGACATTACGGCCTTACGGGGTGATCCGGCGATGGTCGATCTCATTGCCATGTCCGGGGCCGGTGTGGTGCTCATGCACATGCAGGGAACTCCCCAGACGATGCAACTGGCGCCCCGGTACCACGACGTGGTCGAGGAGGTCGGCGACTTTCTGGCTGAGCGGGTGCGATTTGCCATGGAGCGGGGCGTGACAAAAGGCCAGATCATGCTGGATCCGGGGATCGGGTTTGGCAAGACTCTCGCACATAATCTGGATCTTCTCGCGCAGCTGCAGACATTCACCAAGTTGGGTTTGCCCTTGCTGGTTGGTCCCTCGAGAAAAGCCTTCATCGGCCAGCTCGTCGAACATTCAATGCAGGATCGGGCCTGGGGAACAGCGGGCGTGATTGCCCTCGCCGTAGAGCAGGGCGCGAACGTTCTTCGGGTGCATGATGTTGCAGCCATGAAAGATGTCGTCAGAGTCGCTGCGGCGATCTCGCGCCGAATTCCCTCTCCGTTACGGGAGCAACATGCGTAAACTTTTTGGCACAGACGGCGTTCGTGGAACCGCGAACCTTGAACCTATGACCAGTGAGACCGCCATGCAGCTGGGGCGGGCGGCAGCGCATATTTTTATGCGGCGAGCAGGGCGACACCAGATCGTCATCGGAAAGGACACGCGGGTATCCGGCTACATGTTGGAGGCTGCATTGTTGTCCGGAATCTGTTCGATGGGCGTTGACGTGTTGTTGGTCGGTCCCATGCCGACACCGGCCATTGCATTCTTGGCCAGAAGCTTGCGAGCCGATGCCGGGGTGATGATTTCCGCCTCCCACAATCCCTACCAGGACAACGGCATCAAGTTTTTCTCGAATGACGGGTTTAAATTGCCTGATGAAATCGAGTCCCGAATTGAGCAACTCATCGTCTCGAATGAAATCGCCCATCTACGCCCGACGGCAGATGCCATCGGCAAGGCCTTTCGTATCGATGATGCCGAGGGACGGTACATTGAATTTGTGAAACGGTCGTTGCCCAAAGAGCTCGATTTTCAGGGCATCAAGTTGGTCGTCGATTGTGCGAACGGGGCAGCCTACAAAGTGGCGCCGACCGTGCTGCGCGAGCTGGGGGCCAAAGTCGAGGTGATCGGCAACAAGCCGGACGGCATGAACATCAACGCCGGATGCGGGGCAGTCCATCCTGCGCTGCTTCAACAGGCGGTAAAAGAACACGGCGCTCAGATTGGGATTGCGCTTGACGGCGATGCCGACCGTGCCATTTTCGTGTGCGAGCAGGGGAACGTCGTCGACGGCGATCACATCATGGCGGCGCTCGGGATCGACCTTCACCGCAACGGCATGCTGGCCAAGCAGACGGTGGTCGGAACCGTTATGAGCAATTTTGGCTTGGAACTGGCGCTGACACGTGCGGGCATCAGTTTGGTTCGGACGGCCGTGGGTGACCGGTACTTGCTGGAACGGATGATGGCCGATGGCTATAACCTCGGTGGAGAACAATCCGGCCATCTTATCTTTCTCGATCACAATACGACCGGCGATGGACTCATCTCGGCGCTGCAAGTGTTGTCGCTCATGAAGCGAACGAAGAAACCGCTTTCGGAGTTGGCCAAGGTCATGACGGCGGTGCCTCAAGTCTTGCTGAACGTCAAGGTCTCAAAGAAACCGAACTTGGACAGCATTCCGGATCTGCAAGAGGCGATTGCTGAAAGCGAACGGCGTTTCAACGGCAGCGGCCGCGTACTCGTCCGGTATTCGGGGACCGAACCCTTGCTGCGCATCATGATAGAAGGCGAACGCGATAGTCTCATTCGCGAAGAGGCCGATCGGTTGGCACGAATCGTCACGGCCCACCTCAGTTGAGTTCCTGTTTCCTGTGAAATAGTCCAATCCGTAACTGGTATTGACGGAAGCCTATGCTGCCGTCCCTGACTCTTGCCTTCACAAGTGGGCTTGTCCTCGGTTCGCTCATCCCCTACTTTCCTTTTTCCGTCTCAATCGTGCTGTGTATAGCGGTGATCGGATTAGCCGTCCTCGAAGCGCAGCATCGAGTGACGGCCAGCGGGGCCACGGCGGGATTCTGTTGCATCCTTATCGGAATCGTTTATTGGTTCATTGCCGTTGAAGGGGCCTCCCGGCCGCCTTTTCAGGAACAGGAGGTTCCCCAACCGCACATCGGACGGATTATCGCGCCGGTACAGCTGTCGCCCGATCGAATGGTCATGATCGTCAGACTCGACCAGACCTCGGACAGTCCTAATCAGCTGGTGGTTCGGCTGACGTGGCGTGCACCTGAACGCTTATTATTCCAGGGCGATCGCATTGGGGTTCGCACGAAACTGCGGGCGCCGAGCGGCTCGTTGAATCCTGGCGGGTTTGATTATGCGGCCTATCTCGAGCGGCAAGGTATCGATGCCACTGCTACAGTGAGCGGCGCCGACGCCGTCGAGTTCCTGGAGTCTGGGCAAGAGGACAAGCGATGGAGAATGTGGAATCAATTCGATCGATGGCGGGGAAGCATACGGCTTGCGGCGGTCCGGAGTCTCTCGCAGCCTGCCCTCGGTCTCTACCTCGGGGTCATCATCGGAGATCGGGGCTATTTGGATCAAGAGTTGCGCGATCAGTTCATGGTGACGGGGACCGTACATCTTCTTTCCATTTCGGGCAGCCACCTCGGCTTGGTGGCGGCTCTCACGTTCTTCTTCGTAAGGCGAACGTTGCTGATGCTGTTGCCGGCGTCGTGGCTCCTGGTACTGTCCTCTAGGATCACGCCGACTCGCTTGGCTGCCGTGGCGACGGTATTCCCTGTGACAGCCTATGCGTGTCTTGCCGGAGCAGAACTGGCGACCGTTCGATCACTCATGATGGTTTTGGTCGCGTTGGTCGCAAAATGGCTTGGCTATGAACAACGAATGTTCCACGCGCTCTCGGTCGCAGCCGTGGTCATTCTGCTGCACGATCCGCAGGCCATTTATGATATTTCGTTTCAGCTGTCGTTTCTTTCAGTCTGTGCCATCGCCTGGTGGCTGTCCTGGTCTGCTGTCACGGAAGAGGACAGAACAGGGGCTGCGCCATCACGGCTCTCACGAGTGATCCAATGGACGAAAGAGGCTTTCGTGATGAGCGTCGTCGTGACGCTCACTACGGTTCCGCTCGTGGCCTTCTACTTCAACCAACTGCCATGGCTTGGTTTGGTTGCGAATCTGGTGGCAGTCCCTATCATGGGAGGCCTACTCGTTCCCATGGGGCTTCTCTCAGCCCTATGGCAAAGTGCGTTGGCAATAGAGAGTTTGCCGTTTGCTGGAGCGATTCAATGGTCGATCGATCGATTCATCGCCTGTCTCAGCTATGTGTCGATCATACCAGGCGGGGAGTGGCACTTGGCTTCGCCCTCGGTGGCATCGATGCTTCTCTTTTACGGATGCCTGGTGGCGATCTGTTTGGGATCTCATCGAATGAGGATTTGTTTGATAGGCACCGCAGGACTGTTACTCCTCCTCTCATGGTGGATCTGGTCGCCCAGGCTCTTGCTCGACGGAGACCGGTTTCGCGTCACGTTCTTGGATGTGTCGCAAGGGGACAGTGCCGTGATCGAGTTACCAGACGGTGAGGTGGTCCTGATAGATGGCGGGGCCACTTATGAACGGTTTGACATGGGGCGTGGAGTGGTCGCGCCCTACTTGTGGAATAGGGGAATCAGGACTATCGACCATGTCATCGCAACGCATCCCCAACTCGACCATGTTGGCGGCTTGGCGTATGTGCTGCGACATTTTAAGGTAAGGCATTTCTGGGGAACCGGAGATACGCGGGAAGAGCCGTTTTATCAACGCCTCCAGCAGGCGCTTGTCCAGCAAGGATTGACGGAACAGGTGGCGAGAAATCAACAAGAGATGTTGTCGTCCGGTGATTGTCATCTACATATCTTGAATCCACCGGACAGCATAGGGCATCGGGAATTACCACTTGGCCGACAAACGGAAGGGCATGCGCTCAACAATCGTTCCATCGTCGTCCAGTTGACGTGCGGCGACCACCGAGTGCTTTTCACAGCCGATGTGGAGCAGGAAGCCTTGTGGCGCATGAGCCAGAATAGTCAGTCCGAACGAGTCGACATCGTGAAAGTCCCTCACCATGGCGCCCGTAGCTCCTTGCAACAAGATTGGTTGGAACGAGTGAGTCCACGGCATGCCGTTATTTCTGTCGGTCGGCATAATTCCTACGGACATCCCGCCCAGAATGTGCTCGATGCCTACATCAAAAGAGGGATCACCCTCCATCGAACAGATCGAGACGGTGGGATATGGGTGACAGGGAAGCGCTCTCGTCCAGATTTGGAAATCCATCGTGCCAGCGATGAGAAGCTCCAACCAATCGCACTTTCTCACTGCTTCTGGGCCTGCGAGCAAGCAAATTGGGAAAAGCTGCTCATGAGGTTTAAGGAGTAAATAGTAACGTTGTACAATTGAGGGCAAGTGCAGACGAAAATAGGCAAAATCAATGAGGGAATCCCGAATTTTCAGCCTAAGCCCTCGATTCTATTCAGCGCCCCCTCCATGCTAGCAAGGCATAGCGTGTGCAATCACGTCAGTGGGATTGGCTTATTATCGTGAATGTGGAGTCTGGCCATGGCTAAACTTGTTCGTATCGTGATCCAGTTACCGACGGATCTGAAAACCAGGTTGGATGGCCTTAAACAGCAGGGCTACACGACCAGCGGGTTTATCCGGGCGATGCTGGAACGCGAGCTGGCAAAGATGGACCAGCAAAACCAGGAGCAAAAGCCGCTGGCGTTGGTTCCAGCCGGAAAGCGAGCCAATAGCCGATAGTATCCGCTGCGCCTAATCCTCCCCGTTGATGACCAGTTTCCCTCTCCTCTCGTTCGTGCAGGAATCCCGAGTCGGACCACTTGCACTCCTCTCTCAAAATCGCTACAAGAATTCACCATGATCCCGACCGTTGAATGGAAAAACGGCGCGGTGCGCCTGCTCGACCAAAGTCGCCTGCCCGAATCGATCGAATTTCTCGACTGCCGCGATGTCGATGCTGTTGCCGTTGCCATTCGTGAACTGAAGGTCCGAGGAGCCCCGGCCATTGGGGTGACGGCCGCCATGGGAGTCGCGCTGGGAGCGCAATCCATCGCCTCGACCGAGTACGGCATCTTTGCCAAGACGTTGTTCGCGATCTGCGATCGTCTTGCTGCGACGAGGCCGACTGCGGTGAATCTGTTTTGGGCGATCGAGCGGATGAAACAGAAGCTCGTTGCCTTACGTGCTGAGCCGATTGCGTCGATCAAAGCGGCCTTGATGAAAGAGTCTCAAGCCATTCTTGAAGAAGATATCGCGCTCTGCAAAGCGATTGGACGGCACGGAGCAGGTTTGATTCAAACGGGCCAGACCGTGTTGACCCATTGCAATGCCGGCGCGTTAGCAACGGCCGGCTACGGCACGGCGCTGGGTGTGATCCGTGCGGCTTGTGAGCAGGGGAAGAAGATTCAGGTGATCGCCGATGAAACACGTCCGGTGTTGCAGGGAGCTCGTCTGACGGCCTGGGAACTCATGCAGGACCAGATTCCCGTGACGTTGATTACCGATAACATGGCCGGGTCACTGATGCGGCAGGGGAAAATCCATCTGTGCGTCGTCGGAGCGGATCGGATTGCGGCCAACGGCGACGTGGCAAACAAGATCGGCACGTACTCGGTAGCGGTCCTGGCAAAGGCCCATGGCATTCCGTTCTATGTGGCGGCTCCATACTCAACGATCGATTTGAGAACAAAGTCTGGGGCCGATATCCCGATTGAGCAGCGCAATCCCCTCGAAGTGACAACGATCCATGGTAGTCAACCGATCGCTCCAACGGGAGTGGCGGTGTACAATCCGGCGTTCGACGTCACACCGGCAGAGCTTATCTCCGGCATCATCACGGAGCGCGGAGTCTTCAAACCTTCCGAACTTGCCCAACGCTTCGCCTCCTAAGCCCTCTCCTCCCTTGCAAGTCCTCCGGCCCATCCCTATAATGCCACGATATTTTTCGCAATGTCCCATCCCTAGATTGGAGGAAGAGTTCAAGCAATGAGTGAACGAACGCTCGCGATTATCAAGCCCGACGCGGTGAGGAGAAATGCGATCGGTGACATCATCAGCCGCTATGAACAAGCAGGATTGAGGCCGGTGGCGATGAAGCTGATGCGGATGTCGAAGCCGGTTGCAGAAGGATTTTACGCTGTGCATAAGACCAGACCCTTCTTCGATAGCCTCTGCACCTTCATGTCGTCTGCTTCCTCGGTCGTGCTCGTGTTACAAGGTGATAACGCTATCAAGAAGAATCGTGAACTGATGGGAGCTACTGATCCTGCTAAAGCCGAAGCCGGGACCATTCGAAAAGCGCATGGCACGAACATCGAATATAACGCGGTGCATGGCTCGGATTCGCCGGAGACGGCACAATTTGAAATCGGATTTTTCTTCCCGGGAATGGACATTTTTGTCTAACGGCGAGATGAGGAAGGCGTCACCATGATTCCAGCAGATCTTCGATACCATCAAGAGCATGAATGGACGCGCGTGAGCGGCACCCAGGCCACGGTGGGTATCAGCCACTTTGCCCAAGATGCCTTGGGCGACATCGTCTTCATCGATTTGCCCAAGACCGGGTCGCCCGTGAAAGCGGGACAGCAAATCGGTGAAGTCGAATCCACGAAGACCACCTCGACCATCTATACGCCCGTTAGCGGCACGATCGTCAAGGTCAATGCCGATCTCAAGGATCATCCTGAGGTTGTGAACAGTGACCCCTACGGCAAGGGCTGGATGGTGGTGATCGAGCTCTCCAATGCCGGTGAAATCGACAAGCTGATGACGGCGGCGCAGTACGAGGCGTTTCTCTCCAGCCAAAAGAAAGGTTAAGCTCCGGCTCGATTGAGTCTCGGAGCGGCCTTCTTGTCCACTTGATCTCAGCCTAACCGTCGACCTTGCTATGTCAGTTCACACGCACATTGCCATTCTGGGAGCCGGACCAGGGGGGTATGTCGCGGCGATCCGGGCTGCGCAGCTTGGTGCACGGGTCACGGTCATCGAATCACAAGCCTTAGGCGGTGTCTGCTTGAATTGGGGCTGTATTCCGAGTAAGGCGTTGCTCTCCGTCGTCGAACTCGGCGAAAAGGTCAAGAAAGCGGGACCGATGGGCCTGCACACGGGGCCAATCACCTACGATTTGCCGCAAATGGTCGGCCGAAAGAATCAGGTTGTTGCAGGCTTGGTGAGAGGTATCGCGACGCTCTTTAAGGCGTGGGACATCGAACACCTTCACGGTATGGGCACGATACAGGACCGGCAAACTCTGGGAGTGACATTGAAAGTTGGAGCGGAACGGTCCGTCAAAGCCGACGCCATTGTGATAGCCACCGGTTCGTCCTGGCCGAATCTTCCGCAGTTTCCCATCGACGGCTCGCAGATCCTGACGAGCCAGCAGTTGTTGGACCTCATGCAAATTCCGCCGCGACTTCTGATTATCGGAGGAGGAGTTGAAGGCTGTGAGTTTGCTAGTTTGTACAATGCGCTTGGGACGGATGTGACGGTCGTCGAGCTGATGGACCGTATTCTTCCCTGCGAGGACGAAGACACTTCTTCCGCGATGACACGCGAGCTGAAAAAGCGAAATGTCAACATTATGACTGGGACGACGGTTGAACGCCTCGAACGCAATAAGGAGACCGTCACGGCGCATTTCAAAGATGGAACCGTATTGGAGGTTGAAAAGTTGTTGGTTTCCGTCGGGCGCGGGTTTAACAGCCGAGGAATCGGGCTTGAGCGGGTCGGGGTCCAGACAGGGCGGCGGGGAGAAATTCTCATCAACGAACAGATGGAAACCTCGACCCCGGGCATCTATGCGATCGGCGATGTCACGGGCAAGGCCATGCTCGCGCATGTCGCGTCGGCTCAGGGCAAGGCGGCGGTAGAAAATATCATGGGCCATCGGACGACCATTCGGTACGATGTGATTCCGGCCGGCATTTTCACATTGCCGGAAATCGGTCGGGTCGGGCTGACTGAATCACAGGCGAGAGAATGGGCGGAAGCGAGAGGTGGCGAGCCGAATGCCATTCTTCAGATCGGCCGCTTTCGTTACACGGCTTTGGGCAAAGCGCAGGCCACAGGCGAGACGACGGGATGGTGTAAAGTGATTGCGGAGGCTTCCAGCGGTAAGATTCTTGGCGTGCACATGATCGGTGCTCATGCAGCTGACCTTATTCACGAGGCAGCGTTGGCCATGCAAGTAGGGGCGACGGTCGCACAGGTAGCCGAGATGATTCATGCTCACCCGACGCTGGCAGAAGGATTCATGGAAGCGGCAGAAGACGCAGAAGGCAAGGCTATTCATCAGGTTCGTAAGAAGGTCGGCTGATGCTCTCTTCACTACTCATCAAGATGGCCATGCTAGGCCTGACGATGGGGGTCGTATTGTGGGTTGGCTGGACCGTTCCCCAGGCTCGTTTCGCGGATCCAACGTCCAAGTTGGGTCAACAAGAAAACCCTATCCGATCAAGCGGTCCGCTGGCGGTTTCCGAAGCGGCATTCGGCCCTCTCATGGCGCAGCCACAAGAGCCAGCGCAGATGGCGAAAAGACCGATCGCTGAAAAGGTTGATCTAAATCGGGCAACAGAGAAGGATTTTGAAGCGCTGCCGGGGATCGGTCCGGTGCTCGCCGAGAGGATCGTTGAGTATCGGCAATCGCGCGGAGCGTTTCGAGAGGTTGACCAATTGCGTCACGTGAAAGGTATCGGCAAGAAGAAATTCGAACGTATCCGTTCGTTGGTCGGTGTGACCCCTCCTGCGGTCCCTCCAAGCAGGTCCAAGAGGGCTACATGAGTGAACTCTCGCGCCAGCTCGAACTGATCCTTCGCGGTGTGGTCGAGGTCATTCACCAGGCTGAATTGGAATCCAAGCTGATCCGATCACTGAAGGAACATCGGCCATTGCGTGTCAAAGCCGGGTTCGATCCGACCGCACCGGATTTGCATCTCGGCCATACGGTGCTCATCCACAAGTTGAAGCATTTTCAGGATCTCGGCCATCAGGTCATTTTCTTGATCGGGGACTTCACGGGTATGATCGGTGATCCCACCGGTGTGTCGGAAACCAGAAAGGCCCTGACCAAAGAACAGGTGCAGGAGAACGCCAAGACCTACCAGCGGCAGATCTTCAAAATACTCGATCCGGAAAAGACTCTCATCGAGTTCAACAGCCGTTGGATGGGGTCCATGACGGCGGACGGCTTGATCCAGCTGGCGGCCCATTATCGCGTGGCACGCATGATGGAACGGGACGATTTCCAGAAACGCTACCAGGAACAAAAACCGATCAGCATCCATGAATTCCTCTATCCGCTCGTCCAGGGCTACGATTCGGTTGCATTGAAATCCGATGTTGAGTTAGGTGGAACCGATCAGAAATTTAATCTTTTGGTCGGACGCGAGCTGCAACGTCAGTACGGTCAGGAACCGCAGGTCGTCATCACGATGCCGTTGCTGGAGGGAATAGACGGCGTGAGAAAGATGAGCAAGAGCCTTGGCAACTATGTGGCACTCGAGGATGCGCCCGGTGATGCGTTCGGGAAACTTATGTCCATCAGCGACGACCTCATGGTTCGATACTATGAACTGCTAACCACTGAGGACTTGGCAAAGGTTAAGACTGCGCATCCCATGCAGGCAAAGCAACAGTTGGGCCGACTTCTCGTCGCGCGCTATCATGGAGAAGAGGCGGCGCGACAGGCACACGAGGGCTTCCAGCAGAAGTTCCAGGACAGGGAGTTCCCGAGCGAACCGGATGTGCGGCTTAGCCTGACGAAATCCGATTTGAAAGGGGACGGCACAATCAGCCTTACCGACCTTGTCGCGAAGACTGGCCTCGTCCCCAGCAAAAGCGAAGCACGCCGGCTGATTATTCAGGGTGGTTTGGAAGTGAACGGACAGAAGCAAACGGATGCCAATGCCGTGTTAACGCTTGTCGTGGGACAGGCGTATCAAATGAAGGTCGGACGTCGGAAGTTCGCCCTTGTGGAGCTGCAGGCGTAGGACTAATGGTAGTGTAGCTCTCAAATCTTCCGAGAGTCCGTGGTTTATAGAAGTTGAATACTTGAGGTGTTTATCCGGAGGCGACAATGGGGAGAGGCTTTGCCTGAAGAGCCGCCGGTACGCACGAAGTGTGGTTTGGAGCGGGCGATGGGATTTGAACCCACGACAACTAGCTTGGGAAGCTAGGACTCTACCACTGAGCTACGCCCGCTCGCGAGGCCGAATCCTACGCTGGCCCTATCGGCAAGTCAAGGAACAGAGTTCATTCGCGGAGGCGTTCACATGCGCGTTGTGATCGGTGTGCTTATGGCCGTGGTCTTGGTCGCCTGCGGCGGCTGCCACTACTACGAGGAATACCGCGTCATGAAGTCGAAGGCCGACATTCAAGATGAGCACGCGGAGTTGCTGAAAGCGTATCGACTCTGTTTAGCCAAATATCAAGATGATCCTCCGAAGGCGAAAGAAATGTGCGGTCCCTATACGCAGTCGTTGCGTGAAATTGAGGTACGCCATCAATCGAACCGGTAGCGCATGAGTGTAAGAAAGGACCTTCGATGATAAGACTACAAGCGATCTTTGTGCTGGCGGTGATATTCGTTGGAAGCGTGGTCGGTGGAATGCTGAGCGGATGGCTGTTGACATCCGGAGTGGTTCAGGCGCAGAAGACGAACGCGGTGAATGCCGAGGAGTTTCTGCTGCTCGATCAAACGGGGAAAGCGAGGGCAGGTCTCGGTCTAGATAACAACGGAGAAGTAGGGCTAGTCCTAACCAGCCGAGACGGCAATAGAACGCTGGCCTTGTCTCCTGATGGACCGGTTGCCGTCAAACTGAGTGACCGGACGGGACGTATCTTATGGTCGGCGCCTTAGAGGGCCTTCTTGACTTTCCCGCTACGGAGGCAACGCGTGCACACGCGGATGCGTTTGGTTGAACCGCCGACCACTGCGCGGACACGTTGCAGGTTCGGGTTGAACGTCCGTTTGGTCTTATTGTTGGCGTGACTGACGTTATGGCCTGATTGGTGTTTTTTCGAACAGATATCACATACGAATGCCACGGGAATGCTCCTTCACTCGAAAAAATAACAGTTCTAATTGTGGGTGGGACTCTAACATAAGGCGTCCGGCTCTGACAAGCCTCTGATGGCGCGGGTTTTAGGCTTCAACGCTAAGGATGGAAGTGCCATGAATCATGTCGATCTGCTGGGATATGTTGCTGGAGCACTGACCACCTGTGCATTCTGGCCGCAGCTCCAAAAGACCTGGACGACCAAGTCCGTCGGCGATGTGTCGCTCGGTATGCTGGCGATCTTCACATCAGGGGTAGGCCTCTGGCTGTGTTATGGCATTGTACTCGGCGCGTGGCCTATTATCCTGACGAACGCCGTGACCCTTCTACTGACAAGCGCGATCCTCACGCTCAAGTTTCGATATCAATTCTGAAAGAGTCGTAAGGTACGAGGCGGGTAATTCTAGCGGCGCGCAGCACGGGCTGTCGTTGAAGCTTGAGGCTCGGGCTTCAATTGTGTCTGTGCGATGATCGTCGGTACGCTGATGTCGAATGTAGGATCGCCTCCGTCATCGAGCCGGTCTTTGCCCACGCTATAGAGTTTCTGTTGTGTGGGACTCCATAACATCGGCAGCCCTGTGAAGGGATCGAAGTATTGCGAGCCCACTTCTGCGAGCCTGGTCGGCACGGCCATTTGCGCGCTTGGGCGTCGGAGCTGAATTTGTAGCGAGGCGAGGCGGAGCCGCGTATCGGTTTCGACCAGTTGATGGTGGAAGATTCCCCAATCCGGTTCAATTGGATGAGGATTCACGACGCTCTCGATCAGGCCTCGTTGGATGGTCCCAATTACGTCCTGCATTCGCGGCAAACTCTTCGCTTTGTTCTCCGAAGCCTTGATCACGACATCGTAATAGGCGGCGTACGTTTTTGCAGCCTGTCCCGATGGAAGAATAACGCTCAGGGTTGAGCGAGCGGATGGATGCTCGATGCTGTCGAATGCGTGGGCTGGAAGGTTGGCCGCCTGTAACAGCCATTCCTCGCCCGGGGTTCGCCGGTCCATCTGAATATGGCTCCGCATTCCTCCGGCTCGGCCATCTTTGACCGCAAGGGCGATCTGGTTTCTGATCGGCCAGCGCAGAGAGTATTCTGATTCGGAGAGCGGCAGTGTGAGCTGCAATCCCATTGTCATAAAAGCTTTGTCCACGGTGGGCTTGGCCAAGATCCGTGACAGCAATTGGAGGTCGTCAGTGATGACAACCTGTGCCAACACCTTCGTGCCAATGGTTTTGGCTTCCCGAAGTACCGTGCGCCACAGCTGAAGTTCCTTTCGGAGCCGTTCAAGTCCCTGCATGGTGCTCAAGGAAAAACCTTCGGCGACATAGAGTCGATGGATGGTCAGGATGTCTTTGCCGAGAGGAAGGATCCGGCGACCGAACCCCCAATCGTCGAAGGGCATACCCAGCCAATGCTCATAACGTGTCAGAAGGATCTGGTGTTTGCTTGTGACCGCGCGGAGCGGAGAGTCATCTTTCTTCCGAAACTCGTTCAGCGGGTCATCTGCTTCCCATTCCGGTCTCACCGGCTCGGGTGACAGAGTATCGACGAGATCCGATTGGCTCGCTCTGCTCTCATCTGGTTCGCTGCGCCGCGCTTCTTTCGATTCTTCCACCCAAATCTCGTAGCCGATTCTTGCCGGATCGAGCGGCGCCGCGGCTGTCAGTCCCAATAGATAGAAGTAGCCGTTGTGATATGGATTCGCAACGGACCGCTGGGGTACATCAAGAAATTTCGAAAACGCTTCGTCCAGACCCTGGTCGTTGGAGGACCAGAGCATTCTTCCGAGTTGGAATAAAAACCAGAGCACGATCGCGACAATTGTCAGGTGTTTCATAGATCCATACGGGGGGCAGGCTCAGGTCATGATGAGCTGAATTTCCATCCATAATAGGATTGAGCAAGCCCTATGCCGTAATGAGCTGGAAAAAGTCACGCTGTTTCAGTGAGTTGTCCGGAGTCGGCCTAGTCGAATGTTGTAGGACAATGGCCCTCGCACATTAATGAACTTGACAAAAATTGCTCCTGTCTCCTAGAGTGCCGCCCACATTATAATTTTCGGGTAAGGGAAGAGGGTGCGACTCCCTCGCGGTCCCGCCGCTGTGAATGGGGACGAAACCCGCTAACGCCACTGTCCGATTCAATGGATGGGAAGGCACGGGGAGTAGGAAGAACCATGAGCCAGAAGACCTGCCCGGAGAATTGACCATCGTTCCCTCGAGGGCTGGGGAACAGGCGAGGATGAAGAAGCGGGTGCAATCCTCAGGGTCTCTCGTAGGCCTTGGGGATTTTTTATTTTAAGCTCGCGGAAACAGATTTCCCGCTGCGTTCTCGCTTCGCGACCAGCTTGTGGTGTACGACCTGGGAAAACGCCTGTTTCGACAGGCGATGGGTGGGCGGGTAGAAAAAGTGTACGCCTTAGCTGCTCCCTCACTGCGGCCTTGCGGGACAATCTGTTTGAGCGAGCCGTATGTACCTGCTTGATTGGTGGGCTTAGCTTGGGAGTCTTGTTGCTCTGTGGCGGAATTGCATATGCCGATGGAACTGAAGGCTCAGTCATGAAACGACGGCAACAAGGCATTCTCACCGGCATGCCGTTCATGGCGAATATTACGCCGCGAACGTTTATCGATGCTTTAGGGAGAACGCTCTTCTTGGCGAAGGCGCCTGTCCGAGTGGTGTCGATGGCGCCGAGTGTGACTGAGACTCTCTATGCGCTCGGTCTCGAAGAGAGGCTGGTGGCGGTGACTCCCTATTGTGATTACCCCCCTGAAGCACGACGGAAGACACATTTGGGTGGAATACATCCAAGCGTGGAACACATTCTCGTGCTGAAGCCCGATCTGGTGTTGGTGCCGCAAGACTTTATTCAACCGGACCTTCTCGAAAGTTTGGATCGCGTCAAGGTTCCGGTTTTCGTGTTGAAAGCCGCGCAATTGGAGGATGTGCTAAGTCAGATCCAGACCATTGCACGCATGTTTGAACAAGGGAAAGCCGGAGATGAACTGGTCGGCGCAATGCGGACGCGGTTGAATGTGGTCAAGGCACGGATACAGTCGCTGACCCGACCGCGCGTGCTCTATGTCCTGAATTCTGATCCTCTCCAAACGGCGGGGCCTGGAAGTTTCATTCATCAATTGATCGAAATGGCGGGAGGGGCGAACATCGCCGGAGAGGCATCTTCCGCCTACCCGCGGTTGGCATTGGAAGAGGTGCTGGCACGCGATCCTGAAATTCTCATTTTCCCGGTCGGCACTTCGGAAGGTATTCCGGTCGAAGAGCAGCGACAATGGCGCCGGTGGTCGAATCTTTCCGCGGTTAAAGAAGGTCGGTTTGTGTCGGTTCCAAGTGCGCTGCTCGATCGGCCTGGACCACGGCTGGTTGATGGCCTCGAGCTGCTTACGCAGGCGATCCATCCTGAGGCCTACACAGACGACTCCCAACGAAAGTCCCCATGATTTTTCCCCACACTTCAACGGAAGCGACTGCCACAGATTCCTCTGACACCGCGATCCCTGCTGCTCAAGGTGAAACGGTAAGGGCATGGGAACGTGTGCGGGTTCGCCGTTGGTGGTCTATCGTTGGGATCATGCTTCTGTTGACTTGTGGCGTCGCTATCGGCTGTTTGATGATCGGTGCACAGAAATTGACGTTCCCTGAATTGTGGTCGGCTCTCTTTTCTACGGCAGGTATGGATGACAGTGTTGCGCGTGTCATTGTATGGGAGATTCGCTTTCCACGGATCATGATGGGGCTATTCATCGGCGCATCGTTGGCGATGACGGGAGCTGCCCTTCAGGCTTTGGTGAGGAACCCTCTGGCGGATCCTTATGTGCTGGGGGTATCGAGTGGAGCGGCGTTGGGTGCCACCATGGGATTGGCGTTCGGGCTCGGGTCATTAGCAGGAGGAATTGGGGTGCCGCTCTCCGCTTTCGTCGGCGCCGCGTTGACGATCCTGATTGTCTATGGCATTGCCGCTTCGCAAGGGCGGTTGCCGGTGCAAACGCTTTTGCTGGCCGGCGTCATCGTGAATGCCGTCTGCTCTGCGTTGATGATGTTTGCCAATTCGATTCTGAATCCGGCTTCGCTCTATCGGGTGGTTCTGTGGTTGATGGGAACATTGGGTGCTCCCAGCCTTACCGCATTGGTGGGTATGGGGTTCTGTATGGTAGGAGCGATGGTGCTCCTCCTGCGGCAGAGCCAGCAGTTGAATCTCCTAGCGGTGGGAGAAGATGCGGCGGCGTCTCTTGGAGTGGAGATCGTGCGGGTGCAACGAACTGTATTTTTCGTGTCAGCCCTGTTAACCGGCGCAGTAGTGTCGGTTAGCGGAATGATCGGTTTCGTGGGCATGGTGGTCCCGCATCTTGTTCGAATGCTGTGCGGGGCCGATCATCGGTTGCTTTTGCCGATTTCGGCGCTTGGGGGCGGCATATTGTTGATGATTGCCGATACCCTTGCGCGTACCGTCGTGGCGCCAGATGAGATTCCGGTCGGCGTAATCACGGCGCTTATCGGTGGACCATTCTTTATCTACCTTCTCATGACGCGGCAATACCGGTTTGTCGTATGAGTGTATCGATGCCACGATATGATCAATCCGGCGGGAAGCTGACCTATGAAGTCGAACAGCTCTCGTTTCGGTATGGTGAAAAACGCCGTCACGCGCCAAATGAACGAGGGTTCTGGGTCGTCAAGGACATGAATTTTTCCGTGCGGCAGGGAGAAATTTTCGGCGTTATTGGGCCGAATGGATCTGGAAAAAGTTCGTTGCTGAAAGTGTTGGCGAAACTGGCTGAACCTCAAGAGGGTACGGTCCGCCTGTTTCGGGCTCGGCTGGATGCATTGTCGCGAGACGCAATCGCTCGACAGGTGGCCTACATGCCGCAAGACCTTTCGTCCGATTTTGCATTTACCGCGCTCGATATGGTGCTCATGGGGCGGTTTCCCTATCGCCAGCGCGGCAAATGGAGTCTGTTGGGATGGGAGCAGCGGAGCGACCACCTCGTCGTTCAACAGGCCATGGAGCAAGCGGATGTGACACATCTTGCCGACCGTGAAATGGGCACCCTGTCGGCTGGAGAGCGGCAAAGAGTGTTGCTGGCGCGTGCGCTGGCACAGGAACCCGGCGTGCTTCTCCTCGATGAACCGACCGCACATCTGGATCTACAGCATCAACTCGACTTATGCCGAATTCTGAAGCGAGTGCATGCCCAACACGGTATGACGGTGTTACTCGTCTCACACGATATCAATCTTGCGAGTCAGTACTGCGACCGTGTTCTGATCATGAAGGAGGGGTGCCTGATGTATCTCGGTTCCCCCCACGACGTCATCACTCAACCGAACTTGAAAGAGGTATATGGTTGCCACGTTCTTATCGATGCACATCCTGAGACTGGACTCCCGCGCGTGAGTTTGCCGCGCGAGAGTCCCATGAGGTCATGCTGAGTGCTATAGGGGTGGGAATGGTTTTGTACCCGAGCCGCCCACTGGACTAGGGGGTACGGTTTCACCAGGAGAGAGGATGTTCGAGTCAACACACCGTTAGTGACGGGGAAGATGGTGCAAGTCCATCACGGTGCCGCCACTGTAAGCGGGGAGTGAGCCTGCAGAACAGCCACTGTCGTTGCAGACGCTGAGCGTGAATCGTAAGACGTTACGCGCAAAGATCGATTGTTGCGAGTAGCAAACGACGGTTCACGATTCACGTTCAAGACGGGAAGGCGCAGGCTCGCGACGATCCGTAAGTCAGGAGACCCAGCTAACGGGCAGTTCGCCTGAACCCTTCGAATCAAAGGGAGGTCTCCATGCATATATCCCGTCCGCTGCTCTCCGCTTTTTTATTGCCCAGTCTCATCGTCGCCACTGCCTATGCCCAGTCAGAGGACGAGCTCGAGACGCCGGAAGTGGTTGTCTCCAGCACGCGACTGCCCGATGCTCCCGTCGACGCGAGAACGCTGCCGGCTAAAGTCACAGTGATCACCGCCGAAGACATTCGCAAAACCGGTGCGAAGACCGTTCAAGAGGCCATCCAATGGGCGACCGGGATCGTCATGTACGACCAGGTCGGCAATGCATTTCAGCAAACCATCGATTTAAGGGGATATAACGGCCAGCCTGTTCCCGCCACCACTGTGTTCGTCGACGGCATGCGCATGAACGAGCCCGATTTCAACACCGTGAACTTTGATCTTATTCCCTTCGATACTATAGAGAGAATTGAGATCATTCCCGGCGCATCTGCCATCTACGGCAAGAACGCAATGGGTGGGGCGATCAACATCATTACGAAGAGGGGGTCCGATAAGCATCAGGCGACAGGCGAAACGCTCTTCGGCAGCTTCCATCGTGAGCGATATACCATAAACGCAAGCGGTCCAATCGGGAAATTTGACTATTACACAAATTTTGCACGAGAAACTGAAAGCGGATATCGGGATGAATCTGCTGCTCGCATCTCTCGGTTCTTCGGGAAACTGGGCTATCGCCCGACTTCCGATACCGATCTTACAGTTTCATACACCTACGTGAAGGACCGCTTGCAACAGGCGGGATCTTTGCCGATCAGTCAGGCAGAAATTAATCCAAAGAGCAACTTTACTCCTGGTGACTACTTCGCGAGTGAAATGAATGTCGTTCGTTTCACCGGAAGGCAGGCATTGCCTCTGGGATTTGCTCTCAATGTGAACGGGTTCTACCGACACCTCAACCAAGATCAATTTACGGTCAGTCAGCCGTTCTTTCCAGGCGGTGATCTTCCGCAAGCGACTAACCAGATACTCACCGAATCAAAGGGTGGGACAGCCCAATTGACTCAGGATGCTGGATTCTTTGGCTACCGCAACATGCTCGTGATTGGATCGGAGTTTACGCGTAACAATTTTGGAAATGGCCGGCTGTCGCAGGTGGGCACGTTTACTTCATCCGGTGTTGGTTCAACGGACGAGGATGTCTTGGGCGCATACGTCCAAGACACGCTCAATATTGCGTCGACGTTCGTTCTCACCGCAGGTATCAGATATGACCACGATCAGATCGGCTTTGTCGACAATAATAATGTGAGCAACAGCGGAGATAAGCGGTTTAGCCGGGCCACGCCTCGCGTGGGTTTGACTTATTTAATCACGCCCCGCACGAGCCTGTATTTCAGCTACGGCGAAGCATTTCGTACCCCGACGTTCAATGAATTATTCGCGTTGGGATCGTTCGGGTCCAATCCGAATCTCAAGCCTGTTCACAGTAGAAACTATGAAGTGGGAGTGAAGTCGGCATTGGGCACCTGGGGCGAAGCGACCATTGCACTGTATCGTGCGGATGTCAGGAACGAAATCTTGATCGTCTGCGGGGATCCGTTCACCTGCGGTCAATCGACCTTTGCGACTAATCAGAACATCGATCGATCGCGGCGTCAAGGAATCGAAACGACGCTGAAGGCGCGATACAACCACTATGTCGATGCGACGGTTAATTATACGTATACGCAGGCTACCATCGAGAGCGATCTCACGTTAAACCCCTTCTTCTTCGGGCCGGGTGGGTTCTCGCCGTATGTTGAACAGGTACAGAAGGGGAGCAGCTTTCCGTTGGTGCCGAAGCACAGGCTTGGCGTCACGGGAAACTATCATCCCATCGAGGGCTTGACCATCTCACTGACAGGGCTCTATGTGAGCACACAGTTCTTTACGAACGACGAACAAAACGTTCAGCCACGATTGCCGGGCTATTTCGTGTTGAACAGTCGTGTGGCCTATGAGCGGCCGGTTCCTGGTGGACGACTGGGGGGGTTCGTAATGCTGAATAATATGCTCGATCAGCGCTATTCAACCCAGGGGATTATAGCTGCAAACAATCTGACCGGAGGAGGGAACGTCGAGCGATTTGTGGTTCCGGCGCCAGGTATTGCCATTTATGGCGGCCTGAGTTATCGATTCGAGGGGTTATAACAGTTACGAGAGGTGAGCATGCGTATCACGAAGGTCTATACGAAAACCGGGGACAAAGGAAAAACACGTTTGGCCGGCGGTCAGCTCGTCTGGAAGGACAGTCTTCGAGTGGAAGCGTATGGGAGCGTCGATGAACTCAATGCGACGATCGGCTCGGTGTACGCGATGCGTGAGGAGACTTCCGCGCGCGATTCCCTGCAAGACGAACTCCGCTGGGTACAGAATAAACTGTTCGACATCGGCGGATTGTTGGCGACGGCTCCCGGTCAATCCTTCAGTAATATGCCGCAGATCACTTCGGCTGATACGGCAAGGCTGGAACGGTTAATTGACAGGTGCCAGCTCGAACTCGCGCCGCTTAAGGAGTTCATTCTTCCTGGTGGTGGAACGATCGGCAGCCAGCTCCACATGGCTCGAACGATATGCCGAAGGGCTGAACGTCGATGCGTCAGCTTAATGCGAAAAGAACCGGTTATGGCCTCGATCGTAGTGTTTTTGAACCGCTTAAGTGATACGTTGTTTGTCCTGGCGCGGTGGGTGGCCAAAGAACAGGGAAGAACTGAAGTGTACTGGAAGCGAGAAGCAGAAATAGATCGATCGTCGAAGAAGGAGAAACGTCATCGCAACGCAAAAAGCATCTGAGCTCACTTGAAAAGACGGCGCCATGTGCCCTCACCGAATGCAACCATTGAGTCCTACCACGGTTCTCGACAGACTGGTCCCACCGCTTGTAGCTTAAACCTTTCGTAATCGATCAGCGGGGGTTTGAGAAGTCTTCCTTCCCTCAACGCTTGTTCTTCGATCCGCACCGGCGTTCCTCAGAGGTCTGGATAACAATCTGTCCAAGTCCTTCGGCTGGGATTTGCGCATACAACTCCGACGAAAGAGTAGTCGCGCCTAGGGTGTCTTGGCAGCGGCACGTAAATGTCGTTGAAAAGGCTGAATCGTCAACCGCTTAGCGTTTATTACAGGCTGTCAAGCATCGGTCCCAACGATATCCAGAGGACGAGTGCGTCACCATTTAACGGGAGAGCGCGATCACACGAATTGGTGTGGTGAAGTGACAGGCTTCGTGTCGCCAGGGATGAAAATTTTGCATTTCCCATACAAACGAGGAATGCCGGTTTCGGTTCGCCTGCTACACTTCTTATCGACATGCAGTCAATGAGAAAGACGCGATGTGGAGAACGGCGAATCAATCGATCAATGCTCCGTGGATATCACGAACATAATCACTCGAAGTGTAGAGTGGCCAATTTTTGCCCAAACGGCATCATTTTGTCGCAACCTGAACAATCCTGTGTCGGACGAGTGCGAATGATATTCCGGCGGAGAATACATAAATCTCTGAAAGGCCAAGTGTTTTATGTTCGGTATTCACGTAGTCTACATCGAATGCGAATAAGCACAACCTTTGCAGAGGTGGCCGAATGCATCGACGTGTCCGCACGCGATTGCCGTCGTGGGCATGACCGAACCCATTGCAGAAAAACGGTAATTGCTAGGCGATAAGAACGAAGAGTGAGAAAAGGAACTAAGAATCCGATCAAGTGGCATCAATAAGGAGGAAGGTATGGACGCGACATGGTTCAACTGGCGGATGGCGGGCGGAGTAGCGGCGGTGGCTCTGATGTTCACCGCGAGCACGGCGCTTGCGGCTAACGAAGCCGAAGTAGCGGAGCACTTGATCGACCTGGTGAAGATCGGCCGTGGGGTCCTGTCCGAACAAATGGGGAACATCAATGATCCGGCGAAGACCAGCAAGGGCTTTACCGGCGACTATGTGGCCGGACAGGTCATTGAGCGATTCAAGAAAAAGACCAATATCGATCTCCGAATCCCAAATGCCGTTCCACAGGCTGGTCTGTATCTCGCGCTGGTGCAGGCCGAGAAAGACGTGGTCGACGAGGCGCAGCCGGTGATCAACCGGCCCGGCATCGGCTTTAAGGGATTCATCCCGGCGGTGTTTGCCAGAAAGACCGGAGAAAATTTCTACAAGAAAACGGGCGTGAGATTGAAACTCACCGGAATCGATTACCGCAACATCAACAATCGCCCGGACGATTTCGAAGCCGAGGTGCTTCGGATGTTCAACGATCCTCGGCATCCCAAGGGCCAGACCTATGTGCGCAATACAATGCTCGACGGCAAGCCGGTCCTTCGTATGATGGACCCTGAATATGCCGCCGCCTCCTGCTTGTCTTGTCACGGCACGCCGAAGGGCGGGAAGGACATCACGGGCGGTCACAAGGAAGGCTGGAAAGAAGGAGACCTGGCAGGGGCCATCAGCGTGGTCCTTCCGCTGAAGTAAGACGAGGCAATCAAGCAATGCTGAGCCGGCTTGAGAGTTACCTATAACCCAGAACCAAGGAGAAGCAGCGATGAGCAAGATTGTTGTGGTCGACGATTCCTATGCCGAACTGCAGGTGATCGAGGGAGTCTTGAAAGGGGCAAACCATACGGTGGTGTCCTTCCCGAACACGGAAAAGCTGGAGGATAAGATCGTCAGCGAGAAACCTGATTTGATCGTCATGGACGTGGTCATGCCCGGCCGTAACGGCTTCCAGGCATGCCGCGACCTTAAGAACGACGATCGGACGAAGAACATTCCCATCATTCTCTGCACCTCCAAGGGCAACGAAAGCGATAAATTCTGGGGCCAGCAGCAAGGCGCCAACGCCCATGTCGTGAAGCCCTTCAAGGGCGAGGAACTGCTCGCGGTCGTCAAGCGGGTATTGGGATAACCGCCATGTCTGCTGCGCAGAGCTCGACATCGGTTGCGCCAAGCACTGTTGGTTCCATTGCCCCATCTGGAGGGGATGGTGCGGCTCAGACAGTGGGCACATCGACGGTGCGTGCCGCGATTGTCTCATTGGGAGGAGAGCTCTTTACGATCGATCTGCAGAACGTGCGGGAAGTGTTCGTCGTGGAATCCATTACTCCGGTGCCCCGCATGCCGTCCGGTTTGGTTGGCGTCACGAACCTGCGAGGATCCGTAGTGCCGTTGCTCGATTTGCGGCAAATGATCGGCCTCGCCGCCGAGACTGCCCTCAAGTATGCCGTCGTGGTAAAGCACGGCAACTGGCAGGTTGGTGTCTTGGTGGATACGGTTCCAGAAATTCGCACCCTGTCGAAAGACCAATTCTTGCCGGCTCCGATCGGCACAGGTGATGGAGGGAATCCCTTTGTGTCGACAGTCGTGAAGTTGGAGGACCGGCTCCGAGGTGTTCTGGAAACGTCGGTGGTCCTTTCCCATTTCGAGGGCACAGATAATTAGGAGATCGTGCATGCAGGGCTTGGGGTTCGTGGATCGATCGTATCGCTAGGAGAAAGAGGAGGTTCCCATGCTGAGGTTTAACTTTTTTCAATGGTTCGAAAACTTAAAAACACAGGCCAAGCTGTTAACCGTCTTCGGCTTGGTCGGCGTCATCATCGCCGCCATGGCCGGAGTGGGCATCGTGACCAACGGCCGCCTATCTACACAGGCGGAAACGGTGTACGCCGACTATATGGTGCCGTTGACCGAGTTCAACTCGGTCCTGTTCAACCTCAACCGGTATCACGAATCCTTGATCGACGTGTCCAGAACGCCGCGTGCATCGGACTTCGAAATTGAGTTGAAGGACATTGCTCCCTATCGTGCCGAAGTGGAACGACTGATCGGGAAATATGAATCGACGAGGTTGCGTACGTCGAGCAGTGGCCGGGATGAGGCCAAGGACCTCGTCGAATTGAAGGCCGCCCTCAAGTCATTTTTTAATGAGGGCGAAGCCGCGGTGAATACCATCAAAGAAAGCTTCGAAAATAAGGCCCTGACGTCGGCTCAGGCTCTTGACATGCGGGAACTGGGTGCTCTCGCGATCACCGTGAGTTTGGCTCCCGCCTTCGAGAAGGTGACGGAGCGCCACGCAGAACAGATTAAAACGATGTCCGAAATCGCCAAGGACCTTTCTGATGAATCCAGGACAATGGCCTGGAATGCGACCCTCATTCTGGTCGTCGGCGGTGTCGTGGCGGTGTTTTTAGGGTTGGCGCTCGGATACTGGGTGGCTCACAAACTCTCGTTGGGTATTGGACTGGTCGCCAGCGTTGCGCAGCAAGCGGCGAGCGGCAATTATCAAGCGCGAGCAAAAATCGCGTCCAAAGACGAGCTGGGACAGATGGCCTTGTCGTTCAACACCATGTTGGACCGCATCACGGCCCTGGTGACGTCGGAGGGTGAACGCGACGAGATGCAAAAGCGTTTGATGAACTTCCTCGTGCTGGTGTCGGACGTCGGTAAGGGAGATTTGACCAAGCGTGGCGAGGTGACCGCAGACATGTTCGGCAACCTGGCGGACGGTTTCAACCTCATGATCGCTCGGTTCGGCCAATTGCTCAAACAAGTCCGTGAGGCTGCAGAACGCGTCAATAAGTCGGCCGGTACGCTGCGGGACAGCGCCGGTCAGATGGCCGGAACTGCGAAGCATCAGGCTGACGAGTCGGTCAAGACGCTGAGCGCGGTCGAACAGTTGGCCTCTCAGATGCGTCAGGTCGCAGAAACCGCCGGCGCTTCTTCGGAATCCGCCAAGCAAGTGTTGCAAGCGACTGAGCGCGGTCGTGTCGCGGTGCAAGAAACCGTGCAGGACATGCAGAGCATCCGCGCCGCGGTGCAACGTATGTCAAAGCAGGTCAAGGGCCTCGGCGACCGGTCATTGGAAATTTCGCAGATCGTGTCGACGATTCGAGATATCGCCAATCAAACCAACCTCCTCGCGCTGAACGCCGCCATCGAGGCGGCCGGCGCAGGTGAAGCCGGTGCCCGATTCGCCGTGGTCGCCGACCAGGTGAGAAAGCTGGCCGAAAGCTCGACACAAGCGACGCGCGAAATTGCCGACCTCGTGAAAGTCATTCAGTCCGAAACACAGGACGCGGTGGTCGCCATGGAACAGGAAACCCAGGCGGTGGAAGCGGGATCAGCTTCCGCGCTGCGTACCGGCGAAGTGTTCAACGAAATTTCAGGCATCGCGCAACGCTCCGCTGAATTGGCGCAAACCATCGCCAGTTCCGCAGCGACGCAGACGGCTTCAACAGACCAGGTAGGTCGCTCCATTAAGGATTTCACGGGCGGTGCCGTGGCGACGCAAAAAGCTACCGATGCCGCACGGTTGACCGTCGAAGACATGGCCAAACTCGCCGATGGTCTGACAGCCTCGGTCGCGCAGTTCAAGCTGGCCTAAGGCCTGATACCCGGAGCGCCGTCATGGCGCTCCGGTGAGAAAGGATAGGGATGAGCTCCGAACTGGACCGTCAGGGCCTTCTCGATATCTTCGTCATGGAAGCTGCGGAAGCGCTGGCGGCCCTCTCGTCAGCGGTGAGTCCTTCCGGCGACGCATTGCCGAGCCCGCAAGAACTCCAAAATCAATATGTGTGGGCGCATAAAGTGCGCGGGGCAGCCGGTATTTATGGCTTTGCCGGCCTCGCTTTGTTGGGAGAACTGCTCGAAACCACACTGGAACAGTCCACCGATATCGATCCGGTTCTTTGGCCGAAGACGGTCGGTGCATTGCGCGGCATGGTGGAGGCGTTTCAGTCGCAGCTGGAGATCGTCAAGCAGGGCGGCCAAGAAGATCTCTCTGTGAGCGCCCATTGGAAAAGGGAGTTGGCGGCTCTCTTGCCGGCTTCGTCCAATGTCGGTTCTTCTGAAGGCGGATCGGATGTCTTGCCCTCTGACTATTTGGTCCCCACCATCGATGCGGAAGTTCTTTCCTATTTCGCTCCGGAAGCCGATGAATATCTCCAAACGTTGGAGGTGTTGGCCAATCGTCTGCGCGAGAGCCCCAGCGACGCGGAAACGATTCAAGCGCTCTATCGGACCGCCCATACGCTGAAGGGGTCGGCCCATACGATTGGATTTAAGGTCATTGGAGATATCGCGCATCCCGTCGAAGCCTGCATGATCGCGGTGCGCGACGGACAGATTCCCGTCTCGACCGCACTGTTGGCCACCATCGGCGAGGCGGTGAGTGTGATTCGACTCCTGATACGCCGCGACGACAGCAAGCTCGCTCAACTTCAACACGATGTCCCGGACGTCACCAACACGTTACAGCAGATTCAGAACGGCCAGCCTGTAGGCGCGCCACCAGTGACTGTCGCTCTCGCGCAAGAGAAGCCTGCGCTGCAGGTGTCGACGGCGGTGCTGGAGCCGCCGGTTGAAACGAGTCAGGCTTCCGCCGCTTCAGCGGAAGTTTCGACGCAGTTGACGGATGAATACCTCATGCCGAAGCTGGATCCTGAGGTGCTCTCCTATTTCGCACCGGAGGCTCAGGAATATTTGGAGTCGTTGGAAGCCCAATTACTTCGTCTTGAAAAAGAACCGCAGAACCCGGAACTCATCAATCAACTGTTCCGAACGGCCCATACGCTCAAGGGTTCGGCTTATACGGTCGGGTTTCAGTCGATCGGCGATATGACTCACTACGTGGAAGATTTCATGGGAGGGGTACGCGAAGGCCGGGTGAAGGTGCAGCCAGGTCACACTGACGTGCTTCTGCGGTCGGTGGATGTCGTGCGGTTGCTGATGCGCCGCGATCCGACCTTGACCGGAACGGTTCGCCAGCGTTTTGCCGCGGCGATGAAGGGCTTGAAACAACTGGAGCAGCTCACCGCGGGCGAAACTGCCGCCAAGACAGCGACGGTTCAATCTGTGCCGACAGCTCCTGTCACCGAAACAAGAGATCAACAGGAGCCAGAACAGGCCAAGGCAAAAGATGCGGGCAGCGAAGACCGCGAAGTGATTCGTGTGAGCCGTGACCGCTTGGAGCGGTTGTTGAACCTGGTTGGTGAGCTGGTCATCGGCCGTGGACGACTCGAGCAACGCCTGCGTGTGTTGGAACAACTGTCGCAACAGGTGTTGGCCTGTAAAGTGCGGCTGACGGATTCGGTGCGTTCCTTCGAGGAAAAACACACGTTTACACTTCCGACATCCACAGGCAGCTCCACGGACCAGGCAAAGGCCGGCTCCGCGGCGGCTGCATTCACAGGATTGCACGACTTCGGCGGCTTGGAATTCGACAAGTATGACGACTTCAATATTCTGGCTCGGCGTATCAGCGAGGTGACGGCAGATATTTCCGAGTCGATGACACAGCTGAGCGGGTCGATTCGCAGGTCGCACGAAGACATGAGCCACCTGCAACAACTGACGCTCGGCATGCGAGATGAAATTGCACGTGCGCGCATGGTGCCGATCGGCACGCCCTTTACCAGGTTCCGCCGGGCTACTCGCGAGATGGCACGGGCTACGGGCAAAGAAGTCACACTGGTCACATCCGGTGAACATACAGAAGTGGATACCGGCGTCGTCGAACGGTTGGTCGATCCGCTGGTGCATCTGGTCCGCAATGCCGTCTATCACGGAATCGAACCGGCGGCCTTGCGCGTATCCAAAGGCAAGCCGGCCGCAGGCACGATCTATCTCCATGCGTCTCATCGAGGCAACGCCGTGTTGATCGAGGTGGAAGACGATGGAGCCGGTTTGGACATTGACAAGATTCGAGCGAAGGCCCTCGAGCGCGGCCTGGTGCGTTCCGATGTCGCGAAGAATCTGCCTGAAGCAGAGGCGATCAAGTTCATTTTCATGCCGGGCTTTTCGACCGCGGATCAAGTCGGTGACCAAGCCGGTCGTGGCGTCGGCATGGACGTGGTCAAACGAGTGATCGAGAGCATGAACGGTCACATCGACGTCGAATCGGTGCGTGGCGTGGGGACCAAGTTCACCCTGCACCTCCCGCTGACGCTGTTGATCGCGACGGCCTTGATGGTCCGATCCGGCGAAGAACGTTATGGGATTCCGCTGCCGAGCGTGCGTGAGGTGACCATGCTCACGGCAAGTTCGCTTCAACAGATGGGCGAACGGTCGTTGCTGCAGATTGGAGACGAAGCCATCGATGTGCAGCCGTTGCGACAGTTGATGTATCGAGGCGGCAGCGGAGGGATTGAGGTCGGAAAGCCGGTTGTGATCGTACGAACGGGAGCCGGTCCCATCGGTCTCGCCGTCGACGAATTGCTCGGCCGTCAAGAAATCGTCATCAAGCCGATCGGATCGCTTAAGTCTCTTGAACGTTCATGTTTCGGCGGCGCGACGATCGATCCGGAAGGCCGGGTGGTCCTTGTCCTTGATCCTGCGCGTTTGGTATCCGGTGGCGAAAAGATCGTGGCGCCGCTGGAGTCGTCCACCGAGACCGTTGGAACCGATGCAGATATGCCGTTCAAAGACACGCCGACACAGCCCGCGGTCGAGCAGAAAATCCTGTTGATCGACGATTCATTGAGTATCAGAAAGTTCGTGGGACGCATGCTGGAAACGGCGGGCTATGAAGTGGATACCGCGGTGGACGGCGAAGAAGGACTCCGCAAAGCCTCGGCGAAGAACTATCGGCTGATCTTGACGGACCTCGAAATGCCCAAGTTGAACGGATATGAAGTCATTCAGGCGTTGCGCAGCAGGCCGCAGACCCAGCAGACGCCGATCATCGTCATGACGACGCGCGCCGGCGATAAACACCGCCAGATGGCTCTGAACGTCGGCGCCAGCTCCTATATCGCCAAGCCGGTAGAAGAGCGGGCGTTGATCCAAGAACTCGAACGTTGGATCGGACAAGAATCGGCTTCGCGAAAAGCGTAGCTGCTTGATCGATAGATACATCATCGACTCAGCTGAAACGGAACCGATGTTCTTATGAGTTTGCGAGGGCACCACAAGGCGACGACTGCCACCGTGCAGACGGCCAGCCTTCTGGTCGTGCGATTCGGCAAGAACCTCTATGGCTTGCCGTCCGCGGGAGTCAGAGGCGTCTTTACCCGTGAGGAAGTGGGCAGCGGGCATACAGTCACGGCTGTCGGTATTACCTACCATGACGTGGATTTGGCCGGTCGGCTTGTGACCGCGCTTGATCTTTCGCATCCGGACATGCGAGTCGTGCTCTATTCCAACGGCCAGACTCACGGAGTCGTTTGCGTCGAAGAAGTCATCGGCATGATCGAGGTCGAACGGGCGGAATGCAGGCCTTTGCCGCCGCAGTTCCGTCGGGACGAACGTGTGTGGATATCGGGGACGACTTTTTATCAGGAACGACTGGTCCTGATTCTCAGTCCTGAATGGATTTTGGGCGAACTCGGGGAAGTGGTAGCTGCAGGTGCCAAAGTTCTTTCGCAATCTTGAGGTGAACAGTGCTACGAGCTGCGCGTCAACAAGAACAGGCGGTCACTGCGAAGCGTTCATGGAACGTCGTGGTGTTTTCTATCGGGGGAATGAAGCTCGCGGCGAGGACCGAAGATGTCGGCGGTGTGGCTCCATGGATCGATACGGTGCCGGTTCCCAGCCGTACGCCGTTTGTAGAGGCGATGCTCGCACGCGAAAAAGATGTCATGCCGGTCTATGATTTGGCTACGCGACTCCATCGGGAGCCGGAAGGCGATACGTTGCTGTGCTTGGTGGCCCGCCACGTCGATGGCCCGATGGCGATTTGTATTGATGCGGTGATTCCTTCCCTTCACAACGTCGAGGTCGGCCAGATCGTTCCGAGCAAACACTTGGATCTCGAAACTCTCGGGAGTTTCGCGGACGACGGACAGGACATCGACATTGTGGCGCTGCAGCGGTTAGGCCATAGCCGGCAAGACAGCATGCATTCGTAAGTAGGAAGTGAAAGGGATCGCACATCATGCCGAAAGTGCTTGTGGCAGACGATAGCATCGCCGTACGCAAAGTTGCCGAACGGCTGTTAATGGAGGCCGGAATGGGCGTGGCATTGGCGGCTAACGGCGAGGAAGCATTGGCGTTCTTGGCGAAAGAGGTTCCAGACTTGATCGTGTCCGATGTCATCATGCCGGATAAGAGCGGATACGAAGTCTGCGCGTTTGTGCGGGCGCAGGCGGCTCTGGCGAATACGCCCGTGTTACTTATCTCCGGAATCGTGAACGACGAAGTGACGAAGCAAGCGGAATCATGTCATGCGGACGGTGTCTTGAAGAAGCCATTTCAAGGGACGTCTCTTAAGGACCGCGTACTTGAACTGCTTGCGAAGAAGCAAAGCCCGCCCACGGCTGCGCCGACCAAACAGCCGAGTCAGCCCGTGCCGCAAGCGGATGCAGGACAGGTCATGCGCGTCGGAGACGAGCAGTTGGAGGTCTATCGCCAGGCCGCCGTGAAGCTCAAACAGGTCGAAGAAGAACTTCAAAGAGAGCGTCTGCAATCTGCACAATTGACTCAACGCATTGCGCAGTTCGAGAGCCAGTCGGTTGAGCAGGTTGCACAGGCGAAGAAGGCCGCCTTGGAATTGGCAGCCATGACACAGCGCGTGAAAGAGCTTGAGAATTTGCTGAAGCAAGAGCGAGAACAGTTTGCGCAGATCAAGAAGCAGGCAGCCGATCTCCAGAGCCTGGCGGTTCGTGCACAGGAACTGGAAGCAGTATTGCTGAAAGAACGCACTCAGGCAGCACAGCTAACGCAACGCATGAATGAGATGCAGAAGGCCGTCGGCCGTGTGCAAGAACTCGAGGCTGCCTTGAATGCCGAACGGCAGGCCGCTACGCAGCTCGTTCAGCAGATGACAGCGATGGAAAAGGCCGTAGCCCGCTCGCAGGAATTGGCGCAACAGTTTGCGCGCGAACAGCAGCGGGTGGAAGAGCTGACTCGGCGGTTGTCCGAAACCGAGAGCGGCGGCAGCAAAGCGAAGGAGGTTCAGGAGCTCCTGGAAACGGAACGGGAACGCAACGCCGTCTTGGCCCGCCGTGTTTCGGAAACGGAGCAAGCCGCGCAGCAAGCCACCAAGCGATTTGAAGAGATGGCCAAGAAGCTGGGCGAGATTGCGGGCTTGGCGTCCCAGCTGGGGAATGGGTCCAAACGCTCCTAAGCGTCTGCGCTCGTCATTTTAGGGGCGACGGCGGCATGCGAGATATCGAATCCTTCCGCCGGCCCGGCTCTCCTCCTGTACATACCCTGTAGAGCCTTCGAGTGACCGCTCGGATGGCGAGGTCCGCAAGGGTGAGGGATTGGATTCATGTCGGGCGACACATCAGATGAATTTCAAAAAGAACTCGTTGATCTCTTCGTTCAAGAAGCCCAGGAATGGCTGCAGAACATTCATGTGGCGCTTGACGAACTGCAGCAAGGGCCACCGCCGGAACGCCATGCTGCATTAATCGGTACACTGACCGCGGGCGTCACCAACCTGGGCGGATCTGCCGCGACCATTAATCTCCCCGACGTGGAACAGGCAAGTTTTGCCGCGCTCCCGCTTATCGAGGCCATCAAAGATCCGACAAAATCGTTTTCCGTTCAAGATTTTCTTTCCCTCTGCAAGCAGCTGGGGCAAATCCATACGGCTTTGTCGAACGCGACCGGCGTGACCTTTGAAGCGGAAGCTGAAGCGGTCGAGGCCGCGCCCGGATTGTCACCGGGGGAATTTCTCGAAACGCTGCGGTTGCTCCAGCAGAAGCAGGGTACCGTCGCACCGTCGGAACGGAATCTCATCAAGACCATGATCGATCAAATGGAAGGGCAAGTGCAGGCCGGTGTACAGCAGGTGGGCGCCGATGTCATTCAAGGATATTTGGACCGGATGTCGGAATCGGAAGAAGCTTTCGTCCAGGTGGTCGAGACTCAGATGCCAACCTTGACAGCCAAGCTCTCCAGCTTAGCGGACGCTGCGACTCTTTCGGGCGGTTCACTGGAAGCTTGGCTTCAGGACGTAACACAGTTGAGGGCCGAAGCGCAGCAAGTCAATGCGACGCCGGCCATGACGTTTTTTGGCGGATTACAAAGCCTTCTCTCGGTGGTCGCAGAGCGTCGCGTGCGTCTCGCTGCTGCCCGAGTGCAGGCGATCACGGCCCGTCTTGGCGTCATCAGAGGGCTTATTCATCAATGGGTGGAGCGGGGACGGGCTGAACGGGCGGCGATCGGCCAGGCGCTTCCGGCACATCGGTAGCGGCGACATCTCCCGCTCTGTCTTGACATGCCCCGCCGTCGATCGCATGCTGAAGTGGGGATCGGGAAGACAACGGGCCTTGCGACCAACACGAGACATGGAAGAACGACGAACCACAGATCTGTACCGTCGGGCTGAGGAACATCTGACATCCATTGCGTCGGCGATCCAGCGTCAAGATCGAATCGATCTGGAAGGTCTCTCAGCCTTGGCGACGGAAATTGCCGATTCGGTGGGGCACGACGATCAGTTGGTCGTGCAGGCCTTGGCCGGGCCCAGCGGATCCACGCTCATTACGAACTTGATCAACGTGAGCATTCTCGCCACGAAGGTGGGCGTCGGGTTGGGCTACCACGGACAGGAGCTTCGCCGTCTGTCGCTGTCGGGACTCGTTCATGATATCGGATTGTTTGCCGTGCCCCAGTCGGTTGTCACGAAATCGGGCCGGCTCACTCGAGAAGAGCGGACCTTGATCGAGCAGCATCCGGAGCTGGGTTATCAATTGGTACGCAAGCTGGGTCAAGAATGGGATTGGTTGGCCCTAGTCGTTCGCCAAGCCCACGAACGATGGAATGGGCAGGGCTATCCCAACCGGTTGAAAGGCCGCGACATTCATGAGTTGGCTCAGATCATCGGAGCCGTGGATGTATTTGACGCGCTCGTGACCCCGCGTCCCTATCGACGCCGATTCTTCCCTCATGAAGCGGTGAGAGAATTGTTGGTGGTCGAGCGGTTGGCCTTTCCTCGTGAGATCGTCAAAGCGTTGGTTGAGCAACTGTCCGCCTATCCGCTGGGAACGTTGGTGCGATTGACGACCGGCGAAGTGGGGACGGTGGTCGGAATCAATAGGCAGTTCCCGCTGCGGCCAATCGTTGAAGTCGAGGCAGGAGCGGTTCAGGGGACGAGTCAGCAAACCCGTGAGCTGGATCTCAGTCTGTCGCCGCTTGTCTCCATTATTGAAACCATCGAATCTCCGGCCGGTGCGCGGGTGCCGTTTCCGACCGGGATTTCAGCGGATCGACGGTCGAAGGCTATACCAACGGTCTCGGATCAATTCTCCTCGTTGCTAGAAAGTTTGGACGCCTTGGCCTCTGCGATTCAGGGTGTGGTCGAATCGAGGACAACGGCTATACCGCAAGGAGCCAGCGATGGTGAGCTGCAGGCGGAACAGTGGACCTCCAGCCGTTCGATCGCGCAGGATGTGGTCGATGCCAGTTTCGAGAAGGAAGTAATCGGGCTCTTTGCGCTTGAAGCGCATGAGTGGCTGGCACAAATCCATACGGCGCTGAAGCGGCTCGGTGAAGGAGCCAATGGGACGACCAGGCCCAAACTGTACGGGATCATGCTACAGGGACTGACCAACCTCGCACGATCCGCGGCGACTGTGCATCTTACGTCAATTGAAGATATGGCCACAGGCCTGTTGCCTATCGTCCATGATGTGGGGCGGCAGGAGCCGCGGGTGATGGCCGCCGCGCTGGTATCACTGCGTGCCGGACTCGATCGGATCACGGCCGCCGTGCGTCACGCCGAGGGGGCTCAGGCCGCTGAAGAATCGTTTGTGCCATTCGCGGAAGCGGGGACAAAGGATCACACGGCTAAGACCGTGTTACTTCCGGAGCCGATTGCGCCGGCCAGTGCTCCCATCGCCACGATGCCGGCTGCATCCGGCGCATTGTTACTCAACGCCCTGCGCGATCTCCAGCATGTGCGGTCGCGATCGGTGCAGCCGGCTCGTGACGTGTTGGAAGCCGTGATTCATCGAGCCGAACAAGAACCGGGAGATATCACTGTCGATGAGATTCGGCGCATTTTGGAAGACCTGGATCGAATGGACGAGCGATTCGTGGAAGAAGTCAACAAACGGGTCCCCGCAATAAGCCACATACTTGCCGATCTTCGAAAAGACGGTGCGACGGATTTTGTCACAGCTTCCCAGCTCGATCCCGTCATTCAGCACGTCGAGGCGCTGCATGACGCCTCTGCGTCGGTGCAAGCGGGTATGATCACCATGTTTCTCCAAGGACTTCGATCATTCTTAATGGTTGCGGCCTATCGAAAGGCTGCGACGCTACCTCAGCGGTTGGCCACGGTCGAAACCAGGATACAGGCCTTGGTTCCCATGGCAGAGCAGTGGGTCAGTATTGGCCGTGTCGAACGAGCGGCGATTTCGGAGATTCTCCCCAGCACCTAGCCGATGTGATACAGCGATGAACCCTGACATTCCGCTCGTCGGTGAAGAGCTATAACAACGTTCTTCTGCAGTTGCCTGCCTCCTTATTTGGCACATTGTTCACTGTTCTCGCCAATCATTACTTCTATTTGTTGTTGTGCTCCGCTCTTTAACGGGTGTAAGCGCCTGCTCCGGAAATGATTTTGAAAAGGCATCTTCTTGAAATATAAGGGATGTGACTGCCTACTCGTTGAGCAACCCGCCAACTATTGCACCATATGAAGTCATTGCGACTCCATCCACATGTTTGTCCACATGTGATGCACATCTTTTGTGGACAGCGCGCTTCAATGCGTCGTGACGAGAAATGATTTTCGTCTGCAACATCATATTGATTGGAGGATACAGGATGGAGAGCGCTTGTGCCGCATGACGTTTTTCTTTCATGCATCAATTTTTCTGCAGTGGAATGGACAACGAAGTGAGATGACGATGAAATGCCATACCGATTCGAACGAATCGCATTCTCATCAACGAAACCGCTGTGTGTACATGCCGATTCCGCAAGCGAAGGATCGGCGTCAGGGTGAAGAGCGGACTCCACAAGTTAAGCGATGTCTCATCGAGAACAACAATGCTATTATGCTGCCTCCACATAGCTGATCGTGCCAAGAGTGTACGCAGGAGACGGCAGTGTCCAAGCTCGTGAAGGGGTGGCGTGATGAAGATATCAAGACTCAAGCGCGCCATTACGTTCGAACCTATATTCTGCTTCCTTCCGGCCTCTTAGGGCTCATCTGTATGCTCGGAGGAATCGGGACACTCGGGTATCAACTCATCGCGTCGAGCACCTACACCTGGACCACGTTCACGACAAGTTCCGGACTGTTGCTCATCGGCGGCCTCTGTGGCTGGGTCCAAACCAGGTACCATCGCTATCTGTTCGAGACCGTACCCGCAGTGTTTGCAGCGCGGATGCGCAGCGCAGTGCAGCGAACACAACGAAAAGCGAAGGCGGCGCCGGCGATTCCTGCGATCGAGCATCCAGGCCGTAAATTGGTTCCGGTTGCCTATGTGACGGGGAGTGCCTTGCTGCTGGCCAGTTCTGCTTGGGCAATCTCCTATGGGTCGATGGACGCCCTTCCGGCGATTCTGATGCCGTGGGCCGGGTTCTATTGGGGAAAACTGTTTTTCTGGCGTGGCGTGGTCAACTGAGTGATTGCGACCGATAGGTCTCGTTTATGTCCGGCCGGATTTCTTGTGTGTCTTTTTTTGCTTGGCTTGCGCCAGTTGAGTTTCTAATGTCGCCACCCGTTGTTCGAGACTGCGGACCAATTGTCGTAATTCTGGCAGACGGGGGATGACGGCTTGGGCTTTCATCCAGGTCTCATGCGGCATCACTGGCGCGCCGGAAACGATCTGGTTCGCTTCCAGACTGCGATTCACTCCCGCTCGTGCCGCGATCATCACTTGATCCCCAATAGTAATGTGATCGGCCAGGCCCGCTTGTCCGCCGATCATGACGTGACGGCCGATCGTCGTACTGCCGGCGATGCCGACCTGCGCAACGATAATGCTATGTTCGCCCACCGTCACGTTATGGGCGATTTGCGTGAGGTTGTCGATTTTGGTGCCTTGCTTGATGAGGGTTTGACCGAGCGTCGCGCGGTCGATCGTGACGTTGGCGCCGAGTTCCACGTCGTCTTCGATCGTGACGCCTCCGAGTTGGGGAATCTTGTGATGCCGGCCTTGATGCTGGACATATCCGAACCCGTCCGCCCCGATCACGGTCCCGCTGTGAATAACCACCCTGGCGCCGACCGAGCAGCCCTCTCGGACCACGACATTCGGGTAGAGCACGCTGTCGTCCCCAATCGTGGAGTCGGCGCCGACGAAGACGCCGGGATAGAGCGTGACTCTCGCTCCAATCTTGACACGGTCGCCCAATGTGACAAAAGGCCAGATCGAGGGATCGGCGCCGATGATCACATCGGTTCCCTTGGTCACCTCCGCAGCCATGCCTCGCGGAGCCGTGGGGCGCACGAAGAACTTTTGAGCTACCTGGGCAAAAGCAAGAAGGGGATTGGGGACCACGATTTGAGGAATGGCGATCTCTGGAAAGTGGCGATGGACGAGCAATGCACCGGCCTTGATCCCGCCGGGAATTTTGGCGGCTTTGTCGTTGGTGATAAAGGCTAATGCCTGTGGAGTCGCTTCGTTCAAGCCGGCAATGGCGAAGAGAGGACTGTGGCCGTCCCCGTGAAGAGTCCCGCCGACTAATTGTTGAATCTGTTTGAGGGTGAACGTGGTCGACGCGGATAGTGAGCCCATAGTCGGTTATTTCTTCTTCTTGCCCTTGGCGAGACGTTTCTTGACTGCCGGAGCCGTCGTCTGCTCGGGCGGAGCGAGACGTTGTTCCACGTAGCGGGCCACCGATCCTACCGTGGTGAGACCGACCAGGTCTTGATCCGGGATTTGGAGATTAAAGGTCTCTTCAATCTTATACAGCAGCTCGATCACCGCCATTGAGTCGAGTCCCAAATCGTCACGCAGGTGGTAAGACGGCTCAATCGAACCGGCATCGCGTTTCAGATAGTCCGCCAGCGCCTGGACAATTTTCTCGAGCACCGCTCGGTCGGTCATCCTGCCATGTCCTTTAGGGTCGAATACTATGGCTCTTCCTCAGGCCGAATAGCGCCTGAGCACGACTGCGGCATTGTTACTGCCGAAGCCGAAGGCATTGAGCAGCGCCGCTTTCACTTTGCGTTCCTGCACGGAGCGGCTGATCCCCTGCAAATCACAGGCGGGATCCGGTTCGTCATAGTTGGCTGTCGGATGAATCTGTCCCGTATGGATCGCCAGCACGGACGCGATGCCTCCGATGGCGCCAGCCGCTCCCAATGTGTGGCCGACAAGGGACTTGGTGGCGCTTACGGCGATCTTGTCCGCGCGGGATTTGAATACTTGTCGAATAGCCTTCGCCTCGACTGCGTCTCCGATCGACGTCGAGGTGGCATGGGCATTGATGTAATCGACCTGCGCCGGCGTGGCGCCTGCATCCGCCAGGGCGAGGCGCATGGTCGTGGCGACTTCTTCGCCATCTTCGCGCGGAATGACCATATGGTATGCCTCGCTGGTGGCGGCATAGCCGGCGACTTCCGCATAGATGCGCGCCTTGCGTTTCTTCGCGTGGGCCGCAGATTCCAGGATCAGCGCGCCCGCTCCTTCTCCCATGACGAATCCGTCCCGCAACCGATCGAAAGGGCGCGACGCCTGCTCTGGCCGGTCGTTGTATTTCGTTGAAAGGGCGCGGAGTGAACAGAATCCGGCAAAGACCAGCGGCGTAATGCTCGCATCGGCTCCGACAGTGATGACGACGTCGGCGCGCCCATCCCTGATGCACTGCATCGCCTGTCCCAACGCGTGGGCACTGGAGGAGCAGGCGGTCGAGATCGTGAAGTTCGGCCCCTTGGCTCCGGAGGCCATGGCGACGATGCCGGACGCCGAGTTCAACGTAATGACCGGAATGAAATTCGGATGGACGCGATGGGGACGCTGTTGCTGATAGAGCTGCGTGATCTCCCGCTCGCCCATCACCATGCCGCCCATGCCCGCGCCGACGATGACGCCGACTCGGTGTGGATTCTCTTTGGCCATCTGGAGACCGGAATCGGCCAAGGCGTCTTTAGTCGCGACCAGGGCAAACTGCGCGTAACGATCCACGCGCTCGGCCTGTACGCTGTCGATGTACCGTGCGGGGGAGAATCCATGGATCTGACCGGCGACTTTCGAGCGGTATCCGTCCATGGGAAACGGATCGAAGCTCGTGATAGCGGAGATGCCGGAACGCCCATCCAATGCAGCTTTCCAGAATTCACTCACCCCAATACCGATCGGGGAGATGACCCCCAGTCCTGTCACGACGACCGCTGTCTGCATCCCTTTGATCCTTTCTCAGCGCCTGGTCTTTACTTACCGGAAGCCTGGAATGCAGTCAACCTGTCAGTACCTCACTTTCAACATCAGGTATAGGACGTAGCTCATAAACAGCACGTTTGTCAGCCAGCCGGCGACCATGGGGGGAAGGGCACCGCCGCGGCCGAATGCGATGGCGATGGAGTGAGTGGCCCAATAGAAAAACCCAACCATCAACGCCTGTCCAATGCCGATCGCCATGCTGCCGCCTCGGACGCCGCTCCGGCGCAGGCTGAGGGCGATGCCGACCAACACCATGATGATCGTGACGAACGGAAACGCGATGCGACCATAGTAATCGGTCAGCAGCCGAGCGAATTGGGACCCGTCTTGATAGAGGCGACTCCGGTATTCTCGGATATCCTGAAAGGTCATAGATTCAGAATCCCCGGCGAGCCCTCCCATGAAGTCGCTGGGGATCAACGCCAGGGCAATCGGTTTCCGGTCAAAGTCGACATGTGTCACGGAGCCATCCCGATTGAATCGTCGTTGGAATCCCTTGTGTAACGTCCAAGTTCGGTCGGCATAGCGGGCTTCCTCGGCTTCCGTCATGTCGATCAGGCGAAAGGCTCGATCAAAATGGAACAATTGCACGCCGGCCAAGGTGCCTCCGCCAATGGCGATGCTGGTGACGTGAAGTAAGGTGTCGGCGTCGACTCTGGCCCAGGGCTGCGGCGGCTTCAGGACCGCAGACGGCGGTTTTTTCTCGATTTGAATGACGCGAATTTCTTCGGCTTTGCTCGACGCCAAGGGGATGACCGTCGAGCTGAACAGTAACAACACCAAGGCCGCCATGACGGCGAATGCCAAAAAAGGCGAAGTGATCCAAGGCAGGCTGACTCCACAGCTGCGTAAGGCGGTAATTTCGTTGTTGCGCGACAGCAGTCCAAGCGTGAGCAAGGTAGCCATAAGAACGGCGAGCGGGACAATCTGAAAGGAAATGCCGGGGACTTTGAGCGCAAAGTACGAAAGGACATCCAGCCAGCTGGCGTCAAAACTCAGGAAGCGACGCACTTTTTCGAAGAAATCGATGACGAGATAGATCGTCATCAACCCGGCAAAGCACATGAAAAAGATCTTGGCATATTCGCGGAGCAGATAGCGGAAAAGAATGGGCATGGTTACTGTTTGCTCATCCTGTAGAACCAAATCAGCGTGACCAACAAGACGATTCCATTCGGCAACCAGGCTCCGGCGAATGGAGAGATCATGGTTGTCGTCACTAGAAATTCACAAGTCACGTTCAGAACGTAGTAGACAATGATGACCACGACCCCGACGGCGAACCCGCCAATCCGTCCTGAACGTTTCGAGACAATGCCGACCGGGACACCGAGAATGCACAAAATCAGCGAGGCGGTTGGAAAGGCCAGATCTTTGTAATATTCCATTAGCCGCCGCAGCGCCTGTGGATCGCGCCATTGGGACTGATTCAATCGGGCCACCAACTGATCGTAAGTCGGACGGTCCTCCGTGGACGCATACCCGCTTTGGTTGAGCGACAGTTTCAGGTCGTAGCTGGAAAACGACGCCAATTGGTACTGATCGGCCTCGTCCGGCTTGCTGTGGATAACACCGTCTTGCAGCCGCAAGGCCACCTGTTCGGTCGAGGCGTCGATGAGGACCTGGTAATGCCGCGCGACGATGATGCGTGGATCGTCGGCATTTCGCTCGTCTGAAATGAAGATGCCGCCTTCGGATGGCTCGGCTCCTTTGTCCGAGACATAGATCATCATTTTGGGGATCGGTTCATTGAACGATCCCCGGTCCAGGGCCAGCGCGAGCTGATCTCGCAAAAGGTTGAGCGCAACTTTCTTAAGATTGACCGAGCTCCAGGGCTGACCCCATTGAGCCAACCAGAGGGTAAGCCCGAACACTAAGAGGGCGAAGAGCAACACCGGGCGTGTAAGCCGGAGCAGACTGAGTCCGGCTGCTCGCATCGCTACGAGTTCTTTGTCCAAGGAGAGTCGACCGAACGCGGTGATCGACGCGATGATGCCGGCGATGGGGAGGGTTAATACTAGAAAAGACGGAAGGAGGTGGGCAAACACTTTGAGGACGGCCCAGAGCCCCACACCTTTCGATACGAGGAGTTCCACCAGCCGAAGGAGTTCCTTCGTGAGCATGACAAAACAGAGGGTGCCTAGGCTGAGGCCGAACGGAGAAAGCAGTTCAGAGAAGATATAGCGGTCTAATAGCTTACGAAGCACCATATGTGCTGCTGTTTCCTCAGTTAGCGCGACACTATAGGGGACTGCTTCTGCCTTGTCTACGGGACAGCCGCATGGGGCATGGCAAAGATGGCCTTGACAAGATTTGAAGCCCTGTGTTACATGCAGCGCGATTTGTAACCAAGATGGGTCTCGTGAGCACGTCTTTTTTTCTGCAAAGAGCCCGCCCATCCCTTCCCAGTCATCCTAATCTCGCTTTTTCTTTCATTATATCTGCGGTGTGTTTCAACTGGGTTCGGGCACGGTCACGTATGAGTGCGTGGCCGTTGAGGAAAGGAGGGTTTTTGTGAAGACGAAAGGCACGGTAAAGTGGTTCAATGATCGTAAGGGGTTTGGATTCATCCGACTGGATAGCGGAGAGGATGTGTTCGTGCATTACTCCGCGCTTCAGGGGGAGGGATTCAAGTCCCTGAAAGAGGGAGAAAACGTCGAATTCGATATCGTCCAGGGCGCCAAGGGACCCCAGGCTGCCAATGTGATGAAGATGTCGATCACTGCGTCGTAGCGACGCGTTCCGCATTCCCACCTGTCTCACGCGAAGGCCTGCCGATTTTTCACGGCAGGCCTTCGTGTTTTTGCACTGATTCGAGCACAACGATTGGGTCATTTCGTTGACAAAAACTATTGATACTGTTAGCGTTTGTTGACTATTGGAGGTTTCTCTTGGGCATCGACCGCAGTAAGGTTCTGCACAGCGCCCAGCTCTTTGCCTCAAAGGGTCAGTTCGACGCCGCCATCAACGAATGGAAGAAGCTGTCGGCCGAATCGCCGGGCGACGGAAGTATTCACAATTCGATCGGCGACCTGCAGCTGAAGCGCAATGCCACCGCCGACGCGGTCGCCTCTTTTATTCAGGCTGCCAATGCCTTCCGTGCCGAGGGGGCGACCCTCAAGGCGATTGCCACGTACAAGAAAGTGCTCAAGCTCGACCCGTCCCGCTACGACATGTATCGGCACCTCGGCGACCTGAATGCCGAGCGGGGATTGTTGAGCAGTGCCGTTCAGGATTATCTGACCCTCGGGAAACATTTTCTCAAGGAGCGTAAGACCAAAGAAGCGCTCGACATCTACAAAAAAATCGTCAGTCAGGATCCCTCCAACCTCGATGCGCAACAACGGGTGGCCGAACTCTGCTTGCAGGAAAACATGCAAGACGAGGCCACCAAAGTCTATCTCCAGTTGGGGCGCGAACGCTCAGCGCAACAGCGCTATGCCGAGGCCAAGGAGGCGTATGAATCGGTGTTGCGAATCGATCCGGCCAACAGCGAAGCTCAACAGTTCATCGAACATTACAAGAAGACAGGCGGAACGCCGACGCGAACGGTAAAACCCGGAGCAACTGCTGCTCCAGGCGGCGGCGAACCGACTGATCTCCTGGCCGAAGCCAGCCGGCGCATTGAAGACAAGCAATATGCGGGCGCCGAAGCGATCCTCAATCAAATGCTCACAAAAGAGCCGGGCAATCCCCAGGTCTGCCAATTGCTGGCACGTTTGCATTTGCAGCAGGGACACTTGCAGGTGGCGCTTGGCGAGTACCGATTTTTAGCTGGAGCGGCCTTGCGGGCTCAGGACTATCCGCAGGCTGATTCGCTCATCGGCGAATTTCTCGCCGTCGAACCCAATTCCGTACCGCTCTTGGAATTGCTCGGCGAGCTGCACGAAGAAAAAGGGGAGATTGACACGGCCGTCCAGCATTATGGAAAGGCCATCGAAGTGCTCCTGAAACACCCGGAACCGGGCATGCCGACGTTGCACGAAGAGATTTTCGAAAAGGTGCAGTCGCTGGCTCCCGACAGCCCCGCCGTCAAAAAACTGGCTGCGTTGATGCGCGGTGAAGCGCCGGTAGAGCAACCGGCTGCGCCGGCCCCCGCGTCTATCGGAGGATTTTCGATTGAGGGTGCGGCGCCTGACGATGCCTGGAGTACCACCACTGCCATCAAGCCGATACAGAACCGGCATTTTGCCAATTCTAAATCTTCAGAGAGCGCGCCCGAGACGTTTTCAATTGAGAACGCTGCGCCGGATGAAGAGCGGAAGACATCCGGCGAGGTGCATGCTTCACCGGAACCCGAGAAAGCCGCTCTTTCGACCCCGGAGCAGTTCCAGGTCTACATGGAATCGGGACAGGTGACCCAGGCCGAGCAGTGGCTTGGAACGGTCGTGACCTCGCAGCCGGACTATGCGCAAGCTCGGGAGTTTCTTGGTCAGGTACTTGAGAAGAAAGGCGACGGAGCCGGTGCGGCGCTGCAATATGCGCGGGCGCTCGAACTGCTCGCCAGCAGTCCGAACAGGGGCGATGCCGAACAGATTCGCGGTCTCTACAACAAGGTGAAGGAACTGGCTCCTGCCAGTCCGATCGTGGCGAAGCTGGCGCCGATGTTTGCACCGGTCACGCCACCTCAACCGGTCGATGACATTGATCCGGAGACACACTATACGCTCGGCGTGGCGTATAAGAACATGGGGCTGTTAGACGAGGCGAAAGAAGAATTCGCCTTGGCCATGAAGGGCTCCGAGGTGTTCATGGATGCCTGCCTTATGACGGCGGTTTGTTTGAAGGAGCAGGAACAATTCGATTCGGCAAGCGCCCAGCTTGAGCGGCTCTTAACGGATCCGCGTTGCCAAGGGGCCAAGGCCCAGGCCATACGCTATGAACTGGGCTTGCTCTATGAGAAGCAGCAACAGTGGCAATTGGCCACGACGATGTTCGAGGCGATTCCCACCTTCCACGACGTGCCGCAGCGCCTGGCGGCCATTCGCACGCTTCCCAAACCTTCCCCAGCTGCGAAAGCTTTTCGATACGCGAATTAACCGCTTCAGCCGACTCGATTCGGCGCCGTCTGTCCACTCAGCACCGCCTCCACGTTCCTGAGACAGATCATCCCCATCTCAACTCTTGCCGCCAAGGTTGCCGAACCGAGATGCGGCAGGAGCACGACCTGCTTCAGCGGCGCCAAACCGGGATGTAACTGTGGTTCATCCTCAAAGACATCCAGCCCCGCTCCCGCGATCGTTCCGCTTTGAAGTGCGGCTGCGAGAGCCGCTTCGTCGACGATCGGGCCCCTTGCGGTATTGATCAAGATCGCCGTAGATCGCATCTGCGCTAATTGGTGAACGCCGATCAAGTGGCGCGTCTCACCAGTCAGCGGCACGTGAATGGTCACGAAATCGGACTCGGCCAACAGCGCCGGCAGCGATCGCCATTCCCATGCACGAGGGTGCGATTGGCTGTCGACAGGACGTCTCGAATAATACAGCACATTCATGCGAAAGCCTGTCGCGCGATCCGCGACGGCCTGGCCGATTCGTCCCATCCCGATAATCCCCAGCGTTTTTCCGGCTACCGCCGCACCCAGCAGTTGTGTGGGTGCCCAGCCGGTCCACTGGCCGCCGCGAACGAGTTGATCGCCTTCGATTACCCGCCGTGCCGTGGTCAGGAGTAGTGCCCAGGTGAGATCGGCTGTCGCATCCGTGAGGACCTCCGGCGTGTTGGTGACGATCACGCCGCGCCGCTCTGCGGCAGCGACATCGATGTTGTTGTAGCCGACTGCATAGTTGGCCAGAATCTTGAGTCCATGAGCCGTTTCAATAATTTCGGCGTCGATCCGGTCCGTCAGCGTGACGATCGCAGCGACAGCGTTCGACAATCCGTCCTGCAAGGCCGATCGGGAAGGCATGACGTCGATCGGATCTTGCACGAGGGTAAAGCGTTCCCGAATAGCCGCCATGACGGGATCGGGAAGCAGTCGCGAGAGGTAGATCAACGGTTTGGCGGCGGTCATCGGTCACGTATCTTAGCGGCTTGTCATCGAGGCGACAACTTGATACGAACTGGCGGATTTTTTCTGCATCCTGTTAGAATGCCGCGCCATGCTGATTATGCCCGACACATCTGCCGCCATCGCATCTGATCTGCGCCATCTCTTGCGGGAAGACCAGGTCAAAGACGATGCGCCTACCAAGACAGCGTACGCCGTTGATGCCAGCATCTATCGCATGGAACCTCAAGCCGTCGCGCTGGTGGAATCCGAAGACGATATTCAAGGGGTTGTCTCCTATGCCGTGAATCGAGGTGTTCCGCTGACAGCCCGTGCTGCAGGGACGAACCTGACCGGCTCCGCGATCGGTTCCGGCATCATCCTCGACGTGTCCCGCTTACACCGGCTTCTTGAAGTCAATGAAGAAGAACGCTGGGCTCGCGTCCAACCCGGAATTGTTCTGGCGGAACTCAATAAGCAGCTTGCCCGGCAGGGGCTCATGTTCGGTCCGGATCCGTCGAGCGGGGACATGTGCAAATTGGGCGGGATGTTGGCCAACAATTCGGCCGGTCCCCACACGTTGCGCTATGGCGCGGTGAAAGACAATGTCGAAGAGCTTCGTATCTGCCTGTCGTCCGGGAAATGGTTGGATGCCAGAAGCTATACCGTCGATGATCCGCGGCTGTCTGCTGTACTCGCTACGCATCCCTCGGTGCGCGAAACGCAATCACTTGTGCAAGAGCATGCGGCGTTGTTGGAACAGAAACGGCCGACTGTCAGCAAAAACAGCTGCGGCTACAATCTATTCGGCTTGGCTGAAGGGCTGGCACGAGGCCGGTTCGACTTGCCGAAACTCTTCGTCGGCAGCGAGGGCACTCTCGGCGTATTCAGTGAGGCCACGATCCGTCTGGTCGAAAAACCGCGCGCGACGTTGACGGCACTCATCCATTTCAAGCGCCTGGAGGATGTCGGCGATGCGGTGCCCAAATTGCTCGAACTGGCTCCGAGTGCCTTGGAGGTCATGGATGCCAATACGCTCGATCTCATCGGCCGGTCGAAACACGGGATTCCTGCCGATGCAGCCGCGACGTTATTGATCGAACTCGATGAGGGCGGCCTGACGGTCGATTTGCGTGCACAGGCTGAACAGATGGCTGCCGTCTGCCGTCGCTATCCGCTCGCCTCCGAGATTGTCGTGGCGTATGACCAGGAGCAGCGCGATCAATTATGGAAGGCGCGCAAAGCTCTCTATCCGACGCTGTATCGATTCGATCCGCGCAAGAAGCCGATCAATTTTGTGGATGACGTGGTCGTGCGCGCCGAACGGATCAGTGAGTTGATCCGGTATTTGGAGGAGTTCTTCGGCGGCCAGCGCGTGCCGGTGGCGATCTTCGGACATATCGGTAACGGTAACGCGCACATCGTGCCCTTGCTGGACGTGAACGACGAGCAGGATTTCCAAAAGATGGTCACTGGCTACCATGAGATTCATCAGACCGTGCTCGATCGATTCGGCGGATCGATCTGCGGGGAGCATGGGGATGGCCGAGTGCGTGCCGAATATGTCGCCAAGATGTTCGGGCCGGCGCTCTACGGCTTGTTCGTGCGGGTGAAGCGGACTTTTGATCCGTCGGGAATGCTCAATCCGGGCGTGAAGATCAGCGACCGGCCCTTCACGGAGCATATCGACTACACGAGGCTGTCCAAATCCTGTGCCACTTGCGCGAAGTGCAACGCGGTCTGCCCGGTCTACGACGTCTTCCGCTCCGAGGATATGAGTTCACGAGGCTGGTTTGAGATTGTGACGGACAAGAACTACAGCTACTTGAATTCCAAACGGGTGGTCGAAGCCTGTCTCAACTGCAAGTCGTGCCGGACGGCCTGCCCGGCTGGAGTCGACGTGTCCCAATTGATCCTTGACCGGCGTGCTGAGCATCCCAATGCCCTGGCAGGCGCAATTTTTCGATTTCACGCACAATCAGAGAGATTTGCAATATTCTTAAAGTGGTTAGCGAGGTTACAACCGATCTGGGACCGGCCCTTCATGCGACGGGTCTTGGATCTGGTGAGCCGTCCGATTCTCAGACACCTGTCGGCAAGCGCCAGGTTCTCACCGCAGATTGCCATGCCGAAGCTGGCGACGCGACACCTGCGCGATCGCTACGCGGACCTGGTTCCCACACCTGAACTGGGTCCACGATCGAAGGTGGCCTACTTTCATGGATGCGCGGGAAATTATTTTGACGACGGAGTCGGAGATGCCGTCATTGCGGTGCTGCGTAAGCACGGGGTCGAACCGGATTTGCCACCCCAACGCTGTTCCGGAACGCCGATCGAAACCTATGGCCATCGGGAATTGGCGAAAGAAGGCGCACGGGTCAATCTGCAATCGTTTGCCGGCTATGATACGGTTGTCACCGGTTGCGCCTCCTGCACCTTGATGTTGAAGGATTATCCGAAGCTCTTTGCCGGTGATCCCGAACAGCCCGCGGCCGAAGTGTTGGCCAAACGGGTGACACACATTTCAGAGTTCGTGGTGCGGTCGTCGGCGAAGCCAGCCATGGCGAGTACCGGACGGACAGCGAGCAAAGTGACCTATCATTCGTCCTGCCATCTGCGTGCGGCCGGTGTCACGAAGGAGCCTCGCGCGATCCTCGCAAACCTGCCCGGTATCGATTTTGTCGAGATGACGGATGCCGATCGCTGTGCCGGAGGGGCGGGGACGTACCTGGTCAAGGATTTCGAAACGTCGCAGCAGATTGTGGAGCGGAAGCGGCGTGCCGTCGAGCAAAGCGGCGCCGACGTGGTGGCGACGAGCTGTCCGGCCTGCATGATTCAATTGAAAACCGGTTTGCCGAAAGCCGTCCAGGTGAAGCACGTCGCGCAAGTCTTGCGGGATAGTTATGACGCGGCGGACCGACCGGCCGATGGCGTCAACCGATGAGATTCCGCAAAGCCGATTGGCTCTTCATCGCAGGTGCCGTCGCTGTGGTCGTGGCCGTATCGCTGCTGCCCACGCCGAAGGACCGCAATCCGATGGTTCCAAAGAGCGCCGAACACCTATCCGTGACGAATGAAAAAGATTGTGCGCATTGTCATCAACCCGATGGTGTGAAGCCGGTGCCGGCGCGGCATCCCAAGCGACAAGATTGTTTCCGCTGCCATGCACGGAGCACGTAAAGTGTGATGGATCGATTGTGACAGATGACGATTCACGATTCAGCTGCCGGCGAGACGCGAACGACAAGAGACAAGGAGTACAAATAGAATGGTTAAAGTTCTGGTCTTTGGATTGACATTGCGGAATGCCGTCGGTGCGCACGAGATCGACATTGAAGTACCTCAGGCCACGACAGTGAAAAACCTGATTCACGCGCATCCCGATCAATTGGGGGCGCTCGTCCCGTTTATGATGCAGCGCGAGGTGCTGGTGGCGGTGAATAAGAAGGTGGGGAGCGAGGATTCGACCGTGAAAGACGGCGACGTCGTGAAAATGACTCACCAATCGAAAACGTCGTATGACGGCGTCCGGGACATCCCCACCTAGCAGAGTGTTGAAAACGGCTCTCTTCTCACGCACCCACCCTGACGCGTGAGAACGCGCCTTCACCAAGCTTTGTTCTCGCGTCGCTCAGAACCTCGACGTACCGAGCGAAAGTCACTGGAGGCAAAGTACCTATCCGCTCGCATTTGATCGAAGCGAGCGGATCAAGTGAAGCTTGGTATGTACCTCTTCAGTTCCGCCTGCTGCGGCCAACCGCGGAACGAAGCGTCTCGGCGCTTCGGGGTTGGGCGGGTAAAAAAGGACAGCCGTTTTGAACACTCTGCGCAGATTAGGGCTTTCATGTTTCCGAGCCTTCGCGGACGCTCTTAAACTCGAGAAATAATTTGCTGTGGCGATTTCCGGTGAGTTCGAGCGCGATGGTTCCCTCGGCCGTTTCCCAGGTTGCGTGATAATGGAGATGGCCGATCATCACCGCCACTCCCCAATAATCGGGAATCGGCTGATACAAATCGTTATCCCATACGACACGATCCAGCTGGGGCTCGCCGTAGACCGCGCTCAAGGCCTGTTTGAGTGACGTGTAGTAGCCGATGAATTCATTCAGTCCGTACAGCGGACGCTGCAGCACGATGTACTGACCGCGGACCAGCGATTCCTGCCGGAACTCATATCCTTCCAACACTCCGTGATCGTGGATATTGCGCAAGTAGATGAGCTTGCCTTGCTCATCTCGCTCAATATCGCCTGAGACCGCAGTTCTCAATCGGGCGGGAGCCTCTCCCCAATGTTTGTGCAAGGTGTCCAGAAAGGCGAGCGCCTGTTTCGTCACTTCCGCTTGAAGTGTCGCGTCATCGACGTCATCGAACGGTGCTGTGGCAGGGGGCGGTTGGAAATCCGCCAGCTCAGCCAGTCCGATCACTGGAAAGGCCATCACCGCTGTGCCAAGCAGAAGCGGGAACAATCTGCGCATGAGCCGGAGCGTATGACGTGCGGAGGTGCTCCGTCTATCCTACGAAGGAGGAAGAAGCTGTGGGTCTGGTTGTTTTGTTTATCTGGTTTATCTAGTCCGCGCCGATCCCACCAGACAAACCGGACAAACAAAACAACCAGATCAACTAGTTCTCTTCCTTATTTTCGCAGTCGGCAGTGCAGCAAGCGGATTGTCCGGCCAATGATGTTTGGGATAGCGGCCGCGGAGTTCTTTGCGAACCTCCTGATAGGCAGTGGCCCAAAAGCTCGCGAGATCTTTGGTCACTTGGACCGGCCGTTTGGCCGGTGACAACAGGTGCAGCATCACGGCAACCTTGCCGTCAACGACACGCGGCGTCTCTTTGCAGCCGAACATTTCTTGCAACCGCACTGCCAGGACCGGAAGGTCGGGTGTATCGTACTCGATTCGAATCTTCGATCCGCTCGGCACGGTGAGATGCGTCGGAGCTAGACGGTCCAAGTCACGCTGCTGCTCCCATGTCAACAGCGCATATAATGGCTGAGCAAGATCGAGCCGTTGGACGCGTTCGAGCGTGGTGATGCCATTCAAATAAGGAGCCAGCCACTCATCGAGTGTCCGCAGCAACGTCTCATCCGAGAGATCGGGCCAAGCGGAGTCCGGCCCCTCCATCCGTCTGAGAAATTGCACTCGTGTGCGCCACTGCTGAAGCTCCGGCGTCCAGGCCAGCGTGGCCAAGCCTGCCTCACGGACGCCGTCGAGTAATGCTGCCGCCATCAACGATGGATCGGGCTTTGGGAGAGCTTGCTCCGACACCACGAGCGCGCCGAGTCTGCGTTGCCGCGACGCACGGACGGATTTGGTCCGTTCGTCCCAGGTGACGGCTTCCGATTCGACGATCTGCTCACGATAGAGCTGTTCGATGTCGTCGAGCGCCAACGGCGCGGCGAGATCAATGCGTGCCCATTGCGATCCGGCATCCAGATCGGCGATGACGAGATAGGGTTCCGAGGCCAGCGGGTCCGGATTGGCGAAGAGCGCGCCGCGGCCGTTCGTCAGGAGGTAGCGCGCATCGCCGCTCCGTTGTCGCTGGGCAATCCGGTCAGGATAGGCGAGGGCGAGCAACAAACCGGTTTGACGGATCTGTTCCTGCTTGTCAGCTTGCCGTGCGTTCACGTGCAGCCCGAGTTGTCTCCTCCATACATCCGCCGTCCGTTTCACCCGTTGGATCGTGCCGCGGTCGACCGAGGCGCTGCCGACGTGATCGCGATCCCCGTGCAACACATCAATCCGGAGTCGGAGATCAGTCTGCCGTGTGCCGGTCGGGCCGCGCAGCGGGTCGCGTTCGCTGAGCAGCGCCGCGAGATCGCAGGCGAGGCCGGTAAGAGTGAGCGGCACGGACTTCAGCAGCATGTGTGAGAGACGAGGGTGCAGAGGAAGCTCGGCCATCTGTTTGCCATGTGGCGTGATGCGTCCGGTGGCATCCAGTGCGCCCAAACGGATCAGCAACTCTTTGGCCTGTGCAACCGAGCCGGACGGCGGCAGAGTGAGCCAGGACAGTTCGGATGGATCGGTCGTACCCCACTGGGCCAAATCCAGCATGAGCGGTGCGAGGTCAGCGTCCAGTATTTCCGGCGGGCGCCGCGGAGCGAGTGCCGCCTGTTCTTTCTCGGTCCACAGGCGATAGCAGACGCCAGGCTCCAGACGACCCGCTCTGCCGCGGCGTTGTTCCGCCGAGTCCTGCGTCACACGAATCGTCTCGAGTCTGGTCAGGCCCGAACGGGGATCGAATCGCGGTGCGCGCAGTTGACCCCCATCGATCACGACGCGGATGCCGTCGATCGTCAAACTGGTTTCTGCAATCGACGTGGCAAGCACGACCTTTCTGGTGCCGCGCGGAGCCGGTTCGATCGCCGAGTCCTGAGCGGCCTGGGGAAGATCGCCGTGGAGCGGCGCGATCATCACGTCGGGACCAAGACCGGCGTCGAGCAGTTGTCGTTCGACGCGGCGAATCTCCGCCATCCCCGGTAGGAAGACGAGCAGGCTGCCTTGATCCCGCGCCAGCGATCGACGGATGACCTGAGTGACCGCGATATCGAGATGGCCCGAAAGCGGATGGTCCAAGTACCGGGTTTCAACGGGAAACATCCGGCCTTCACAAGAAATGACCGGTGCATGGCCGAGCAGGTTGCTGACGGGTCCGCAATCCAATGTGGCCGACATCACGAGAAGGCGAAGATCCGGACGAAAGAGCCGCTGCGTTTCAAGGCAGAGCGCGAGCCCTGTATCGGCTTGGAGACTCCGTTCGTGAAATTCGTCGAAAAGGATTGCCGCATAGACGCTCAGTGCCGGATCCTGTTGGAGCAGCCTGGTGAGAATGCCTTCCGTGACGACTTCGACCCTCGTGTGCGGTCCGATCTTCGTGTCCAGACGCATGCGGTAACCGACCGCCGCGCCGACCGGTTCGCCCCGCATCGAGGCCATGCGATGTGCGGCCGCTCTGGCGGCGAGCCGCCGCGGTTCCAGCATCAGGAGTTTCTTTCCGGACAGCCAAGGCGCGTTGAGCAACGCCAGAGGAACGACGGTCGTCTTCCCTGCACCGGGCGGCGCCGTCAGCAAGGCATTGCCTCCGGCGGCCAGGGCCTGCTGCAGGGCGGGCAGCACATCTTCTATTGGAAGGCGGTTCATGTTAGGGTTCGCCAGCACGCGAGAGACTGTAGCAGAAGCCTGTTGCAAGAAGGAATGACGGACACCGGCGATGCATGACAAGGAGAAGGTGATCGAGCTGATTCGGAAGGCTTTCTGCGATACGGAACATCCGGGCGATGCCTTTCTCCAAGGCAGTCAGGAAGGGTGCGAGCCGGCCGAGGTCACGGCACCCTTCAGGGGAATGTCGCACTGGACGCAGATCGATCCGGCGATTCTCGATGCCAATTACACGGCCTTGAGCTTCTTCTCAGAGGGGGGATTTCGGCAGTTTCTGCCGGCATTCCTGATCGCAGATCTCGAAGAGCAACTGGATACAGCCGATCCGGTCTTTCATCTGACGAATGGGTTTTCGGATAGACTGGTGAAGCTGTCGGCCGGATCACGTATGCACGAGAAAACTATCGGCAAGTCAGCCTTTGTGAACCCGCGACGGTACGGCGCGATGACGTGGCACGATCATGCGCGGGCGCAGTTGTCTATTTTTACGCAGGAAGAAGCTGGCGCGATTGTGGCGTATTTAGAATACAAGCGGGACGCCGATCCTCACGGACCCTATCGTGATGATATCGATGCGGCGCTTGCCGGGTTTTGGCGAGCCCGGTCCGAGCACGGGCCGACGCAGGAGTCGTTGCGGCGGTACCTGCAAGCGGAAGCCGAGTACATGAAAGATCTGCAGGGAATGTGAGAAAGGCATGTATGGCAGACTATCGATGGGACACCAAGAAGCCCACAGAGCCAGGCTGGTATTGGTACCGTGGCGAGGCACATGAGGCCGATCCGTTTATTGTGCAAGTGGACGAGGTGGGACAGTTTCAGTGGCCGGATGGAGGCTATCAGGAGGTGAAGTTGGCCAAAGGCGAGTGGGCGGGGCCGATTGAAGAACCGAAAGAAATGTGAGCGGGTCCTGCCGCCAATCAGCCCAACCGGCTTCGCACCCCGCCCGGTGTGGGGCCCCGCTGCAGGCGGTCGGGCACCCAGATTGGCGTCACCCGCTGGGAAGAGTGTTCTTCAATCGACCGTGGAGGGAGAGAGAAGAAAAACATAAAAGGTCATTGGAGTGGGCGGGGCCGATTCAACTTCCGGAAGATTAGTGCGAGTAGGGGCCGGGCTCCTGTGCTCGCGCAACGCGCGGCCTGTTTGGGAGACGCGGTGTCTGGGCGCCGCGGGGGCGGGTAAGACACAGAGACAGGCCCTCGTTGCACGCGCGCAGTTGGGGGCGCAATAGAAACCTCCCATGGGTCCTATGCCGAACGAGAAATGTTGAATGGCCCCTGATGGGTGTGGAAACGTGCGAGTAATATCATAGGAGGCGTATTTAATGGGGCGGACGGTGGGCGATCCGATACAGCGGTTGATGAGTTTGATGTTCAAGGCCCATCCATGGCACGGGGTCTCGATCGGGGAGAAGGCGCCGGATGTGGTGACGGCGTACATCGAAATCGTGCCGACCGACACGGTGAAGTATGAGGTTGATAAAGACAGCGGCTTCCTCAAAGTCGATCGCCCGCAGCGGTTCTCCAACTATTGCCCTGTGTACTATGGGCTCGTCCCTCAAACCTACTGCGGCGACAAGGTGGCAGGGCTCTTTTCCAAGCGCGCGAAGCGGAAGGATATGGTGGGCGACGGTGATCCGCTCGATATCTGTGTGCTCACTGAAAAGACCATCCCACACAGTGATATTCTGCTGACCGCGATCCCCATCGGTGGATTCAGCCTGGCAGACGGCGGCGAAGCGGATGACAAGATCATTGCCGTGATGAAAGATGACGCCGCCTACGGCAACTTCACGGATATCGACGACTGCCCGATTTCGTTGATCGATCGCTTGCAGCATTATTTCCTGACCTACAAGCAGGCGCCCGGAGCGGTGCACCACAAGGTGGAAATCACGAGCGTGTACAAGCGGGAAGAAGCACTCAAAGTCATCCGCGCGAGTCATGCTGACTACCGGGCGAAGTTTCCTGAGTTGGAGTCGCTTTGGCCATTGCAAATGGCGCGAAGTTAGACGCTATTGATGAAACACAATCACCCCCATCCGCCTGAGGCGGCAGCCGCTCATGGATTTTCACCGGGCTTCGCCGCGCTGGGGCTGGAAGCCAGATTGCTCGCGACGCTCGAAGCCTTGGGCTACGAGGAGCCCACGCCTATTCAGCGCGAAGCCATCCCGCCGTTACTGGCCGGAAAAGACGTGTTGGGACAGGCAGCCACCGGCACGGGCAAAACCGCCGCGTTCACCTTGCCGTTGCTGCAGCGCATTGCGCACGATGCGAAGCAACGGCCCTCAGCATTGATTCTCGTGCCCACGCGAGAACTCGCCATTCAAGTCGGCGAAGCCGTTCAGCGATACGGAAAAGAGCTCCGGGCCAGCGTCTTGGCCGTCTATGGCGGCCAGGCGATCGGGCCGCAGTTTCATGCGCTCAAACGGGGTGTCGATGTGATCGTGGCGACGCCGGGGCGCGCTCTCGATCACATTCGTCGTCAAACGTTGAAGCTGAACCACGTCCACATGGTGGTGCTCGACGAAGCGGACGAGATGCTCGACATGGGCTTCGCCGAGGATTTAGACGCGATTCTTGAGCAGACGCCTGCGACGAAACAGACGGCGCTGTTTTCCGCCACGATGCCGCCGCGTATTAAGTCCATTGCGCATCGGCATCTGAAACATCCGGTCGAGATTACGATCGCGAAGGAGGCGGTGAAGGCCGGAGCGGCGCCTCGCGTGCAACAGACGGCCTATGTCGTGACGAGACCCTACCGTGGCGCGACGCTCGCTCGGATCATCGAGATGGCCGGCCCCAAGTCGGCGCTCGTGTTTTGCCGTACCAGAGTGGAAGTCGACGAGGTGACCACGATGCTGAATAAGCGTGGTCACCGGGCCGAAGCGATTCATGGCGGCATGAGTCAACTCCAGCGCGATCGGGTGATGAACGCCTTCAGGACCGGCCAGACCGAGTTACTCGTGGCCACCGACGTCGCTGCGCGCGGGCTCGATATTCCACAGGTGTCTCACGTCATCAATTACGATCTGCCGTCTTCCGCCGAAGTGTACGTGCATCGCATTGGACGGACCGGCCGGGCCGGACGGGAAGGAGCGGCGATCACGATTCTCGATCCGCGCGAACAGCGTCTCTTGCGAACCATCGAGCAACATACAAAAGCCAAAGTGACCGTAGCGCCGGTGCCGTCCGTCGCCGATCTGCTGGCCAAGCGTTTGGAGCGGACGAGGACGGCGGTGCAGGAGGCGATGGAGGCGGACGACATCGATGGATTTAAGGGAGTCGTCCGAGCCATGGCCGAGTCCGGTGACGCCGCGACGATTGCGGCGGCAGCAATGAAGCTGATCTTTCGCGCTCAGGGCGGCGAGCGAGTTGAAGAGGACATTCCTGCCATGCCGATCAGACCGCCAGACACGTATCGGCCCATGCAGCGGTACAGCGCCTCTCCTCACGAGCGGTACCGCGGCCCGCAGGACAGGGCCAATGAACGACCGCCGATGGGCAGACCTGCTCATGGAGGACGGGAGGCCGGCATGGTGCGTGTCTATGTCGGAGCGGGACGGGAAGCTGGCATCAGGCCGGGCGATCTTGTCGGTGCCATCGCCAACGAAGCGAAGGTCAACTCCAATGTGATCGGTGCGATTCACATCGAAGAGCGCTTTTCCATCGTCGATGTGCCTGAGGCGATGGCAAAGGGAATAATCGACGTGTTGGGTCGGTCGCGAATTAAAGGACGGAAGGTGGCGGTGCGGTTGTTTCGGGAGTAATGAGAGGGTAGCAGATGAATGCGAGGGTGAGGTCTGCTCGCTCCGATGCTTCAGCTCGACCGCATGACGCTTCGCATCTGCTCGCTGCGGAACTTGT
>CAMLHQ010000013.1 GCA_946479785.1 uncultured Nitrospira sp.
CCTCGTCACAATATAGCAAGGGATGGAGGAAGAGCGGAGCTAGGAAAAGAGGCAGGTCGGGAACTAAGTTATCCGAGTAACATGCTTCGACGGCTGATCTCGCGGCGGTCACTCAGGCTTGGTGTAGACTCACTGGCCCGTAGGCCTGGCGCGCTTGCTGGAGCGCGTTTCTGTGTTTCCGGAGCGCTGGGCCGAATGGGGAAGCGAGCACAGCTTTACGGTGGCATGCAATTTTCTGTTCGGCCCTTGCAATCGCTTCTTCGAGTTGTCGGACCAGTCGCGCACCCGAGCCGGTGAGCCACTTCAGATGCCGGCCGGCATAATCGAGGTCCTGAATGGAGTAACGGACGGACTCGATTTCTTCCAGACAGCGGAACCGCGCACGCAGAAGGTCGCGTTGCGTCAGTCCCGCTTCCCTCCATTTTTTTGTACCTTTTTTTGTTTCCGCCCATGACGACAGCCGAGCAAAGAGCAGCGCCCCCATCGTGAACGTGAACGTGGCGTGCAGAATGCCGCGGATGGGACGGAGGCTTCGGCGCCAGGGCGAATAAAAGATCTGTTGGTTGTGGTCGCCCTGATACATGACGTGCTTGCGCAACAACAAGTTCAAGTGGTGATGACTATTTTCGTGTATCAAGTCATCGATGAGATCAAGGTTGTTGCGATCGAAACAGTTGATAAAAGAGAGTCCAGGCCTGTGACGATAACTGAAGCTCACCACGTCTGTGGCCTTGAGGGGAATGATTCGTGACGTGAGGAGCTCCAATACCGCGTAACCATCCGGCCATGCTTGTTTGATGGTACTCCAGGCTCGTGCGATACGGACGATCTGTTGAGGACGGGTAGCGGCTACAGATTTCGGTTGCCGATCTTTTCCATAGTGCAGTGTGGGACCAACCGTCAGCGGTCCTGAAGGCGTTGCAGCTGCCTCAGCAGCCGCTCGCTTTGGCCAATGCCATTGCACGTTGGTCCCTTCCCACGTGCAGATGAAAATTGGGCGATTCTTCTTGAGAGCAATTTCGTGTCGTGTAACCCCGAAGACCACTCGATGTGTCTGCTGTCCGACGGCTTTGACAACCGACGGTGGTGCAACAAGTTCGTCCCCCGCTGTTCCAACCGACAGCGTGAAGGCTCGTTCCGCCCGTTCAAAATGTTGCTCGAGACTCCCGGACACTTCCCACGTGCTCAGCCCCAGACGCCTCCTCCATTGCATGGCCCAACGAGCGTCAAAGAAGATCGCCTCCTGAGTCACCTCGCGTGCGAGTCTCATACACAGCCATTGCAATCTGTTTGCTAATCCCTTGGCCTGTGCACGACCTCGAGGGAAGAGATCATCGAGATAGCTGTTCTCGAAGAATTTCTGTTCGCATTCGGCGAAGAGTTGCTCGGCAAATGCTCGTTGGTCACGTTCTTTGCGAACTTGCTGCAGCAAGTCGAGAAAATAGACCAGATCATTGAGCGTCTCGATCCAACCAACCACCTTCCAATTCGAATAGGACGCGCGATCGAATGACTGTGACAAAAATCTAAAGTAGGCCACTGGCAGGTCAAGCCGCTCAGCGAGATCGACATACTGACTTTCCATGTCTAGGCAGAGGTCCGTGAGGAGCGTTCTCATGGATTGCCGAAATTCAATCTGCAAGCGTCCGAGCGCCGCTGCATCGAGCAAGGGCATGCGTTGTTCCTGGTGATGAGGAGAATGCGACTCTACCGGAGAGCGGCGAGAGCCGCAAGGAGCAGGAGCTAGGAGGATTTCTTCGGAAGATAGCCGAGATCGTCCAAACCAAGATCATGTATATGGTCCATCAGATGGTGGGAAAGCGAGGTTTGCACCAAATCTTCTATCGCCGGTTTCGAACCTATCAGGACCGTAAAGGGCAGTTCGTCTTTCCACAGCAAATGCCCCTCGCGATCGACGAGACTTAAAAAGAGCCGACGCGATTCTACGTCTTTCCATCCCCAGTCACTGGGATGGGAAGGAGATCCCGCCACGCGGCCGAATAGAACCGCATCCACCTCGAGTTCACGCGAAAGATCTTTGGCGAGCGTGGAGCGATCGTTGTCGCCATCACGCAAGATGCCCACCTCTCGGTCCAACTTTGTGGGAGTCACAACCTGCAAGGCCGTTTGGCGCTGGAGAATGTGTGACAGCCTTTCACCCATCTCTTCGTCGCCTTCGACGGGCAATACTGCCAGGCTTGTCAGTGAGACGTTGGCGGCAATATCGGCGGGTTTTTCCGCCGATACCCAAGACTGCTCGAAGGGGCGAAAAATAAAGTCACTGGTCCTCAGCGAATCAGCCCCGACCGCGACGAGCCACCCGACCGCAAGACAACCCTGTTGCATCAAGCTCAGCGTCAGCACGCCGGCCAGAATACCGGCGTGACACCACTGAGAACGGCCTACGTATACCTGTGCCATCTTGAAAGCCTCTATTCAAACCTCTTGAGCAAGAGCAGTACCTCTGATGGCAGATTACTGTGAGATGAGTAAGGCGTCGAGTTTATTGATAATTGCGTAATGCGGCTCCAAGATAAGCGATTGGCTAGCTCTAGTGTCGTAGGGAAAACGACGCGGATGGTACCGGACTGCACGTGGCGGTGGATCGCCCGTCCTGGCATTCTCCTTTGCCCTATTACGTAAGTTAGGCGGCCACTTTGGCAGGTCGGAAATACAGCGGTGGCGGCGCTTCGACTTTCAACAGATGCAGCGTGCCAGCTGCCTGAATCATGCGATGTCGGAGAATCAGTGGATCGACGACATTGCCGCAGACAACGCAACGCCATCCGCGCATCCACATTGGGTGATAGCTCTCCCTCATATCGATCAAATCGTCGACCACCATCAGCCCGTTACATTTCGTACAACGCATATGACCCTCCTCTGCCAACCTGGCTTGCCCACAGTGGCAGGCACTTCTCATACAACTGTAAAGCAAACCGAATGCCACTGAACATTCCTTTCCAACTTGCGTGTTTTTCCGCCCAATCGTAGAGTGTGAGCGGCAGAGACACATGTCACTGTGACCGAAATGGCCCCATGGGACACAAATGGCTGTCCCTGGTGATTTCACGTAGATTCAAAACAGCTCGTCGGTAGGCCACGTAGTGAAGGATTTTCCCTTCAACGACGCGTACAGACATCGCTGATGGCGCTCACCGCAACTGATATCGCACATGTGCTTCGTGAGATCGCTCCTGTATTGACGCACGGGTGGATCCAAAAAATTCACCAGCCGGCAGACAGGATGCTGGTGTTTGAAATTCGTGTGCCGGGGGAGACCCATCATCTTCTGATCTCTTGCGAGCCTCAAACAGCACGGCTCCACCTCAGCTTCCGCCCCGTCCTGAACCCGCCGAGCCCGCCGCCCTTTTGCCAATTCCTGCGCGCGCATCTACAAGGAGCAAGGTTGGACGAGATCAAGCAGCACTCGCAGGACCGGATCGTACTCCTGGATTTCACGTCGAAAGACGGGCCCCGCAGAGTGGTCTGTGAACTCACGGGGAAAGCCGCGAATATCCTCGTGCTCGATCAAGAGCAGCATATCGTACGTGATCTCAACCGTCAGCGGCAGATAATCGGTCAACAGTACCAACCGCCTCTCAAGCATACATCCGCTCCGGTTCAAGATAAGGCTTCTCGCTTTGCCGCAATGCCTCGTCCTGGCCGCTTTCCGTTCTCCTCAGCGATTGAGGCTCATTACCACAACAAGGAAACAAGTCTGGTGCAGGATCGGGCTCGAAACGAGCGGCTTCACACACTCCGGAAAACTCTCAAGAAGGGACAGCGGAGGATAGAAGCTTGGCGGGATGACTTGGCGAAGGCGACCAAGTACCGAGATTATGCGCGCTATGGCGAATTGATCAAAGCGAACCTCGGTTCCATCAAGACAGGCATGAACCGTATCAGCCTTGTGGACTATTACGACGAAACGCTTCCACAAGTCACTCTTCCACTCGACAGCACCAAGTCGGCTCAAGGCAACATGGATGACTATTTCAAGAAATATCGGAAGTACCTGGCCGCCGAGCGTGAGCTCAAGCCTCGCATCGCCCAGGCGGAGCGTGATCTTCACGCGTTGCGTCAGGAGATGGCAGCCATCGAACAAGACACGTGGACTGCGCCGCTTCCTTCCGTCACTCCTGCTCGAACGGCGACCATACCTGCATCGAGAACTCAAAAGGAGTCGAGCAACCAGCGCCGCGGCCCGTTCAGGCGGTTCACCTCGACAGATGGACTTCCTATTTTTGTGGGACGCAACGCGCGAGAGAACGACGAACTGACGTTCGGCCTGGCTAAAAGCGATGACCTATGGCTTCACGCGCGCGGCACGCCGGGCTCCCACGTGTTGGTGCGATTGGGCAAAGGAACCGATCCACCGCCGGAAACGTTGCGCGACGCTGCCGCGCTCGCGTTGCTCTACAGCGACTTTAGGAAAAGTGGCAAGGGCGAGGTGATCTATACGAGGCGGAAATGGGTCAAGAAAGCGAAGGGACAAGCGCCTGGCGCCGTGATCGTGACTCAAGAGAAATCGCTTCACGTCAACCTCGATAAACGACGACTCGAGGCATTGAAATCACGCCAAGGTGAAGGTTAGCAAGGCAGCCGCTCTCCGTGCTTCGCCTTCCCGGATAGTTCTCAATAAAATCGAAAATAGCTTTTATTAGGCGATTCAGCCCTGCTGAGCTATGCTTATATCATCCAGTGTTTCACGTAAGCAGGAGGCTTCCATGTCACCGTCAAACGCCCAACCAACAGCGAGTACGGGCCTGACTGTGCTTGTCGTCGACGATGATGCAACGGTTCTGACGCTCTGCCAAACGATCCTCGAGAAGGCCGGCTGTTCTGTCCTCCAGGCCTCTGAGAGCTCCGAAGCGCTAAAGATCTGCAAGAATCATCCAGGCACGATCAACATGCTGGTAACAGATCTTGTCTTACCCCCGCCAACCTTTTCGTTCGCCTCAACAGACAATGAATTTCCCCATGTCCACGGCCACGAACTAGCGCTGCGCGCCCTCCGCATGCGCAAAGATTTGCGTGTGATTCTGATGTCCGGAAACATCGACAATGAATTGGCCGGCTATGGGATTCGAAAAGGCGCACTGCCGTTTCTTCCAAAACCGTTCGATCATCAGGCGTTGGTGTCTCTGGTGAAGGACACCATGCAGACTCCGCCTCCTACCCCTGAATCACTGCTGAAAGAAAGTGCCGGTGGAGCAAAGGGAGCCGACGAGTGGTTTGATTGATTCGCCGCTTGCGAATTCCCGGAGAATACTCGAAGTCCCACAAATTGACAAAAATAAAGGGGGCGCCATCTCGGGATGGCGCCCCCTTCTTCTAACTCGCGGACCTGTATCGCTTACCAGCGATCGCGCTTTCCGCCTGGACCGCGTCCACCGCCGCCACCGAATCCGCCACGGCCGCCTCCACCACCGGAACGCGGCTCTTGCGGACGCGCTTCATTGACCGTCAATGTCCGGCCGCCCATGTCCGAGCCATTGAGCGCTGTAATCGCAGCCTGCGCCTCAGAATCCGAGGACATCTCCACAAAGCCAAACCCCCGGGACTGCCCCGTGAACTTGTCCGTGATGATCCTCGCAGAGGCAACTGCGCCATGCGCCCCAAACAGATCGCTCAATTGCTGCTCAGTCGCCGAATAGGGCAACCCACCAACGTAAATCTTCGAACCCATGTGGGGTTCCTCCTTTGAATGATGACATTGTCTTGAACTCGAGGAACGGGGAAGGAGCGGGCCGAAGACGCGAAGGATGCGGCGACTTAGGTCTGACTTCCGACGAAATTCCCGGACAAGGCAACATCGATGTTGCGGGCCTTCTTCTTTGAACCAGCTTCATCGCGAGGCCCGTACGACGAAGTGAATCAACCCTAACACAGGGGGTGGTGGATTACAACCTTACTCCCCTACCCGTACGAGTGAACCTTGGACCCTACAATGGGCGAACGTCTTATAAAACAAGGCAATCGTGACGATCAGCAGGGCTCCATTCAGCCCGCCGGCCCAGGCCAAATGGGGTAGAGGCGAGCCCGTCCCGTTTAGCACGTCCCTCATCCCTTCGAACACATGGGCAGCAGGATTGCTCCAGGCCACCGCCTGGAGCCACCTGGGCAACACATCGAGCGGGTAAAACACGCAGGAGATCGGCTGAAACAGAAACACCATGCTCCAAGCGAGCACCTCGGCTTCTTGACCAAAGCGCATGATCAAGGAGGTGGTAAAGACGCCGATCGCCCATCCCGTCACTACAAGGTTTATGACAAAAGGCAGAAGCCAGAGGCCGATCACCAGTACATTGTAGTCGTAGAACACCCAGGCACACATTGTCATGACGAGCGACACGCAGGTCACCTTGAAGATGCTCATCACAATCGTCGAGGCAAGAAACTCACCTGGTGTCAAGGGACTGGCAAAGAGATTCATCAAGTTCCTGGCCCATAACTCCTCAAGGAACGAAATAGTGATGCCTTGTTGTGAACGAAATAGCATGTCCCAAAGAATCAATGCACCCAGAAAGAATGTGACGAATCCGGGCACTTGAGGTTGATACTTCGCCAAGTACAGTGTAATGAACCCCCAGATAACCAAATCCAAAAATGGCCAATAGAAAATTTCCATGATTCTGGGCAGGCTGCGCCGATACAGATAGAGATGCCGCGCAACGAGGGCATTAACGCGATGGAGTTTCATCTGCATCCCTCGGACTCGCGTGGCTCATGATCGTGGCCACACCCGCCGCACTCATGATGCTTTCCAAGTAATTCATCCATCAAATGCCGTACACCCTCGAGCATATGGGCGCCTGCTCTGCGTCCATCGGGGACTGGACGTAGTCCAAATCCCATCAACATCACAGGCATCAGGGATAATCCAACGGCAAATGCTGCACTGGATAGGGGCGCCGCACCTCTCATCCAGAAGAGCGCCCAAACAAGCAGCAAGGGAACCAGTCCCACCGTCAAACTATTGAGCACCACTCGCCGGCCACAGGTGCCGCGCAAGAGCCCGATCGTTCCTATAACCAACCAAAACAATCCCCAGCAGGCGCTCAGCGTCAACCCGCCGGTGATCGCTCCAGTGCCGAAATCTATCAATGCATCCCGCATCTCAGCCTCATCACGCGGTTAACGGGATTCCCGAGCAATCTTGAGAAAGACTTCTTCTAAGTCTGCTTGACCAAACCGCGAGACGATCTCCCGCGCCGTACCCTCCGCCACAATCTTCCCTCGCTGAAGAAAGATGATGCGATCAGACATTTCCTCCATTTCCCGCATGTTATGCGAGGTATAGAGAATGCTGAGCCCGGCCGATCGCCGCTCTTCTTTCAATAACGCGCGAATCTTGTGCGCGATGTCCGGATCCAGGCTGGCGGTCGGCTCATCCAAAAACAAAATCTTCGGTTCAGTGAGAAAGGCCTTGGCGAGCGTCAATCTCGTCATCTGGCCGGACGAGAGTTTTCTCGTCACCTTGTGCCGAAACTCTTGCATCTCCAGCTTCTTGACGATCTCATCGACCCGCCGTTTGATGTCCGACAGTCCGTATAGACGGGCCACGACCCAGAGATTCTCCTCCACGGTAAGCGCCAGCGGCATGGAGATATAGGTGGAGGAGAAATTCACCTGCTGAAGGATCTGCTCTCGATGGGTTTCCAGATCCATCCCAAAGACTTGGATGGACCCCGAAGTGGGCGTGATCAGGCCCAACAGCATGTGGATCGTCGTTGTCTTGCCTGCACCGTTTGGCCCGAGCAATCCCAGAATTTCTCCCGGCTCGATCGAAAAGGACACATCGGCGACGGCGGTAAAGTCGCCGAACCGTTTTTGCAAGTGACTGACTTGGAGCACAGGGGTTGTCATAGCAGGTTGGATACTTTCTCAGGCTCAGGATAGAAAGTCTTTGATCTTGTCCGGAAGGTGGCACGTCTCGCATTTCCGATCCAACACCCTACCTTGATGTTCGGCTTTGCCGTCATGGCAACGGAAACAGTCGTTGAGCGCCCTCGTGTGCAAATGGGACCCTTCCGGATACTCCGGATTCCAGGGCTTAATGTCGGCGGACACATGTCCCCGCGGCACGACAATGGGATAGCCCTTGATCGGCTGATCGTGCACCACACCGGCATGGCAGGTCGTACACCCTTCACCTTGGCCACGGACTCCGAATGCCTCCATGTGCTTTCGATGACTCATCACCAGACCCACGTCTTTGACAGGAGCGGGCAGATCTCGTGGCGCGACTTCGGACGTTCGAAGCACATGTTGATGGCAATCGAAACAGAGGCTGGAATCGACCTTGGCTTTCAGATCGTGCGCATCGGTTGGTGTACTGAACAGATAGATAGCAACATCTTTCGTTCCGGCCCAGGCCTTGTCGTGAATCCACCCTTCAATTCCCGGCCTGACATGGCAGGCCACGCAGGTCACTTCCTTGTGCGAAGACTTGACCCAACTGTCGTACGAAGGTGTGATGTTGTGGCAACTCGCGCAGAACTTTGGATGGTTCGTAAGGGGAATAGCCACGCCTCCGAGCACAATAGCTCCGGCCACTAGAACCAGAAGGATGGTGGTTCTAGACGTCCAGTTCATGCTCCGAGCGAGCACGTCGCAGAGGGAAATGTCCCATGATGAGCGTGGCCACCGCCGATACGTCGTCGAGGTCGAACCGCGGCACGTTCAAGTCGATCGGCTTGTCCGACACGACCGCCAGCAACCCCTCCGGTGAAATCGGAATCTCGCCGACCTGCTCGCGGATGATGACGATTTTCGGATAGCCTTCGTGCTTCCACCCTTCTGCAATGATCAAGTCATAGGAGCCATCCAGGAATCGGTCGCGGACGTCCTCGACTTTCATCTGGTCCGACACGTCGGCGAACATAGCCATGCTGCCTTTGGACAGAATCACCACACTGCTGGCGCCTGCTTGCTTGTGACGCCAACTGTCTTTGCCTTCGGTGTCGAGATCGAACCCGTGCCCCGCATGTTTGACGGTGGCCACTTTGTAGCCAGCACGCACGAGCTCAGGTATAACTCGTTCGATGAAGGTGGTCTTTCCGCTGTTCGATTTCCCCACAAAGCAGACGATAGGAACGGCCATGGTTTGAAAATCCTCTCAGCAGCAGGATAGCCGGTGGGAGCCGGTATGAACAGGTTCGGCATGGCTCGCCCAGCCTTCACCGCTGAGGAGTTGGACTGAAACCAGATCACCCGGGTTCAGCCGCTCGACTTCGACCGGCACATCGATCAAACAGTTGGCCTTGACCATGGACGTCAAAATCCCTGAACCCTGATCGCCGGTGGTGCGCACTTTGAACGTGCCTTCTTCCTGCGTCAGGACGCCCCGCAGGAAATGGCGACGATCCGTGCGCTTGGAGAATTTCTCCTGGAACAAGGCCTGGACGACCGGACGGCCGTAACTACGATGGCCACTCATCTTCAGCATCGCCGGACGCACCAGCTGTTCGAAGGTGACCATGGAAGAAACGGGATTGCCGGGCAATCCGAATGCGAGCTTCCCCTGGATCTTCCCAAAAGCCAAGGGTTGCCCCGGTTTGATAGCCAGCTTCCAGAAATTCATCTCGGCGCCAAGATCGCGGAAGACCGCTTTGGTGAAATCGTAGTCGCCCATCGAGACACCCCCGGAAAGAACGAGAATGTCGGCTGTGAGACCATGCGAAATCTTTTCCTTCAACGCCGCAGGATTGTCTCTTGCAATGCCGAGCAAGAATGGAATGCCGCCCGCATCCTGCACCGCCGCAGCAATGCCATAGCTGTTCGAATTGATGATTTTCTCTTCACTGAAGCGCTCGTCCAGATCGGCCAGCTCGTCACCGGTTGATAGAATCGCCACACGCGGCCGCTGATAGACAAAGACGAATGATTTGGCCAGGATCGCCAACATGCCGGCTTCACCGGGCCTGATTCTTGTCCCCCTGACAATAATTCGATCGCCCTTTTTCACATCCTCGCCCTGGGGACGAATGTTCGAACCCTTCTGCTCCGGCTTGAAGACGCGAACCGAATCGGGGGTATGCTCCGTATCTTCAACCTTCAGCACCGTGTCGGCGCCCTTCGGAATGGGCGCGCCGGTCATGATCCTGATCGCTTGGCCGGGCCCGACGGACTTCGCCGGCATTTTGCCGGCCGGCACGTCTTCAATCACGGTCAACGTGACCGGCTTCTGAATCGCATGCTCTTGTTTGATGTCGTCCCAGCGTACCGCAAAACCATCCATGGCACTGTTGTCCCAGGGCGGATTGTCCCGTTCGACAATGATGTCCTCTCCTAATACCCGTCCCAGCGCATCCAGTATAGAAATCTTCTCCAGGCCCAGGATCGGCGTGCCATCCAGGACAATCTTCTGCGCCTCTTCCAGCGACGTTAATCCTTGTGCGGCATCTTTCGCTTTCATCGTGTACTCCAGGCTGTTGAACAAATCGCTGACTTCATCCGCCCAGCCCCGGCGCGCCAAGAAGGCGCCCATCACCGAACGGCGTTCTCCTTCTCTTTTGAACAGCCTGTACTTCTCTGCAGCTATTCTTCCGCAACCACTCAATGCTGATGCCGCGGGGCGACGTTCACCAGAGACCCGCTCTTCTTGCAAAATGCTTCGACTTTGTTCGCGATCTCGTGATAGGCCTCGGCAGTTTGTGTATCCGAGCAGAACATGGCGAATGGCTCGCCCGCGTCCGATTGCGTGACCACCTCGGGATCGAGTGGAATCCGGCCCAGAAAGGGCACACCCATGTCCTTCGCCGAGGCTTCCCCTCCGCCCTTCCGGAACACCTCAATCTGGTTGTGGCAGTGAGGACATTCTAAACCGCTCATGTTCTCTACGATGCCGATGATCGGTACTTCGCTGTCCTTGCAAAAGGTCACCGATTTGCGGGAATCCAACAGGGCTACTTCTTGGGGAGTCGTGACGATGACCGCCCCGCTGACGTTTCCCAGCAGGTCAATCGTCGTGACCGATTCGTTTCCGGTTCCCGGCGGCAAATCGATCAGCAGGAAATTCAGATCCTGCCACTCTACGCCACCGAGTAATTGGTTGATGAATTCATATTTGTAGGCATCACGCCAGATGATGGGGTCATCTGGGTTCTGAAGCAGGAAAGACATCGAAGCGATCTTCAGATTGTAAGCCTGGAACGGGATGATGCCGCCGGAGGTACTGATCTTGAGCTTCTGGCCTTCGGCACCGACCATCTTCGGGATGTTCGGGCCGTGAATATCCATGTCGCAGATGCCGACATGCCACCCCTTAAGCGCCAGACTGACGGCCAGGTTGGTCGTACAGGTGCTTTTCCCGACCCCGCCCTTGTTGCTCATGATGAGGACTTTGTACTCGATCCGCTCCATCCGTTTGGCGACGAGCCAGCGGCTGTGGCCCTCCTTGTCCTTTTGGCACGATTCGTTTTCGTCGCAAATCGCACAGGCCCACATGTAAATGCAGGCATCGCTGCCGCCGGACGTCGGAGTTTGAATGATGTTCAGTTCGCGAGGCATGTGTGGTCTTACCCTTTCTACTCGAGGACGCGCAAGCTTGTACTATCGCCGGCGGCTTCCTGTTGGAACACCGACGTAGTCGCCGGTTCCGGCACCCGACATGGCAGGCGCCATGCCTTTGGGACCTCCGCTTGCGACCGGTGCCAAGGCGGCCTCCGGTTCCGACGGAGATGCCTTCTTCTTGTTGAAAAACCCGGCACTGATGATACCCACTTCATAAAACACATACATGGGAAGAGCCATTAAACACTGGTTGAACGGATCGGGAGTGGGAGTCAGAATCGCCGCGATGATGAAGGCGCCCAACAAGGCCCACTTGCGATAGCGCTTCAAAAACGGCGCATCGACCCAACCCAGCTTGGCCATCAACGTAATGGCCAGCGGCACCTCGAAGATCAACCCGAACACCATTAAGAACCACAACGCGAATCCCACGTATTGGGCGATGGAGAGCTGGGGGATGAATCCCGCGCTGACCCCGTACGAGACGAGAAAATTCAATGCGAACGGCAGCACGAAGAAGAAGGAAAACCCGACGCCGGCATAAAAAGCCAGCGTGCTCAGCAACACAAACGGCCCGACGAACCGTCGTTCCTGCGTGTGGAGGCCGGGCACCACGAACTGCCACACTTCCAGCAGGATGTAGGGCATGGCGATCACGATGGCGAACAGGCCGGCCACTTTCACGTTTTGCCAGAGCGCTTCCGCCGGAGCGAGAAAGACGAAGGGAACGGTCGGCAGGTCCGTCGGCATCCAGGAGAGAGAACCGGGCACGAACATGTTTTGGAGGGGAATGCGCAGCCACTTGACGAGGGTGTCGGCGTAGAAAAACGTGCCGACGAACACGACTGCCGTCACAATGACCGCCCGCGTGAGCCGGACTTGGAGCTCGACCAGATGCTCCATGACCGGCATTTTCTTGTCTTCCAGCGGCTTGAAGACGGAATCTTGCAGCCACCGATTGAAATCGTTCAGCACCGCATCCCCAGCAGAGGCCATGCGTGCCGACGAAAATCGTCGGCGCGCACCATACTCTCGATTACTTCGGATTCACCGCGACGAAAAGATTGTTTCCTTGCCGGCTGAGCAGCAGAACGGCCAGCTCCTCTTTCTTAATCTTGTGCGCCGCCTTGTGATATTCGTCGAGGTTCTTGACGACCTCGTGGTTTACTTCCTGAATGACGTCGCCCCGTTGAATACCTGCTGCCTCCGCAGGACCACCGGGTTCGACGGCGGCCACGACGACCCCGGCCGTCTTGGCCGGAATGTTCAACTGACTCATCGTTGCATTGTCCAACGCTTGTACTTTCAATGAAGCCAGCACGTTGTCGGGCGGCTTGATCGTTTCCCCTTGCTCCTTGGGAGGCGCCGGTTCTTTCTTCGCAAGCATTTCATCCGACGGCCGTTCGGCCACCTTCACCGAGAGCGTTTGTTCCTTACCATCACGGAGGACTTTGATCTGGGCATCCTTCCCGACCACCGTACGAGCCACGAGGTTGCGCAGTTGACTGACGCTTTGCACTTCTTTCCCATTGAAGGCGATCACCACGTCGCCACGTTTGACTCCGGCAGCATGCGACGGACCGTTTTCATTCACGTCGCTGATCAGGACGCCCTTGCGCTGTTCGGGAAGTTTGAACGACTTGGCCAAAGCCGGTGTGATCTCTTGAATCGCCACGCCCATCCAGCCACGCACGACCTTGCCGGTCTTCTGCAGACTCTCGACGATGTCTAACGCAATGCTGCTGGGAATGGCAAAGCCGATCCCTTCGGATCCGCCGGTCCTCGAGAAAATCGCCGTATTGATCCCGATCAAGTCTCCGTTCATGTTGACCAGTGCGCCACCTGAATTACCCGGATTGATCGCTGCGTCGGTTTGAATGAAGTCTTCATAGTCCGCGATCCCGACGTTGCCGCGTCCGAGCGCGCTGATGATGCCCAACGTAACCGTTGAGCTCAGCCCGAAAGGACTGCCGATCGCCAGCACCAGGTCGCCGACCTGGAGTTTGTCGTATTCCGCCCACTTCACGGAAGGTAAATCCTTGACGTCGATTTTTACCACGGCAAGGTCTGTCTTCGGATCGGTGCCGACGACCTTGGCGGAAAATTCGCGTCGATCGCTGAGTGTGACGGTAATCTGCGTGGCTCCTTCCACCACGTGATTGTTCGTCACAATATAACCGTTGGAATCTAGAATGACTCCCGAACCTGCGCTTTGATCAGGACGTCCGTGAGGGCCGGGTGGCATCGGCGGTGGCGTCGGCAGTTCGCCACCTGGCTCCTCACCGCCGGGAGGGCCGCCGCCAGGAGGTCCGCCAAACGGGCCGGGAGGAAGCGGTCGTCTGCCTCGCCCACCTTCGGCACCGCCGGTGACCGCAATGTTCACGACAGCCGGTGTAACTTTTTTCACAATTTCTGAGAAGCCTTGGGCCATCGTCGGGGGAACCCCTGCAGCCATCGCCGCGCGCTGGCCCGGAATTGGGTCAAGGGTGCACGCGAGCGCGAAGACACACAGACAACTGGCGAGGCCGAGGGCACGACTGTTCTGACTCCACTTAGTCATAACCGCATTCCTCCAGGTTAGATCATTCGATCTCATGCGTATGAACGGTCCATTCTACACTATCCGTTCCGACGCCTTCAAAGACTAATAGTCCCCTTCGGGCCTCCACAGGTTCCGCCCGAAAGGGACTATGATCACCACGGGGTTGGTGGGGCCAAATACTGCCTAGGAGACGCTTCTCCTTGCCGTAGCATCGGCTTCCAGTTGCCCGATCCAGGAGTTCTGAAGCTTTAAAGCCAACCGCTTTTCCGCTTGATCGAATGACACCACGCGCAAGGTATTTGGCGCACCTTCGTAGGTTGGAGGCCAATATCGGTGTTCGGGCACTTGAGGACGGAGATAGACCACTGGATACCATTGATTGATTCCAGGCGCCGTCGGCCAGTCCAAGGTCGCCCAGCCACGGCCTTCGGCCTGCATCAGCGATGTGTTGTTCTTCAAATCCAGGAGTGCAAATTCCAGCAACGACCAATTGTCACGGCGGAACCCCGGCTGGGCATGGGTGGTCCAACCCAGAAACAGCGTCACGGGGTATTCTTGCTCGGTACTGGACAGCACGACGACAACCAAGTAGTCCAAGCCGCGTTGCCGTCCCAAGTTAGCGAATTGAGCCCAATCCCCGTTCGGCTGTGGACGAATGTTATCGGCCGGGATGATCTCTGTGATCGCCACGGGAATCGATCGGCCGATATCCTGTTTCAACGTTTCAGCAAGCCGAAGCATGGCCTCATCAGGAAGGTTCGGCGCCGAGCCTGGATCGGCAGTATCAGATACCAACACAAGCCCGGCCTTGAGTGGACGTTGGTCGATTTTTGAGAATGCCTCGTCTCCTGCCTTATGGTCGGAAGAGACGTAGTCGCCGATCCTCGTCGGCGGGACTGCCGAGGCACATGCCGCCAGCATCACAGCACCCAGTAATAGACTTGTGACTCTCAAGATCCTGCGCATCACCCACCTCCCGGTTAAGGACGCTGGCTCGGTACAGGTCATCTCATTTCTGCTGATACACGTTCGCTTCCCCAAGCGGGATCTGTCAAGGCCATGTTTTCTCTTGTAATTACCCCTCAAGCTCAGCTACCGTATGCGTTAATTTAGCACTGAGAGTGCCCCTTTTGCTTTCGGAACCGGCGGGGGAACCATGCTCGGTCGGTATAACGCCGATTCTCCTGAACTCTCAATCATAATCCCGGCGCACAATGAAGCCGGCCGCATCCTTCCTTACCTCCGACAAGTTACCGACTATTTCGAACAGTGCGAACGCGTCTATGAACTGCTGGTGGTCGATGACGGCAGCACCGATGCGACTGCCGCAGTCGTCGAAGGCTTTGCCCGCTCCGCTCCAGCTGTGCAACTGCTGCGACTACCGACCTGCCAAGGCAAAGGTGCGGCGGTGCGCTATGGAATGCAATCGGCTGCCGGCTATCTCCAATTGTTCGCCGATGCAGATGGCGCGACCCCTATTGACGAGCTGACCCGGCTTGAAAAAGCCTTGGCGGAAGGAGCGGACGTCGCGATCGGATCGCGTGCGCTGGCGGCGCGATTACCAGATTTCGCCGTCCACGCGCGTCTCTATCGAAGCGTGTTGGGAGCCCTGTTTAATGCCGCGGTGCAACAGAGCGGCATCACAGGGATCTCCGACACCCAATGCGGATTCAAGCTGTTCCGTCGGGTCGTCGCACAGGAGCTTTTCGGGTATGCATCGATTGATGGATTTGGATTCGATCTTGAGCTCCTCTATTTGGCCCAACAGCGCGGTTATCGTATTGCGGAAGTGCCGGTGAACTGGTGTGATCAGCCCGGTTCGAAAGTTCGCGTCCTCCGGGACGGACTCGCTATGCTTCGCGAATTAGCCGTTATCCGGCGGAATTGCAGCCGAGGATGTTACGATACTCCGTCCTTCTCGCCGGAGCTTGCCTCGGTCGGCGCGGGCCGATTCAGAGTTCCAGCAAGGTAGCCGATCTCCTCCCACAGCTCGCTGATTCATCAGGACGACAGACGATAGATTGACACTTTCCGGTCTTCGTAGATTCTGGTCCAGGCAGCTTCATGGGCCAGACTCTGATCTAGCAACGTTTGTTTTTTCACTACGGCCCAATCGACGGAGTATTTTTTGAGTACGCTCAAGTCCGGAGGATCCATTCCGGTCAACGCGACATAATCTCGAAAGATCCGGTACTCTCCCATTTGCCAAGCAGGCATCCGTCCGTCGATAAAGATTTTGTCTTCGGGCAGCCACCAGAGGAGGAACCCGCCATAGGCATAGTCGTTATACAGACGCTGACCGACCAACTCGCGATGGGTTTTGACCCATTCGACCGCTTCAATGGGATAGGACGTGCCTCTAAAATATTCTGCGGGCCTGGTACCCGATTGGATGACATGCTGAAGGTGTGCAGGACCCAGCCAGAACAGTAGAGCTCCGACGGCGGCCGCTGCCGCGAAACTCCCCCTCTTACTTAATACCGGCCCCGAACGGAACCAACCCTGAAGACGCTCAAACCCCTGGGCTAAGAGTTCCGCGCAGAGAGGAAGACTGACGATGAGGAAAAACGGAACGTTTCGCATGTGCCGAAGCGAGAGGACGAGAAACACCCCGCCGACAGCCCAACGCACCGGTTCTATCCGTCGATACCACAGCACCATGGCCAGTCCAAGTCCAATCAGATAGAGCGCGTAGCTGCGCCCCGCGACTCCGTTGATCGTCATCGGCTGCCATTCCTGTAATGTATCGAGCATGAACCGGTTCGACAGCGAGTCGAGGATTTCAACATGCAACCGCCATCCGTAGGGATTGACCAACGTCACGCCTATGGAGAGAACCGCAATAAGCATGAGCTGCTTCAGGTCCTCCCATGAGAACAATGGTTCATCAAGCTTACCCATGAACGCGAGACGACAAGCCGACAACCATCTGACTAGTGCGGTCGTGATGATGATCAGCCCCAACACGAAGAGACCCGCCGTAAAGCCTCCGTGGAGGTTCGCCCACAAAAGGAAGAGTGGCGGAATCGACCATCGGACCGAGAGATCACCGGCCTGCCACCGGTTGAGCAGCAGTAGCAGCGTAGCCAGGCCCAACAGCGTGATGAGTTGAGTTCTCGCTCCGAGATAGGGCAGCGCGACCCAGAGAGAAAGGATACAGGCGAGCAATTGGAAAAGGACCGAGCAGCGTGCCGTCCTGCTGGCCAGTAACCATGCGCTGACTGTCACGGTGCCGAACAATATGATAATCCCCAGTCCACCGAACAGTGAGTAGCATCCTCCGATGAGCACATCGGTCAGCCAAGCATGCTCCACCCAGACCCAACCCGACATTGTGTGTGAGTACGGGTCCGAGTTCGGAAGCGTCCATCCGTTCTGCAGAAAATCCAATCCTGTACGGAGGTGCCAGCCCAAATCCGGCTCCGTCAACGGTTGTAGGGCAAAATTGAGGATCACCAGAAGGAGCAAGATGTTAAGTGCAGAAACAATAAATGGCTGACGGCAAAGATCGAGCTTCATAACCGATGGCTCATACCTCATCACCATGCAATGCGGTTTGCTGGTCGTTTGACCAACAGATTTCCCATGACCAGCCAATCCACTTCCGTCCGGAGGAAACAGCGGACCGCCTCCTGCGGGGTGCAGACGATCGGTTCATGCACGTTGAAGGAGGTATTCAACAGGACCGGCACGCCCGTGTGCCGCGCGAAGGTCTCCAAGAGAAGGCGGTAGAGGGGATTTGAATCAACGTCGACTGTCTGCACTCTGGCTGAGCCATCGACATGGACCACCGCAGGAATCACCCCTTTCATCGAGGATTGCACCGGTGCTGTACAGAGCATAAACGGAGAAGGACCCGGCAGATCAAAGTACTCAGCAGCCCTTTCTTCCAACACGGAAGGCGCGAAAGGGCGAAACGGTTCGCGCAGTTTCACTTTGCTGTTGATCAAGGCCCTGATGTCTTCCCGGCGGGGATCGGCTAAGAGGCTTCTGTTGCCCAGCGCGCGGGGCCCCCATTCCATTCGCCCTTGAAACCAGAACACTAAGCGCCCACCTGCTAACTCTCTGGCGACCCTCTCGCACAGTGCAGAATCAGCAAGCCGTTCGACCGCCAATCCTGTTCCTTCAAGCGCGGCCCGGCAAGCCTGCTCTGAAAATTCCGGCCCCCAAGCAGCGGAACGCATGACCTTCCGCTCGGAGAAACGTCCCGTTCGATGCGTTAGCCACAAGGCTGCGCCGAGGGCGGCTCCGGAATCCCCAGCTGCGGGCGGCACGTACAGCTCGTGAAATCCCGCCTCCCGCCAAAGCCGTCTGTTGGCAACGCAGTTATAGGCTACACCACCGGCCAGGCAGAGCCGATCCTCGTTCGTCAACCTTTTCAACTCTCGGGCAAGATGAAGCAGCGTGTCTTCCAGCGCCAACTGTGCGCTGGCCGCGAGGTCTTGGTGACGCTGTGTGATTTCTTCTTCCGGCAGCCGTGCTGGACCAAACAGGCGGACGAAATCCGGCGAAAATATTCGATGCCGTGCGAGATGAAAATCCAATAGACGTGTATTGAGATGAACCTCCCCATCCGGCAAGGAGCGCAACACCTGACTCCTCAAGGCTTGAGCAAACCGCGGTTCCCCATACCCTGCCAAGCCCATCACGATGTATTCGTCATGGTCCGGTTTGAAGCCCAGATAGGCCGTGATCGCCGCGTAGAACTGGCCCAAAGAATGGGGAAGCGGAATACGTTTGAGGACGCGTATATGATCTGGATCCGCGTGAGCGAGCATCGTCGTGTGGGCTTCCGATGCCCCGTCCACCACCAGCACTGCTGCACATTCGAAGGGTGAGACCAGCATCGCGCTGGCGGCATGGCAAAGATGGTGATCGAGAAAAACCGGCGGGGGGCACGGCGTGCCGTCGATGCGGCGCGAAAGGTAGGACCGCAGAAATGCCAGCTCTTTCCACTCATGAGCCAGTCGATCCGCGCTTCGCGCGCCTTTCACCCGAAACAGCTGCGGCGACCGGAGCATGGACCCGATCGCGAGCCTGGCGCGTCGGCCGATCTGCCAATACTTCCACGGCACCGCTACGGCATCGACGTCGCAAAGACGAACACCGGCCGTCTGTAGACAGAATCGAATAGCATGTACCGGCAAGGCTGTGACATGCTTGATCCGAACAAACCGTTCTTCCTCGGCAGCGGCGATGATCCGGCCGTTTTCGACCAAGGCTGCCGCGGCATCCCGCATGTTCGACAGGCCAAGCGTCAGCATGGTAGGGCAGCATAATTGGAGCGTCGATCCATGGCAAGGGTGGATGACGGCGGGTTGCTTTCCGTCAATGTTTCCGGTACGGTGCGACTCTGAACCAGGGATGGGATATTGCAGACGTTAAGCCGCTCCCTCGCCGCGCTAATTCTCCCAGTCGGACCGTTCGTCCGCCGGTTGATCATCGTCCTTATGTGTCTTTTCGTCTCAGGATGCGCAAAGCTGGAATTTCCTGAGATGGGTGAGCCCTTGCCTAACGCGGTAAAACTCGAGATTCCTGCCGCCATCAAAGAGTTGACTGTGGAATATGTCGATTCTTGTGGCCATATACAGCAAATCCCGCTGGGGTCTCGTCTGGAAGAAGCTCTTGTGGAGGGAGCCTACCGAACCTTCAAATCTGTGTCGTATGAAGGCGGAGGGCCCAAAGGCGCAACGCCGGAAGCGGTCTTGCGAGTGGATCTCGTCAACTGGTCCTTCAAGCTCCAGCAAGATAATTTGTACGATCGGGTGCCTGCTAATCTTAAACTGAACGCGATGGCGCGGGTATTTGATCTCAACGGAAAACCACTTCGTGAATCCGAAATCAAAGTGGATCGACTGGAACGTGTAAGGATCGAACCGGTCCAAAAAAACTGTAACTATATTATCGACCCCTTCATCCAGGACACGGCAGTTGATTTTGCCACCAAGGTCACGTTGGAAGTGCGCCAAGCCTTTGGTGGAAAAACGGCGAGGTCAGCTGAGACGACGACTCCTCCTGCTGTAGCTGCTGCGGCTATACCAAGTATGGCGGCAGCTTCTTCAAGCTTGCGCTTCAAAGCCACTGTGCTCGATGAAAACGGCAATCTGCTGTTCGAGGGCGGCGAGCGTATCCGGGTGCGCGTCGATGTCGTGAACAGCGGCGATCAAGAACTCCAGAACGTCACAGCAAACCTGACCGGCACCCCCACGTTGATCGCGCAATTTCCCGCCACCACGCTGTCGGCGGGGCGCCTGCAACCGGGACAATCACGATCTATCGAATTTGTCGCCACGCTCCCGCAAGCCGCACAGCAACAGAAAGCCGATTTACAGGTGGGCGTCTTCGATCCCGCAACCGGTGCTCCGCCTTCGCAGGCACTCTCGCTCTCGATTCAACCAACTGGCACGAAGGCCGACGATATCGATCAGATCCCTGCGGCGGCTGCCGAATTCAAGCGCCCCAATACCTATCTGTTATCGATCGGTATTGGTGCGTATCGCGACCAACAACTTTCTATTAGGAAGTACGCAGCCTCGGACGCAGAACTGATCACTACCTATTTTCAATCGTTGGGTGGATTGCCCGCGTCGAATGTGCGACTGCTTCAAGATTGGAAAGCGCTGCGCCCTGATATCGATGAAGCACTGCTTGACTGGCTGCCGGGGCACATGAACAAAGATGCGGTGGTGATCGTCTACTTTGCCGGGCTCGCCACCGTCGGGCCAACCGGCGACGTCTATCTCGTTCCGTATGACGGTAACGCCGTCAACCCATCCCGTTCCTATCCCCTTAAAGACCTGGAAGCCGCATTAAATCGTTTGAGGGCCAAACAGACACTGTTTCTGTTCGATGGAATGGTGGCAAGGCTGGGAGGAGATGGCCGTACCAAAACCGGTCTTCCTCAGTGGAATCCGTCCGGAAGTTCCACGGTCCATGTCATTGCCACGAACGGAATGGGAAAGGTTGTGGAAGACGAGGATCACCGGCATGGGCTGTTCACCTATTACCTGTTGCGAGCCCTTCGAGGTGAATCCGACCTCAACCGGGACGGTGAAGTGACGTTGGGAGAAGCGATCGCCTATCTCAATCAGAAAGTCCTGTGGGCCTCCAAGACTCGGTACGGACAGGAGCAGCGTCCCGCCGTGCTGCCGCCGCTGAAGGCGACCGATGCAGCCAGCGGGCTCGCCCTTACCAAACTGGCCGCCATCCGAGCCATGGAAGTTCCATAACGCATAAGCGCAATAAGCGAGGCGGTCGCGCCTTGCACCAAATAAAAAGGGGTGGAGGACTCTCTGTCCTCCACCCCTTCGTGAATCATAACCCTACGAGATTACTCTTCGCCTTTGCAGAAGCTCCGCTCGTAATTGATGATCGTCCAAGCTTCTTCTTCGGTAATCGCAGCTGGAATCAATGAAACCATCCCGGTTCCCGCGCTGCCGTTCTTGATGACCCAGAACAACTCACCGTCTTTCCGCTTCTTGTGGAACTTGCAGTTCGTGAAGTTGCGCGGGCTCGGATTCAGGATCGCACCGGCAGGACCATCGCCCTTCCCTTCCTTGCCGTGACAATTGAAGCAGGTACCCTTGCCCTCGAACAACGCCTTACCCTTGGCGACGTTCTCCGGGGTGTTCGCCACTGGATTCTTCATGGCTTTGGCTTCCGCCATCTGATCCGGCGGCACGCGAGGCTTGAGCGGATCCTTCTCTTCCGCTCCGACCATGGTGGCCGAGAGCAACATTACTGCTGCAATGACTCCGATAAACTTAGACAGATACCCCATCAGACTTCCTCCTTGTTATTGAAACCACCGTACGTCAACTCGGCCTCAGGCCGCTGGCTCACGTGTCACATAAAGGCAATAAAGCGTCGGAAATATAGCAACGGCCTTTCACGCTTGTCAAGCAAACTGGTCAGGATACTTGCGAGTGAACTGATAGGTTCCTCCAATGAGATCTTGAAGAAACCGCCCTCAATTCCAACCAGGGTCTCAACCGGTGAATCAATCAAACGCCATGCCAAAATAAACACGTCATGCATTTCCAAAATTTCGCCAAGTTAGAGATCATGAACGTTGAACCGAGGCTTACACGTACTCGTTGCTATGACCATTGCGCCACACTGACGACCGCATTGCCACAGAGGAGATAGGAAACTCACGAAGGCATGGGAGATGATCAGTCGGTCGGAGGACGATCGAGAGGAATCGCTCAGGGACGGCTTAACGTTTCAACAGAATATCCCGGGCAACTTTCCCGCTGGGCCCGAAAGGTTTCTGGGGTTTTCCATTCAGCTCCGCCTTCACGCCTCCCGCATTACCAAGCGTCAGGATAAACTGGTCCTGGGCTTTCCACTTGGCCTTCTCACCGGGCCGCAAAAGCGCTTCCTGGGGGCTCCCGCCATCGATCTGAATGACGACCCAGCTGAGTTCTGTCGCTTCAAGGTCCAGAACCAACGGATCCTCCGCATTCGCCGAGCCATCCAGCGCGAGTCCGCCCAGCGCCCCATCACTGCTCACCAACGGCGGAGGGGTTGCCGACTGTTGCGGCACTGCGGCTGTCACAGTTGGAGGAGCGGCTCCATGGGCAGGGCTCGCGTCATTTCGCGTCGCTGCAGGAGGAGGCTGAGTCTCCGGTGGTTTCGGTTTTATGGCAGCGGTGTTTCCCTCTGGACGAACCGGCACATCAGTCTTAGCCGCTTCCGGCACGGGCATGCGCTTCGCCGCTGTCGGAGGCGGCTCTGTTGGCGTCCGCCGAACCAGCAGAGACGATTGCTCGCGGCTGAGAAGAATGATGAGCGTGAGGATCGCGATCCCAATCGCAATGGCGACAGCCTTCCGATTGGCTTGGCGCTTGCGTTCTTCCTCGGCCTGCCGGACTTTGAGGCGCTCCCGCTCGTCCTGCTTCTCATAGAAGGCTCCGGCGGATTGGATGAACCGGTGGATGGCGTCTTCCTCATCCAGCCCCAACGATCGCGCATAGGATCTGACGAACCCCCTCGCAAAGACCTGATCGGGGAGCTTGGCGAAGTTGCCCTCTTCCAGCGCCTTGACGAAATCCGCACGAATTCTCGTTTTGGAAGCCACCTCGTCCACGGTGAGCCCCTTGGTTTCCCTCACCTGCTTGAAAAAATCTCCGATTGAGTCCATGCGTCTCTCTTTACGGCTTCAGCCGTGCCAGAATTTCCTTGGCGGCAACTGCATAATCGCCGGTTTTGTCCAAGGTCGTCACTTTCGTCAACGCTTCTTTCGCCCGGCGTTCAAAACCCAGCTTGTAATAGACCCGTCCCAATTCCAGTTGCAACATTGCCGGCGGTACATTGGGTGGACTGACGACCAAGGCATCTTCCAAAGCTTCCATGGCGCCTTGGAAATCCCCTTCATGGGCCAACGCCGTGCCGAGATGGAACCGTGCAAGGTCGGGCGTGATGTAGAGGGGGTTGCTCAAGGCCCGTCGAAACTCGGCGATGGCATCGGGCCAGCGATCCTGACTCGCCAGGACCTGCCCTAAATAGGTATGCGCTTCGGAATAATTCTCGTCGATCCTAATGGCTTCCCGAAACTCAGCCTCAGCTTGAGCAAGCTTTCCCCGGTACACCAGAATGTGGCCGAGTCCATATCGTGCTTCCTTGTTGTCAGGATTGAGCTGCACTGCCTTTTGAAACGACACAAAGGCTTTCTGCCGATCCCTTTCCAGGCTCGCCATACCCTCCTGATAATAGCCCTGGGACTTTTGCTTCGTCTCCTCCGACGTCGCGCAGCCGCCCAGGACCACAACCGTCATGGCCATCATGGAAAGAAACTGGAGGGTACGCGATCGCACACCGGTCACGAGATATCCTCAAAATGGGTGAGCCGTTTGAAGGCTCGGAAGCGTTCCTGGATCTCTTTGTAATCCAGGACTCGCAAACGGTCAAGACTAAAGGCTTCTACGGTAAATGAGGCCATGACACTTCCGAAGATGATCGCTTGCTTGAACGATTCCACGGAACGGTTCCCTGTCGCCGCAAGATAGCCTAGGAAGCCGCCGGCAAAAGTGTCACCGGCGCCGGTCGGATCGCGTACGTCTTCCAAGGGGAACGCCGGTGCGCCGAATACCTGCTTCTGATTGAACATGAGGACCCCGTACTCACCGCGTTTGATGATCAGGTGCTTGGGCCCTCGCGCTAAGACATATTGCGCGACTTTCACCAAATTCGAATCGCCACCTAACTCGCGCGCCTCACCGTCATTGATAAGCAGGATGTCGACTTTTTCCAACACGCGCCACAAGGCCTCACGCTTCCCGTTAATCCAAAAATTCATGGTGTCGCACTCCACTAATGGAGGTCGAGGAAGTTTTTGCAACACATCCAGTTGCAACTCGGGATCGATGTTGCCGAGGAAGAGAACCTCAGGAGACTGATAGGATTCTGGAATCTTCGGGCGAAACGTTTCGAACACATTCAACTTTGTATCGAGCGTATGTGCTTCGTTGAGCTGATGCGTGTATTCGCCCTTCCAACGGAATGTCGACCCGGGCCGACGCTCAAGCCCGGTCAGGTCGATTCCCCGGCTTTTCAGGAACGCGAGATGCTGCGACGGAAAATCTTCACCGACCACGGCAATGAGATCCACTGCGGTAAAATAGCTCGCCGATGTGGAGAAATAGGTCGCGGACCCCCCGAGCACCTCCGCCGCTTCGCCGAATGGCGTCTTGACCGTGTCCAATGCGACCGAACCGACGACAAGCAGTTTTCCCATGGTTTAGCGTTTTCCTTTCACAGGTGGGAGAATTCTCCCCGTCAACAGCGCCAGCTTCCGGCGAAGTGCGGCCGGAATGTTCTCTGGGGCCGTCACAATCGCATGCTGTAGAGCCTGTTGGCACCCACAGCTCTTGACCGAATCGGCCGACTTCACCGCCGCTCGTAGCAACCGTTTGGCCAGCGCCACATTCTGGCGGAGCGTGGCCAGGATCGCTTCGACGGTGACCGCCTCTTCCGTCTCGTGCCAGCAGTCATAGTCGGTCACCAAGGCCACCGTGGCATAGCAGAGCTCCGCTTCGCGAGCAAGTTTGGCCTCCGGTAGATTCGTCATCCCGATCACACTCACGCCCCATTGACGATAGAGCCGCGACTCGGCCTTCGTCGAAAACTGCGGGCCTTCCATACAGACGTACGTGCCGCCCTGATGGACCGTTGCGCCGACGGAGCGGCCCGCTGCGAGCAGCGACGAGCCGAGCGAGGCGCAGACCGGCTCACCAAAACCCACGTGAGCGACCGCGCCGCCTTCGAAGAACGTCGAAACGCGCCGCTTGGTCAAATCGATGAACTGATCCGGCAAGACGACGTCGCCCGGCTTCATGGATTCCTTCATGCTGCCGACGGCGCTCACAGAAATGACCCGCCGGACGCCGAGTGATTTCAATGCCAAGATATTCGCGCGATAATTGATTTCCGAGGGATTGATTCGATGCTCTCGCCCGTGCCGTGACAGAAAGGCCACCCGCACGCCGTCTAATTCTCCGAGCACGAGGGCATCGGAGGGCTTCCCGAATGGTGTGTGAACGGTCACCCGCTTGACCTGATGCAGGCCTTCGATGTCGTACAATCCGCTCCCGCCGATAATGCCGATGTCCGCACGAGCTATTTGAGCCGACTTGGCCATGTTCGCCGCCATCTCCCGTTCTGTTATGCTGTTGTTCCCGATTGTCCGAGCGCCTCTAAGAATTGATCGATCAGACGGGTGACACGATCCACTGTTTGATCGATAGGCTCGGCCTCTTCCAGCGAGAACCAGATAATCCCCGGTTCTCGCCTGAACCAGGTCATCTGGCGTTTGGCAAATCGCCTGGTATCGCGCTTGAACTGCCGGACCATTTCAACCCGATCGCACTCTCCCGCCAAATACGCCGCAACCTGACGATACCCGAGTCCTTTCATCGCGGCCGCATCACGCCGATAGCCTCGGTCCAGCAACCGTTTGGTTTCTTCAACGAGTCCGTTGGCCAGCTGCCAATCGATGCGCTCCTCAATGCGCCGATAGAGCTGGACACGGTCCCGATTCAGTCCGATCACGAGCGACGAGAACGGTCTCTCGGCGAACCCATGCCTGGCTTGAAATTCCGACATCGGCAAGCCGGACAGTTGATGAACTTCCAGGGCCCGAATAATCTTCGGGGTATCATGAGGATGCAGCTTCGACGCGGTGACCGGATCCACCGAAACAAGACGCGCATACAGGCGCTCGCGCCCCTGTACATGCGCCTCCTCCCGCAATCGGGCTCTCACGGTCGGATCGGCCGGCGGTGCTTCGCAGAGCCCCTGCAAGAGGGTTCGTACATAGAGGCCCGTCCCACCGACGACTAAGGGAAGCCTCCCCTGCCGATAGAGCCGCTCGATCGCGGCCGCGGCATGCTGTCGGAAGAGACCGGTATTGAACGGTTCGTCAGGATCGACGAGATCGATAAGTTGATGAGGGATGCCTTGCCTGCTTACGACGGGAGGTTTATCGGTGCCGACATCCATCCCACGATAGACCTGACGTGAATCGGCAGTCAGGATTTCGGTCTCGAACCGCTTTGCCACGTCAATGGCAATCCGGCTTTTCCCGACGGCGGTCGGTCCGACGATGACCACGAGCGGCTTCAGTCGGACCTGTCGCTCTGACAATGAAAGCATCGTGGGGAAGGAAAAGGTCGTCACGACCATCCGACCCGGCCGAAGAGTTTGTCGAGTTCATCGGAGGAAAGACGGAATGCCGTGCGTCTTCCATGCGGACAGGTCGTGATCAGCCCTTCGTCCACCCAGTCGCGAACAAGCCGTTCGATCTCCGGTAGGGCCATGGACCGTCCCGCCTGCACCGCACTCTTACACGCGAGCGCGGCCAGAATCGGCTGTGCCAGTGCCTCCAGGGACGAGGCACTCTTCCATACAGCAACGTCCTCGAGCACATCTTGCACAAGCAAGGCGCCGTTGATCGGTCCGATCCCGACCGGAACGGCTCTTAGCAACACCGCCGTCGCACCGAACGGTTCTATGACCAGGCCGACCCGTTCCAAATCGCCGGCATGTTTCTGCAGCAGCGTCCGCTGCGCAACGGTCAATTCGATCGGCTCGGGAATGAGCAGCGGTTGCATGACAATTTCGCGCTTCATCCATGCACGCCACAAGCGTTGAAAGAGTACCCGCTCATGCGCCGTATGTTGGTCGACCACCTGTAATTCCTGCCCAACCTGAGCGACCAGATAGGTTTGGAGAACTTGTCCGAAGGGAATGACCGCAGGCTTAGCTGAGGCGGCATAGGAGGCTGTCGCCTCCTGGACAAACAGCGAGTGTGCGCCATTGTTCGCCTGGGATCCCAATCCGTAATTTTCTGATAACCCTCCGTCCACTCGACTCGTGACTTCACGGCTGGAAGCGGGGACAGCCGCTGAAGGGTCAGCCGCAGTTGGCGGGGCTTCGGATGGGGACAGACCGAGGACCAACTTGCGTTCAACCCCGCTGAACGCATGACGCACGCTCTGTCGCACGAATCGGTGAATCGCTTCCTGATCCGCAAACCGGATTTCCCGTTTAGCAGGATGCACATTGACGTCGATGCGTTCTGGATCGATGTCGAGGAACAAGACGTACGTCGGATGGTGCCCTTTTGGGAGAAACGAGCCGTATCCATCGGTCACGGCGTGGGACACCGCGGCGCTCCGGACCGGCCGGTGATTCACGAATACATCTTGGGGAATCCTGGAGGAGCGCGCATGCACAGGATCGATCATCACGCCGCTGATTGTACAGCCGGCCATCCGGCCCCGCAGGTCGATCGTTTTGTCGAGAAAGGCTGCACGATAGACTTGTAAAATTCTGTCTCGCTCAGAGGCAACGGCTGGATAATTCAGAATTTCGTGGCCATTGTGCGTCAGGCGAAAATGCACGGACGGCCAGGCTAATCCTGCCTGCTGGACGACGCCGCTGATGTGGGAGAATTCCGTCGGAACGGACTTGAGAAATTTTTTCCGGGCCGGCTGGTTGTAGAACAGATCCGACACTTCAATTTTCGTTCCGGGGACCGGCGGAGCATCCACGATCCCCTGCTGCACGCCGCCCATGAGCGTCAGTTGTGCGCCGATGCCTTCCTGCCTGATCGCGGTCACTACCCGCACGTTGGAAATGGACGCGATGCTCGGGAGGGCTTCGCCACGAAATCCCATCGTTTTGATGGAGGTGAGATCGTTGTCAGACTTAAGCTTGCTGGTGGCGTGACGCTCGAATGCAAGGTAGAGATCGGCTCGCCTGATGCCTTCCCCGTCGTCCGTGACACGGATGAGCGCGACGCCCCCATCCTTAATATCGACGGTGATACACCGACTACCGGCGTCGAGACTGTTTTCAACGAGTTCTTTGACGACAGCGGCAGGCCGCTCGATAACTTCGCCGGCTGCGATCCGGCTGACGACTTCGCCCGGAAGGACTCGAATCGTGGTCGAACAACTTGCGGCGGGCATCGGATTAGACTCCCAACACCCAACCCATCATCGAATGTCGGCTAGCTTGTTTTTCGCCAACTTCGCCTCGTCCGACGTGGGAAATTCTTCCAGGACCCGTTTGAGATTCTTTTTCGATTTCACCACATCTCCGGTCTCTGCCGCGGCCAATCCCAATTTATAAAGCGCGGCCGGCACCTTTTCATTCCCGGGGAACTCCGTCGAAACGTATTCAAAGGCTTGAATCGCCCGCGCATAGTCTTTTTGCTGATAATACGACTCCCCGAGCCAATAGTGGGCATTCGGTGTGAGAGACGTCCCGGGAAAATCTTTGACGAAGCGCTGAAACCCTGCGGCGGCCAAATCGTATTTGCCGTTCAGGTAGTCGTTATAGGAAAGGTTGAAAGCAGAGGTTGGAGTGATGGCGGGCACGTTCGGAATGATCCCCGTCCCTTCCGAAGCTCCAGGTTTCTGCGGCTTCACCGTGCGTGCCGGGTCTGCGGGAACCGGTTCCGGCTTCGGCATCGCCGACGCGACCGTTCCACCTTCTTCCAATTTGGCCAGGCGGCCTTCCAACTTTTGCAGGCGAGCCGTGAATTCCTCGAGCTTAGGCTTCGTCGGCTCGACATCTTTGATGCGCTCCAACGACTCCATGCGGCGCTGCAACGCATCCAATCGTTTTTGATCCTGATCTTGCGACTTGGAGACCGTCGCCAAGTGGTCGCGTAGCTCGACGAAATCGGCGTGTTTCGCGCAGCCCGAAACCGCCAGGGACGCTGCTGTGACCAAGCCCGCTCCGATGAACTGGACGACGTGGTGCGTCACCGTTATCGTGACTCCTTCAACTGATTAAGTTTGTCGTACGCCTTTCCGGCCTCCGGGCTTTTGGGATACAACGTCACGACTTGCTTGAATGCGGAGGACGCACGCTTCTTGTCTTTCAGCGCGAGATAGGCAAAGCCCTTCTTCAGGATGGCAGCCGGTACCTTCTCGCTCTGGGGATAATCAAGTTCCACTCGATCGTACGAATCGATCGCCTGTTTATAGTCCTTTTTACCGTAATGTGATTCGCCAAGCCAATAGCGAGCGTTGGGGGCAAGGTCGGAGTTCGGATATTCGGCTAAAAATGCCGAGAATCCCTGGCGGGATTCCTCTAAGTTGCCCTCCTTGAAGAAAGCCAACAATCGATCATATTCGACCTTATCGGATCGTTCGACTGGGCGAGCTGCAACGGCTGGAACCGGAGTTGGTGCCGGTGGCGGGGCCGGTTCCGCAGATTCCTCTGCAGGTGCCGGCCGTTCTGTCGCATGATTCGCCGGTTCAGGATCTTGCGCCACTGCAACCTGCTCTGCTTCACGATGGGAGACCGTCTCCTGCGTGGGAGCGAATGAGGATCGCTGCGCGGACTTCGTCGTCTGCTGGCGCGCGCCGGCCTTGGGGTTTGCTCCGCGCGAATGGACTTCCTGCGCCACCTGGTCAACGGATTTGCCTAAGAGGTCGAGCCGACGGTCCTGCTCATCGAGACGCGTGGCCAGTTTTTGAGCGACGGCCGTCACGCTCTTATTGACCTCACTCAGATGGCCCGACATCGCCTTCGTCGTCTCATTGATATGAGCCGTCGAGGCTTTAGTGTCTGATTCAACTTTGGCAGCCAGGGCCTTGTTCGCCTGCTCCTCTTGCCCGACGCGTTCACCGAGGGACGTCAGTGAGTCCCGAAATCCCGTCAGGGCTTGGCTGAACTGGGTGAACTTCGCCGACAGTTGCTCCGTTCTGGCTTGACCGTCTGCCAACGCTTTGCGCTGCTCGTCCAGCTTGACATCCATGCTCTTCGCCAGTCCGCTGTTTGCTTTCTGGACCACATCGATGATCTCTTTGCGCAGCAATTCCATTTGTCGATTAACATCATCGAGCCGGGTGTTGACGTCCATCCGCAGCTGGTCCCGGTCGGTCTTGTTCTTGACGTCTTGCGCATTGAGACTCTCGCGCACCTGAGCATAGCGGGTGGTGCTCTCTCCTTCTATCTTCGAAGCCAACAGCTCGAGTTTCTTGGTCTGTTGCTCAAGCACCGCTGAACGCTGCTTGAGATCGTCCTGGGCTTTGAGAATCTCCTGCTCTTGGTGATGGGATCGTTCCAACTCACCCCGCAATTGGGGCAGCTCCTGCTCGCGAAGGGTGGAAATTTCTTGGCTCTGTCTCGCACGGGTCTGCGCCAACTCTTCGTTCGACTGCTTGATCCTCTGTTGGAGATTCTTTTCCGTCTGCTTCAGATCCGCCTGCTGGGCCATGCAGCCGTATAACAAGACGGGCGACAGCAAACAGACCAGTGTCCCGATGCTTCGCACACTCAAGGCATTGTGCATTGCGCCACCTACGTTAAAGATGGTGTCGTGCTATTTGCCCGACTTCACGACGAGATGCCCCCGCCGATTCTGCTGATAGCACGACTCTGCATGGTCCGCACAAAACGGTCGCTCTTTGCCATACGACACGACGGACAATCGATTCGCGCTGACGCCGAGTTCCACGAGGTAATTGCGCACGGCCTTGGCGCGCTTTTCACCCAACACCATGTTGTATGCGGAAGTCCCCCGCTCATCGCAATGGCCCTCGACTTTAACGGCCGCGCCGCCATTCGATTTCATCCATTGTGCATCGCGGCTCAACGCCTGCCGTCCCTCCTCTGAAATGGTCCAGCTATCATAACCGAAATAGACATCGCGCAATCCGGCGGCCGCTGAAGCCACCTGCTCGGCTCGCATCTCTTCCAGCTGGCGGCTTGAACTTCCGGATGGATCGGCTTTGGCCAACATTGTCCCGGCTCCAAAACCACCCACACGTTCCTCAGACGGGTTCTTATCCAGTCCTCGGAGGCCTGAGCCGCCTCCGGACTGCATGCTGGTATCCGGAAAGCTTCCGACGCCGGATCTGGTATCGTCGGGGCTTCCGCTATTCGCGGCCCGTTGTTGCGATGATTGGGTGTCGCCTCCGGATTGGACCGCCTTCTTCGAACAGCCTGTCACGCCTATAAGGGCGAAGCTGACTACCAATGCCATCGCGATTCTGAAAGATGTTGTACTCATGCGTGTTTCTCCTCTCTAACGTTAATCTTGCTGTCTTGAAGCTCACCTGGTTGCTGGTAGATGGCTAGGACGCAGGGGACCAGTTCGGCGCACTGTTGTGTGCCCCGTCAAACGTCAGCCTTTCAAGATCCTTCCCGTCCGCATCGATCATATAGATGTGGCTTTTCCCGTCGGCCGTCGAGCTGAACACGAGATGCCGTCCATCCGGCGACCAGGAAGGTGAGTCATCGACGCCACCCCCTGTAGTCAATTGCATACGCTTTTGTCCATCCGGACTGATCACGCACAATTTATACTCTTTGCGGGGAGTGCGACAGACGTAGGCGATCCAATTTCCTCTCGGAGACCAGGCCGGAGCGGCATTGTAGTCCCCTTCGAAGGTCAATCGCCGCACGTTTGAGCCATCCGAGCTCATGAGGAAGACCTGCGGCCCCCCTCCACGATCGGATACAAAAGCAAGTTCTCTACCAGTCGGAGACCAGGAAGGTGAGAGTTCACCGGCTGGATTCGTGGTGAGCCGCAGAACGGCTTTGGTCCTCGTGTCCAGGCGATAGATTTCCGAATTTCCCTCATAGCTCGACGCAAAGGCGAGGAAATTTCCATCGGGAGACAATGCGGGCGTAATGTTCAAACCGCTGTACGATACGAGTGTCCAGCGCTTCCCGGTCGCCAGCTCGATCATGTCGATATCCTGAGTGTTGCGATCGCGGTAGGCCGTAAATACCAGAAACCGTCGATCGGGAGACCAGCGGGGCATCAGGTTTAAAAATCCGTCCGCGGTCAACTGCCGAGCATCATATCCGTCGTAATCCATCACAAACAGCTCGCGGGCCGCCCCTTGCGCCGACACATAGGCAATTTTCGTTCTGGCGATCCCCGGTTCCCCGGTATAGCGAAACACGAGTTCGTCTGCAAAACGGTGGGCCATCAAGCGGACCACCGAGGGTGACCCTGCATAGCGCTTCCCGCCGACGACTTCGTCGCTCCCGCTGTCGTAGACGAAGCCTTCCATGTTGACGTCGTCTTCTTTCTCCCCTTTTTTCAAGCCCGCTTTTCCCCATACCAGCACCGAGACGCCGTTGTCGGCAGCCTGTTTGAACACGGCTTTCGATCCGTTCCCCAATCCATTGCCGACATCACGAACTTTAATGCCCAAACTGAGAAGATCAATGAGTTCGAACACCAATGAACGCTTGACGTCCTTCTTCAACACCTCTTCGAGTCGCCCACCGAGCCATTCGGGGCCACCGTTGTTCTCGATGCTCACCACGCCGAGGGGAATTTTTTGAAAATCCGGCCTCGTGGCTTCGAGAAACACGTCTGCCGCGCCGGATTCGAGAATGCCAATCGCTCCAGCGATCGCACAGATTCCGCCCAACACGATGCCGATAAGTGTCCGTCGATTCATCCCGCGCTCTCCCCGACACGAAATACCATTTCCACGTCCTGATAGGTCTCGGTCATCTCCGTCGGAAACTGAGGAAATTGACGCGGTTTCATGATCGCCCGCTGTCCCGCCATATCGAAATAGCTGTTCCCCGATGTCTGTTGAATCACGACGTCTTTGACCGTCCCATTGCGATAATACCGGAATTTCACCACGACGCTGTACGTCTGACCTGTCACGTCGATTGGAGGCGGTTCCCAATTGCCCTTGATAATCGCTTCGACGCGCCCCCAGAAAGGATTGGTCCCGGAGGAACCGGACGTTTTCAATTGTGTCTGCGGCGCCTTCACTTGCGGAATCGACGCCTCTTGCTGAGGGGCGGCCTTCACCGGCACGTCTTTTGGAATTTCTAGTTTGGCAGCCGGTTTGAATTCCTTGACCTTTTTGAGATCTTCCTCCAGTTCGCGATCCAACTCTTCACTGATTGAAGTGCGCTGCGGCGTCTTCACGGCCTGATCCGGCACAACATCGGGGATGCGAGGCAACTCGGGAATTTTCACCTTCGCTTGAGCCTGGTGTTGCGGCTGAGCCACCGACTTCGCCGGTGTCAACTCTCCGAACTTCGGCGCATCAGGCGGCAGCTCAAGATCTTTGAGAATATCTTTCGCCACGCTGGTACGAGCCGGGGTGGAGACCGGGGTCACTGCGGGAGCCGGTGTCTTGACCGGCGGAGCAGGCGCCGGTTTTGTTTCCGCACGTTTAATCGGTTCGACCGGCTTGGTCTGTTCAACTGTCTTCACGGGTGTCGACAAACTGACCAGATTGACCTCAACGGACGCCAACGGCCGCTCGCCGCGGGGAGCCAGCCGGAGTCCCATCACAATCAGCAGCACAACCAGATGCAAGACCAGTGAAATCGTGAGGGCCCGGCCCAGTCGGGCGAAGAACCGGTCCTGCTCATCTCGACCAAACCACAGGGCGTCCAGCTGTGCGGGAGCAACCATGTCCTAGCCCCTCTCACCCACGACGTTAACTCTTACGAGAGGGCGCGCGCGGAATCGACGATCCCCCGACACGTTCAGCTCCGAGCGGCTCGGTCACCATTCCGATCTTCTCGATTCCTGCCTTCTTCACCCCGTCCATGACCTGGACCACGACGCCGTATGGCACCTCGCGATCAGCCCGCAGGTAGAGTGAAACATCGGCATGCTCGTGTTTCAAGATTTTCAGCTTTTGCTCCAACTGGGCGACCCCGATTGGATCCTTGTCCAGGTACAATCGCTGATCTTTCTCGATGGTCAGGACCGTCCGCATTTCCGGTTTGATCGTATTGGTGGCGGATTTTGGCAAGTTGATATCCATGCCGCGGTACAACATCGGGGCCGTGACCATGAAGATAACCAGCAACACCAGCACGACATCGACCAGCGGAATCACGTTGATCTCAGCCATGAACCGGCGCTGTCGCGATTCGAACGTCATCGCTGTGCTCCGACCGGCATCGGCTTCACCTTCACCGGCGGGGCGCACAATGAGGTCATTAACTCGATGGTGACCGTGTCCAAGCGGAACGCGGTACGGCGAATGCGCGTAAGGAAATAATTGTAGGCGATGACTGCGGGGATGGCGGTGAACAAGCCGGCCGCCGTGGCGACCAAGGCCTCCGCGACACCAGGCGCCACCGCGGAAATGCTGGCCGTGCCTTGGGCGCCGATCTCGTGAAACGCATCGATGATTCCCATCACCGTGCCAAGTAGTCCGATGAACGGGGTAATGTTGCCGGTGGTCGCCAAAAATGGAAGATAGGATTCGAGCCTGGATAACTGACTGTGCGAGAGGTGCGAGGCCGTGCGTTCAACGATCTGACGGTCGGCTGAATCGAATCCGCCGCCGTCCTGTCCGAGCCCGCGCAGTCCTGCAATGCGGTCCATCACACCTTCGAAAAGAACGGCGGCAGGGCTCGTCTCCATGCGCCGGACCTGCCGACAGAGATCTTCCAAGTCTTTCGCCTTCGCCAGCAGTCCCATGAAATGCTGGTCCTGCCGATCCGCCGTAGCAAATGCACGCCACTTAAAAAGAATGATCGCCCAGGAGACGACGGAGAATATAAAGAGAAACAGAAGAACGACTTTCGACACGGTGCCGAGTGAACCGAGCAGTCCTAGTAAACCGATCTGAAACATTGGTCTACACCCTTTCCCAGTCGCACGAGGGATTCACGCGCCTACCATCAGGAGTCTAACAAATGCTGGGGAAAATGGCGGAGCCGGAAGGGATGTGAACCGCCGCCGGCTCGGCCTTGAGACTTACCTCGCGGGTTTATGCTCACAGCCCACATATGCTGGACGAAAAAAATGGCGGGGCCGACGGGATTTGAACCCGCGACCTCCAGATTGACAATCTGGCGTCCTAAACCAGGCTGAACGACGGCCCCTCTACGTATTGCGGAAGATGTGATCGACAAGACTATATGTAGCGGAATGTCCCGTCTGAGATTTTCGTGATCGATGTCTTCTTGTTCTGTTCCCCTACCAAACACGCATACGCCACATGGTAGGCGGAACAGGGATCGAACCTGTGACCTCTGCCTTGTAAGGGCAGCGCTCTTCCAACTGAGCTATCCGCCCGATTTTCCTGGCAAGCTGGGGGATGCTACCAAGTCCATCCGCCCTTGTCAACCGAATCTCGCACTGTTCTTGCACATTCTTCGGAGTGTTCTGCTCTTCACTCATATCTGTTTTGTTTTCCGACGTGCCTGCCGCGGGAAGAAGGTCGTGTGCACTTCCTTCAGTCGTTCACGTTCGACATGCGTGTAAATCTGCGTCGTCGCAATGTCGGCATGCCCAAGCATAGTCTGCACCGACCGAAGGTCCGCACCGCCTCCCAGCAGATGCGTGGCGAAGGAATGTCGTAACATGTGAGGGGAAACCGGTTTCGTCAAGCCAGCCCGTTGAGCCCGCAGGCGCAGCGCTTTCCAAAACGCCTGCCTTGTAAGCGACTTACCGCGGCGAGAAACGAAGAGGAATCGTGAGAGCCGTTGTTTCAATAGCCGGGGTCGCATTTCTTCGACATAGGTATGGAGGAGGCGCCGCGCCGGTTCGCCCATTGGCACGATGCGCTGCTTCGAGCCCTTCCCCGTCACGCGAAGATAGCCCACCTCAAAGTTCACCTGCGCGGTCTCAACGGATACCAACTCCGAGACACGCAGCCCCGTCGCGTACAGCAATTCCAGCATCACACGGTCGCGGTAATCCTCCGGCGTCGGCTGGGGAGGGAGCTCGAGCAAAGCTGCAACCTCCCCCCGAGACAACGTTTTAGGCAATCGAATCCCGCGGCGTCCCACCGCGACATCGAGAGCGGGATTGTCGTTGATAATATGTTCCTGGCGGAGAAATCGGAGCCATCCCCTCACGGCCGACAAACAGCGGGCCGACGAAATCTGCGAGAGCTGTGCCGCACGGAGTGAGCCTAGAAACCGACGGACCGCCTCCGTCGATACCTGCTGAATCGGAGCGATCCCTTGCTGATGAAGATAATTCTGAAATTTGGCGAGGTCGCGGCGATAGGCTTCGACGGTATTACGAGAGAGCCCGCCTTCGACACGGAGTTGATTCAGATAACGCTCGACCAAGGGATCGGTGTCCATGCCGCGATGATAGCCAATCACTCCTACGAAGACAACGCAAACCGAGATGCTGCGAACCTTGACACCCTATAGGGATTCCGATACTAGTCACCGTTGACTCACTGATCACGACAAGCATCGAATGACCATGGCCAATCGGTTTATACCGCTGTGTTTCTTCCGCTCAAGACCCATGCACGTCGTCACCACCGTCCTGGCCTTCGCATTCGGTTTAATGGCGTTCGCTGCCGAACCTACCTTGTGTCCAGTGGCGGCCGCTGAAACGGCCAAGAAGGCCCCTGCGAGCAATCAGACCCTGTATCAAGCCAAGCGGTTGATCGAAGCCGGGCAGCCCGAAGAGGCCATTACCATCCTCCGCCGATTTCTCAGCACGAATCCCAAGCCGGACTTGCTCGATGACACGTATCTTCTCTTGGGTGCGGCGCTGTACGGGGCGCAACAATATGGAGAAGGCCTTAAATACTTGCAGCAACTCCAAAGAGAATTTCCAAACTCGGAAGTCGCCGACCGGGGAAAACTCATGTTGGCCCGTATCCACGCGGCGATGGGTAACCCGGACCTCGCTCTGCCCATCCTCACGGGGCTTCGTACGCTGTCACAAGACGACACCACTAAGCGTGAAGCCGTACATCTGAGCGGTGAACTTTACCTTCAGAAGAAGGAGCCGGCCCGCGCGATTCAGGCTTGGCTTGATGAAATCGCACTCAGCCAGGAGGACCAAGCGCGCGAGATCCGCGCTCATATCGAAGAATTGATCAACGGATCCTTCGACAAGAAGGCGCTCGATCGCATCAGGGAAGCTTATCCGAAGAGTTTTCCCGGAGACCTCGCCATGCTCCGCTTGATCGATCTGTATGTGGGACGAGGTGAGGACGATCTAGCGGGCCGTCAGATCCAACAATTTCTGACCCGCTTCCCGTCGCATCCCCAGTCGGCCAAGTTGGCCGAGATGCTGGCCTCGCTGCAGACCAAACTCAAATCCAATCAGTTTCTGATCGCCGCCGTGCTCCCGCTTTCCGGAAAACTTTCTTCATTCGCCAACGACGTGCTGAGCGGCATTCAACTGGCCGTGGAATCCCGCGGCGAGCGTGGTGGTCCGTCGGTCGGCCTCCTCGTCAAAGACATTGACTCCTCCCAAGCCTCGTTCTTGGACGATTTTTCCAGCCTTTTAGATAATGATCGCCCGATTGCCGTTATCGGGCCGCTCCTGTCGAAAAATCTGCCGGTGATGGCGGAACTGGCCGAGCGCTCGCGCACGCCGCTCTTGACGCCGACCGCCACGTTGCCGAACGTCAGACGGCTCGGCAGTTTTACATTTAGCACCGCGTTGACCTACCAACTGCAAGCCAGACGGATTGCAGCCTACGCCACCGGCGAGCTCGGCTTCCGCCGCTTTTGTATTCTGCATCCGGATACGGTCTACGGACGTGAAATGGCGCGCCTGTTCACCCAGGAAACGCGTCAACGGGACGGGGAGATCATCGCGATCGAGTCGTACAAAGAAGGCGATTCCGATGTCGGTGCACAGTTGAAACGCATGAAAGACGAAGACCTCAAGAAGTACGGGCTAGCGGTGCCGGTCGATCCGACCAAGATCGGGGGAAAGCTCACGAAGCTCGACAAGAAAGTGCTCTATACACCGGGCTTCGATGCGATCTTTATTCCCGGTCGCGCCTCGGACGTCGGTCTGATCGCCGCGCAACTGAACTTCCATGATATGAAGGTGCCGTTCTTAGGCGGCAATGGTTGGAATGCACCGGACTTCGCACGCACGGCCGACCAATCGATCGACGGCGCGATATTCGTCGACGGCTTCTTCGCAGACAGTCCGAATCCTAACGTGCAGGATTTCGTCGACCGCTACAAGAAACGATTCCAGACCACGCCGACGCTTTTTGCCATGCAGGGATACGACGCGGCGAAGTTCGTGATCGAGGCGATCAAGAAAGGCGCCGCCTCAGGTGAGGCAATACGAGATTATCTCACGAGCCAGCAAGACCTTCCCGCGCTGGGTGGGCCGGCCGCATTTGGACCGGACGGGACGCTCAACCGGCCTCTCTTTTTGATCCAGGTCAAACGTGGGCGCTTCACGCAACTTGACTGACGCCATCCTCGCATGAACGATCTACTACAGCTGCTCCATTCCATTTCTTATAAAGCGCTCCCGCTGCTCTTTGCCATGGTGCTGCATGAATATGCCCACGGATGGGTCGCCAACAAATGCGGCGACCCCACCGCGAAAATGCAAGGCCGGCTCACCATGAATCCCCTGGCTCACATCGATCCATTCGGCACGATCATCGTGCCCCTGCTCTGCCTGATGCTGCCAGGCAGCTTTCTGCTCGGCTGGGCGAAACCAGTCCCCATCAATCCCAGAAACATGACGCAGCCGCGCCGCGACATGGCCCTCGTGGCCGCGGCTGGACCAGGTATGAATCTCATTCTCGCCGTGGTCAGCGCGGTCCTGCTGGCGATTCTCTTGTCGATCGACCCTTCTCTGACGTCGCGCGAATCGCGCAGTGCGACACAGGACGCGGAGACTTCTGCCGCAACGATGTTTCTCCTGCCCATCGCCGTCATGGCGCTCTACTCCGTCTTGGTCAATGTATTTCTCGCCGTCTTTAATTTGATTCCGATCCCGCCGCTCGACGGCGGGCGCATCATGGTGAGCCTGCTGCCGCCGCAACCTGCTCTGGCCCTCGCACGTCTCGAACCTTACGGCATGATGATCCTGCTCGGGCTGCTCGTCTTCGATCGCGAGCTTCGCGTCATCCATACGTTTACCAGTACATTCGCCTCAGGCCTTTCGGGTACAATCCTCTCGACCGCGATCGGACTCAGTGCAGGAACTCCACCATGACGAGCCAACGAAAACGAGTGCTCAGCGGCATGCAGCCCAGCGGCCTCATGCATCTCGGAAATTATCTTGGTGCATTGGAAAATTGGAAGGAGCTGCAGGCAGAGTATGAGTGTTACTTCTTCGTGGCGGATTGGCATGCTCTCTCGACGAATTATGCGGATACCAGCCGGATCAGGGAATTCGTGCGCGAATTACTCATCGACTGGCTGGCAGCCGGCATTGACCCCAATCGCTCGAGAGTGTTCATTCAGTCTCACATCCCGGAACATGCCATCCTGCACCTCCTGTTCTCGATGATGATTCCGATCTCCTGGCTGGAGCGCAATCCGACGTACAAAGAAAAACAAGAAGAAATCAAGGAGAAGGATCTCGGCACGTACGGCTTTCTCGGCTATCCCGTCCTGCAAGCCGCCGACATTCTCTTGTACAAACCCGATTTCGTCCCGGTGGGAAAAGATCAGTTGCCGCACCTGGAACTCACCCGCGAAGTGGCCAGACGGTTCAACGATCTCTATAAACAGCCGGTGTTTCCCGAGCCCAAGGAACACCTCACGAAATTTCCGAAAGTCCTCGGCACCGACGGCCGCAAGATGAGCAAGAGCTACGGCAACACGATCAACCTCTCGGACAGCGAACCGGTCGTTCGTCAAAAACTCAAGACGATGGTCACCGATCCGGCCCGCGTCAGACGAATGGATCCCGGCAATCCGGATGTGTGCCCCGTGTTTGACTTTCACAAAATTTTCTCGCCGCTCCCCGTCATCGAGCAGATCAATCGAGAATGCCGAACTGCAGAGATCGGCTGCATCGATTGCAAAAAGTTGGTTGCGGATCGATTGGTTGAAACCCTGTCGCCGATCTGGGAGAGAAGGGCCATCCTGGTCAAGAATCCGTCGCAAATCGATGAAATTGTCCAGGAGGGGAGCAGAAAAGCCGGCGCGGTGGCCAAAGCCACCTTGCACGAAGTCACCGAAGCGATGAAGATTTAGCCGGGCTGCGACACGGGCGGCATGAGCGGTGACAGGTAAACGAGTATGAAACGGCTGACCATCACGATGGTGCTCCTGGGACTCATAGCAGGCACGGCTAGAGCGGTCGATCCTCCTTGCGACACCTATCCGGCTGCGAAACAACCTCGCTGCACGGAGATTTGGAAGGATCTCTACAAGGAAGACGGCCCGGTCATCGCACAGTTCGGGCTGACTCAGCTGAAGCGCCGCGAGGCAGGCCAGATCAACGCCGAACAGCATCTCGCCCAAAACATGGACTTCATCAAACAGTCGACCGAAAAACGGCTCGCTCGATTGAAAGAGCGGATGGCCAAGGAATAGGAGTCTATTCGAGCAATCCTTCGTTGCGAGGCGAGCAAGCTGTCGGCAGATGCTAGGCCGCAGGCTTCAAGAAACTGGAGGCGTATTCTCTGAAATACGTCGAGGATTTCTTGGGGCCGGGAACGACGCAGATGCCGATAGATCGTTTGCCGCAGTAGAATGGATTGCTCGGACAGTCTCCCGGGCTCACAAGTCTTCCGCTTTTGACTTGTCGGGAACCACTCCGGCCGAATCCAGCAGATCCCGCCCCACGATGATCGGCGCCTTGAAGTGAATCGCCAACGCGATGGAATCCGACGAGCGGCTGTCGAACACTTTCACATCGTCGCGAAACGCCACGCTCAACGCCCCGTAATACGTCCCGCCTTTCAGCGTAATAACCGACTGTGTTACTTTGCCGCCGAACGTCTCGAGAATCGTATGCATGAGGTCGTGCGACAAAGGACGGCTGAGCTTTTCTCCATTCAAAGCCCCCTGGATAGAAACGGCGACCGTGAGATCGACGAAGATCGGGATGGTCTTGCCTTCTGCCTGCAGCAGAACGACGGGCCCATGATCGGAGATGCGTACCTTCACATCGGCAATCGTCACCGAGTCGGACGGCGGAGCATTCGTCTCAGCCTGTGAAACCGATGAATTCCAGGGAAGGGACAGCAGAATCAGGAGCAGGAACCGAGCGCTTGTTCTCATTACAACCTCCACGGCCGTTCATGCGCGAACGAATTGGTTCGTGTGTTTCTCCCACCCGATTTCCGTCTCAGGCCCGTGACCTGTGACGACGAGCGTCGACTCATGCAGCGTATATAACCGTTCATGGATGGACCGTTCGATCGCATCGTAATCTCCGCCCCACAAATCAGTCCGGCCGATGCTGCCGCGAAAGAGTGTGTCGCCGGCCAACACGATGTTGCCATCAGGGACGTGGAAACTCATGGAGCCTGGCGTATGTCCAGGCGTATGGAGCGCTACGGCCGTTATCTCGCCGACGAGCAGTTTTTCTTCGTCTTTCAACCAGTACTCCGGCTCCGGCACCGGAACGTACGGCACTCCGAACATACGGCACTGGACGTCGAGCATGCTCCACAATTCACGATCGTCTTCATGCAGGCACAAGGTCGCGCCGGTGGCCTTCTTCATTTCACCGGATGCCAAGAAGTGATCGAAGTGCGCATGCGTATGCAGAATCATCGTGACCGTCAGCCCCAGTTGCTTGACCTCCTGAAGAATCCGCTCGTGAGCGCCTCCTGGATCCACCACGATGGCCTGCTTCGTCACGGGATCACCGATGATCGAGCAATTGCAGCCGAGCGGCGGCACCGAGAACGTTTTTCTGATGAATGCTGTCATCTCGACGGCCTCATTGACGAGTTACCTCGTTGAAGTCATTTCCACGGCCCACTATGGTCCTTGTGGACGAGCCGCCCACACCAACTCGCTGTCGAAAATGCCCCACCGTTTCCCCGATTGTGTCAACCAGACCGCAAATCCCGCCCCGGTTCCATCAGGTCGATTATATTCGACATAGACCAACGCCTGCTCACGGCCGAACGTATAGGCCACCCGTGAGAAAGCCAGCCGATCGATGATGGCCGGCGGCTCGCCGAACGGTTCTTCCTGGATGGGAAAGGCGCCGGCCCGCACCACCGGCACCGGAGCCAACGAGGTTTCCTGGTCTGCCCCATCGCCAGGGACGAATCGGTAACGAACGCCGAACCCAAAATGCCCCGCGAGCTTCGACGGGATCTGATTTTTCAATACGAAGTCGCGAACCAACTCGAGCGGTAGGCGGCCGTCGAAGATCTCATACTCATTAAAGGTTTGGATGCGCAGGGGACCCTGTTGCTCCGGATGGAGCCGCGTCACCGTGGCCCGCTCGAGCAGGACCAGCTTGGTGTCAGGCGTAAGAAACTTTTCGTCGACGATGAGGTCATAGAGCGGATAGTCCTCGGTCGGCACCCGGTCTTGCGCTGATTCTGCCGGGACGGCGGAGGCTTGCTCCGGGACGAATGCGCTGAGGAGCACCGACAGTACAAACACCTGCGCTCTGTACCGCATGGTCTCAGAATAACGTGGCCTGACTGAGGCGGTCAATCGAGCTCGATGGAAAATTGACCATGGACAAGGGGCCCGGAAGCATGGATAATCCGTCATTCCATGTTGCGTTGTCGGCGTCCCTCCAACACTCTACCGATTGTGCTGCTGACCTTCGTCGTTTTGTCCGGTTGCAAACCAGACGATTCTCCGTTCAAGGCCGAGAACGACTCGCTCAAGAAGCAAGTCGTAAGGCAGGAGTCGCTGGTCACATCGTTGCAAGAGGGCAACAAGGTCATGCAGCAACAGATCGATTTATTGAACCAGGAAATCCGCGACGCCAAGAAGGCGGCAGAGAGCGCCAAGGCCGAGGCGAAATCGGCTGGAGCGCAGCTCGAAAATCAGTTGATCCAGGCGCGGAAATTGACGGCGGACATTAAAAAGACCGCCATCGAGCAGGCCGCGCAAAGCATCCACATCGAACAGAAGGGCGCCCAATTCGAAGATATTCCCCGGCCTTTGAATGCCGTCGCCAAGACCGTTGAAGAAGCGCTGGCTCGCAACGGCTACCAGGTCAGAGTCAGCATCAAGGCCGATCAGAAAGCCGTATTCGTGACGGAACGCAAGGTCTCCACTCCCATTTCCCTTGAAGTCGCAGGCTTCCGCAATCAATACATCGTTTCGGTTCAAGCCCAACCAACGAACGTCACTCGCTTGAGTGTGAAAGCTGAATTTGAAAAACTGGCGCAGGGCGGACGCATTCTGAGCGTGAGCCCGGAGGAAACCGCCGAGATCGAACGTCGCCTCATCGGCGAGGTCAGCAAGGCCCTCGCCGCCTCCAGCAAGACCTAATGCGCCGCCTCATAACCTGTGTCGCATTTCTTTGTCTTCTTTTCACAGCCGCACCCTCCACAGAATCCGGCAGCGGAAGCAAGCCTTCATCGGAGCTGGCCCGACACCTCGTTGCCATCGCCGCGCTCGCGCAGCCGGCTCCCGGCGTCACGATTCCAGCCGGCAGATTTACTCTCGGCAGCAAGCGGATTGACGACGATCCCTACGGGCTTTGGACCCAGTTCGACGATACCGAACTTCCGCAACAACGTGTCTGGCTGGACACATATGAGATAGACCAGAATGAAGTCAGCCTCGGCGAATATCTCGCCTACCTGCAGCGACGAAAGCAGCATCCTCCGGATGAATTGCAGAAACTGATTTGGCACGTGATCACGGTGCATTCCGTCACCGACCAAACCCTCGCGCGCTGGCCCGCGCTCTATATCACGTGGCACGAGGCATCCGACTTCTGCACCTCGAAGGGTAAGCGCCTGCCAACCGAAGCCGAATGGGAAAAAGCAGCGCGCGGCCCGGAGGGGAACCTTTTTCCATGGGGAGAAAGTGCGCCGACCAATGAACGCGCCATGTTCGGCCAACATCACGTGCACGAGATTCCCATCCTCGCGGCAGTAGACTCACACCCCGCAGGCAGGAGCCCCTATGGCATTCATCACATGGCGGGCAATGTGGCCGAATGGGTGCAGGATTGGTTTGGATTCGACTATTACGCCTACATGCCCGAGAAAAATCCGGTGGGGCCGACGAGCGGCCGCTACAAGAGCGTGCGAGGCGGCTCATGGAAAAGCAAAATCATCATGCTTCGTACCGCCACGCGCAGCGGAGCGGCTCCTGACCAGCGTTCCGCCACGGTGGGCTTTCGTTGCGCACATTCGCCCGTGCAAGCAGACCACCCGACCAGCCGGAAGTAGCGGATTACTTGGTGGGTCGCCGCCCTCATGATAACTTGATTCCACGTAAATGCGGATACATTGTCAATGAAGCTTTACTACGCTTCCATTTCCCGCATGTTCCTGATCGGATTCATCGTGGCTGTCGCGACCCTGGTGGGCTGCGCGACCTCAATGAAAGACCGTGCGCAGAGGCCACCTGTTAAAGGACAGGCCTGCTGCCAATCGGTCGAAGCCTCCTCCCGGCGGACCGCCATCGTTCACACCGCATCAAAATTGGTGGGAGCCACGGTGATTCAGGTCAACGGCAAACGGATCGCGTACGACTGTGCCGGCGTCACCCGTGCGATTTTTCTGGAGCACGGCATCGACTTATACGACGGTACTTCACCTGATCCTAAGGCGAACGGCGTCAGGCTGATTCACCATCACATCAGTCGGCATGGCAAGTTTCACCAGGGACCGGCGGTGCGCCCCGGCGACCTGGTCTTTTTCGACAATACCTGGGATTACAACCGAGACGGTATCATCAACGATCCCTTGACACACGTCGGCATCGTGGAGCGGCAGGACCCGGACGGAACCGTCACCTTTATCAGCCGCGTAGCCGGCGCGATCGAGCGATACCGTATGAATTTGGCCCTTCCCCACTTGCATAAAACCGCGGAAGGACGAATCCTCAACGACTATATCCGCCGGAAAGATCTGGACCATCCCTTCGATGCCGCCTACCTGACCGGAGAGCTGTTTGCCGGGTTCGGGACCAGGGCCGGGCTCTAACCCCTGCTGAAGATCGATCCCCCATCCAAGCAATTTTGCGTAGTCGCGCTATACTTGAACAATGATGTCTTTGTTGTCGTACAGACGCCGTACGGCAGACATGTAACCCGGGAGGATCTATGGCGAAGACAGCGACCTATTGCAGTGAGTGTTACAACAAGGTTGGGAGAGTCGAGGACGCGCAGATTAAAACGGCGGAGGCCTCAGGACAAACGCCCATGACCGGCCAAGGCACCTGTTGCAAATGCAATAAAGCAACGGTCGTCGTATTCTACGAAAAATAATAACGGAGTAGTGTCGAGTCTGTGAGCGAAGCGAGAACGAGACTCGGTGAAGCAGGGCGGATAAGAAAAGAAGGCTTCCGACAGACGACTACGCGTGTCCGCTGTTTTCGGCCTCATCGTATTCATCGATGAGCTCTTCCAGTTCATCGAGTTCGTCCGGTTGGACCTTTTGAAATTCCACACCGAAGGTTTGCTCATCGACCCACTGCACTCTGGCTTCTTCAATCGACAGCGGCACTTCGAGCCCGGGAACGACCAAACGGATGACGATCACCTTCCCTGGAAAGACCTCCAAGTCGCTCTCAAATCTTGCCCCTCCAACTGAAAGATCGAGCGTGCAGCCCTCGATTTCGTGTGAATTCCCCAACAAGAATCCTTGAATGTGGGCCGGCACTCGCCTATGTTTCCGTCGCTCCATTCCCTGCCCTTCCCTGATTCCAAACCTTGTTGTCCCAATGGAGAATAGCTGGGTTTCAGGGGGAAATCACCTGCCACTGTGACCTTTACAGCCGGTCCGCTCCTGGCTGATTCTCGCAAGCCTGCTACACTTAAAGGTATGGGAGCATCACCGAACACCACTGCGCTCGTTCCCGTCGATCCTCGCCGGCGCACGGTTCTTTCAATTCGAGAAAGCCTCGTCGGGCTTCACGGCGCTCTGATTGTCGCCGAACAATTGACCTACGAACGCATCAACGGACCAGTCCAATCCATGGACGCCTTGCTCGAACTGCTTCAGGAAGACCCCTGGTTTACGTGGCTTCATCCAATCGCCGATCTGCTCGTTCGCATCGATCACCTGCTTGAGGACGACAGCTGCGACATGACGGATGACAATGTGGAGCACCTCGTGCAAGAGATCGACGGCCTGCTCCATCCCTCGGTGGAAGGCGAAGGATTCGAACGGGCCTACTACGAAGCCCTGGACCGGGCTCCCGATGTCGTGCTCGCACATTTTCGCGTGAGAAAGCTGTTACCCAAGGCTGCGTAAATCGCCGAGACTCTGGTATGATGAGGCGAACTCCGAGAGGAGATTTGCCATGCAGGCGAGCGCAGTCCGGTTGATTATTGCAGTGACGGCAACGCTGGCTCCCGCCTTTGCGCAGGCAGAAATCATCGAATCGCCTCATCGAGCCACCATCGCTGAGCTCGGAAACGGTGCGGGGATTCGTTCCGATCCTCATGGCCAAGACGGATCAAGCGTCGCGTCTACCGAATCTTCTGCTCTATTACCCCCAGGGCCTCATGGCGAGGTGAACCAACCGATAGTGACCCCGTTTGGATCGCCTCAACCGCCGAATCAACTGACTCCAGCTCCCGTCATGCCTTTTCATCCAAATCGTCCGCTTCTGCCGGCGCCATCCGCTGCTCCTTCGGCCGTTCCAAACTCAGGTGTCGGCGGCGGACGGTTCGGGCGCTGACCGCTCCAACTCCACGACGATTTTTTTCCGACAGTCATCCGCATTTATTCTCGGACCTGCTAGAATAGAATTATGGCACGGGCATCTTCCTCACCAGAGACGACGGATACCCTCAAACATATGCTGATGGAGGTGCGCCGTGGACTGCTTGGATTGCACAAGGCCCTTATCATCGCCGAACAGCTCACCTATGAACGCATCAATGGCCGAGTCGGTTCGACGGGACAGCTGCTCCAGCTGGTCTTGAACGACCCCTGGTTTACCTGGCTGCACCCGTTGTCACAGCTCGTCATTCGTGTCGACGAATTGTTGGATGATGACGCCGAACTGACGATCGTGGAAGTGGAACATTTCCTCGCGGACGTGCGCACGCTGATTCGTCCGTCGGAAGAAGGCGATGGATTCGAGCGGAGCTACTACGAGGCGCTGCAACGGGAGCCCGACGTCATCTTCGCACATGTCGAGGTGAAGAAGTTGTTGACCAAAGCCGCAGCCTAACACACTGCTTCAATCTCTCAGCGTAAAAGAAAAAGCGGCCGGCTCGTCATGAGCGGCCGCTTTCCTTCGAAACCCGTCAAATCGAAAAATATTCTGCCTTAATTCTTATCACCCTCTTCGTGCTTGCCTTGGCCCTTGTGCTTCCCCTTGTCTCCATGCTTGCCGCGACCGCGATCACCGTCTTTCCGATGCTCACCACTCTTGCCGCGGCCCTCTCCCTTCATCTGCTTCTCACTCTTCTTTTCCTCTCCCATGCTCGGAGCTGGAGCAGGTGCAGGAGCTGGAGTCGTAGCCTGAGGTGCTGGCGCAGGTGCCGGCTCGGGAGCTGGAGCTTGAGCAAACACGCTCGTAAACGCCGCAAAGACTGCGGCAGCGGTAAGGGTCGAAATGGTCTTCGTCATGCTATCCTCCTACTAGTAATCCCGTTAACGAGGGGCCAATTCCCCACGATTGGGTGTTACACTCTAGAGCAATCCTAGTGCCAATTCCAGAATCTTTAAAACCCTCCGACAGAAGCGGATTTTTGCCTTTTTCTCTCAATGAACAGGCTGACCGTGAAGCAAGATGGCTACACTCACCGCCAAGTTGCCCCACTGTCCCGGCTATGTGGTCAGATTTCGACTGACCGTCACTCGCCGTCGCTACCTCCTGCATCGTCGTAGTATTTCTCCCGGAAAATCGGGCAGAGTCCCTTCGCCTGAATGATGCCGGTCACCTCTTTAATCATGCCGCTATTGCCGCATAAATAGACCGCAAGCTGTTTCACATCTTTTATGTGTTGTTGCACGAGATTTGTCACTCTGCCGGTGACGCCAACCCAACCCGGTTGCGGACGGGAGAGCGTGGTAATGAACAAGCCTCCGAAATGCCCCATGCCCAGGTGTGCAAGTTCATCCTGGTAGTACAGATCGCGCTGACTTCGCAGTCCCCAGAACAACGTGGCACGACTTGGATTCGGGCGTTCCGCGTTCGCCAAAAGCATCGAGCGAATGGGCGCGATGCCGGTTCCGGTGGCAACGAACAACAACTCACGCGCAGGATCACCCCGCAGATAGAAATTGCCGGCCGGTCCGGCAAAGGTCGTCGTATCCCCCTCGTGCAAACCAAAGAGATAGGTCGACCCCGGCCCACCTGAAACCAAATTGAGCAATAATGAAATCTTGTGAGGAGAACCGGGAGCGGAGGCGATCGAATACGGCCTAGTCACGGTCCGGCCCGTGCGAACATCTGGAACCTCGAACGATACGAACTGGCCGGCCTTGAACGCGATCTCCTCGGGCTCAATCAATTGGAGATCGATCTGACGGACATCGTGGGTGAGCTGCCGGATGTCGACGACTTTCGCCGTGAAGCGATGAACGGAACTCATAGGGCACGACCTCCCTCGCCAGGCTGGTCATCATAACAAGGAGGTAACGGAAAATCGCGGAGAGAGGACGCGAGAGGGACGGAGAATGTGGATGATGCCGGGCAATCTTACCAACGACGTGCAGAGACCAACAGGGACACGACGTCTTCGGGAACGAGCGGTTTTGCGAGAAAATAACCTTGGCCGTACTCACACCCGAGCGATCGCAGCATCGCCAGGTGCTCGGCGGTTTCTACGCCTTCGGCGATGACCTGACGCCCAAGCTGATGGGCCAGCGCGATGATGGTTTTCACGATCGCAAGCGCGTCGTCGTCGGTGCCCAATCGCCGGACAAACGACTGGTCGATTTTGAGGAACTTGATCGGCAACTGCTGAAGATGACTCAACGACGAATATCCTGTCCCAAAATCATCCAAACACGTGTCGACCTGTTGAGCTTTAATTTCCGCGAGCACCCCGGTCACCGCTTCAGGATTCTGCATCATCTCCGACTCCGTGATCTCGATCTTGAGACTGGACGCATCGATGCCGGAATCGGCTATCACATCGTGGATGAGGCGTGCGAGGTGGTCCTGTGCAAAGTGTTGAACGGAGAAATTGACGCTCATGGTCAGCGGACGGATGCGTGGAAATTGGTCGCGCCAGATCTTGAGCTGTCGACAGGCTTCCCGAAGACTCCATTCGCCGATCCCCTTCATTAACCCCAGCTCGGTAGCGATCTCCAAAAATCCATCCGGCCTGGTCAACCCATATTCGGGATGTTGCCATCGAAGCAACGATTCGAAACCCGCAATGCGGCCCCCCTGCAACTCGACAATCGGCTGATACACGAGCCTAAACTCCTTATTCTCCAGCGCCTGCCTGAGATCCCCTTCGAGTTTCAAGCGGGCCATGGCTTGCTGATGCATGGCCTTGTCGAAGATGACAAACCCGGCCCGACCGATCGCCTTAGCCTGGAGCATAGCCGTCGTGGCATCGCGCAGCAGATGCTCCCCGTTTTCATACCCGGCATGACTGCACGTAATACCGATGCAGGCGGTGAGAAACACCTCGCGGCCTTCCAGCATAAAGGGCGTCGAAAATTCCTGCTGGAGACGGTCGGCCACCCTGGTCGCATTGCCGACCGCTTTCAAATTATCGAGCAGGAAGGTAAACGCATCTCCCTCAATTCGCGAGACGGTGTCGGCGGACCGGACTTTGCGTAGGATCCGCTGGCTGACTTCAATCAGCAGGCGATCGGCCGAAGAAGGTCCCAAACTGCTATGCACCATTTTAAAACCGTCCAGGTTGAGATGGAGGACGGCGAACAGATGCGCCGGCTGACGCCGGCTTTGCAGGAGAACACGATCCAACCGGTCAAGAAACAACGCCCTATTCGGAAGGCCGGTCAGCGAATCGTGAAACGTTTCTAGAAACAACCGCTGCTCAGCCTGGCGCTTCTCTTCAATCAGCCGTTTTCGTTCCAGCACCTGGGTGACCGCATGTCCGAGCCGGCCGAGCCGGTCCTTCAGGAGGTAATCCGCGGCGCCGGCCTTCATACACTCCACCGCCATGTCCTCACCCATACAACCCGACACGATGATGAACGGGAGATCAAGGCCCCGCTCTTTCATCAACCGCAGCGCGTCTTGCGCCGTAAACTGCGGCATGGAAAAATCAGAGAGGATAAAATCTGGAGGCTGATTGAGTTCGCGAAGATACGCGTCTTTGGAATCGACTCGGCGGTAGGTCAGATCAAACCCTGCCTCGCGAAGCACGTCAATCATCAGCTCCGCATCGGTTGGCGAATCTTCTAGTAACAGGAGATTGAGGCTCGTCGGCATTGCCATCCCTGGCTCTAGCAGCCCGTACCTCTCATCGCAAGCCGAACGAAGCTGTCCTAGCTCGCGATCTATTTGGAGTATAGAATGAGACTGGCCACCGGCCAATAAAATCTTACGTATTCAAACACCTTAGGCAACAACCCTGGTGGGAGTTATGATGACAAACGATCTGGCAGGATTCCGAATCGGTGAGAATAACTCCATCGACCGACAAGGCTCTCACAGATGGCTTTTCATATATTCGTTGATCCGCTCAACATCGTCGTAGACAAGCCTCCGCCGTCTTAACAGCAACATGGTCTTGGCTCGAATAGGCCGCAGGTAAGCCTGATAGCGTGCTGCACTTCCTCCGTGGCCGAGCATCCCGGCTGCGCGGGCCGCGCGTTCCACCGCGTGGTAGACACGCTGGACACGGTAGTTGCGCAACACCTGCGAAAGAATCGTATAGCCGGCGAACAACACGGAGAGATAGGTCCCGATGCCAGCCAGCATTTGAGGATTCAAGAAAAACGGCGGATCATGACTGTAGAAACTCAATGCCCCTTCGTGCAGCGGGTAATAGAGATCGCGTTGAGGGTCGGTGTCCGTCACCTTCGTTGCATTGAACGGAATACCTTTGATCAGGTCGTGCATCTGTTCCGATAGTTTGGTCGCGATCTGGTACACCTCATATTCACTCAGGTCCGTCGAAGTCGCGAGCATCGTTCGCGTGCCGATGGTTGTCAATTCACGCGCCGCCGCCTTATAGATCGCGGCCGGAATCGACAGCGCGTCAAGGTAGGGATAGAGCATCTTCAGAGCCGAGGCATGTTCGATCGAAAGCAATTGGAGATCGTTCGACCGTAGAAGGCGCTGCATCACTTCGGCATTCAACGCCACAAGAAAAAACCCGACGTCAAATTCTCCGGTTTCCAATTTGGCCGCCGCTTGTTGAAAGTCCAAATCGGCTCCCTGCCGATCCACAACGATGCCATCGTGATCGAGCACCAACTGTGCGAGGACTTCCGTGGCGCCACCGGCCGGACCGAGATACGCCTTGGCATGGGAACGGATCTCGCGTAGGTCCGTCCACCCGGATTGTTTTCTCGCGACGACATGCAACGGGGATTTATATAGGGGCATGAGCGCACGGATACGAATCGACTCGTGCAATTTTTTGGGAACCAGCTGCTCCCCGATCGACAAGGTACAACTCGGCGGCCGCTCGAAATGCAGCGGCAACCCGTCTTCCACGAACGTCAGGTGTGCGGCCCCCGCATTGACATAGTAGATACTGTCGAGCGAGCCACAGGATTCCTTCGCAATAAAATCCGGCACGATGTTCAAATGGAGGAATCGCTCGAGCCTGGTCGGCGTGTTGAGCACCTGCGCGATACGCGGGCCGAGTTGCGCCCCTGTACTGCCGGGAGGCCCGCTCAGGAGATAATAGGTCGTATGGGTACGGACGACGAGCGTTACAATGAGAACGGTCAAGGGAATGACGAGCAGAAATAGGACTGCCCATCCGGCCGTGTTTGCCAGCAGGTCGCGCCAGAGCGGCTTATGGGAAAAGCGACGCCAGCGGCGGTGCACGCTCTTGAACAGACGATAGGACCCGGGACTGACCATCGCGAGCATAGTAGGGATTCCACCGGTCTAGATCAACGGAGACAACGCATCCGGTTACGACTCGTTGACCGAATCGTGATAGAGTATCGCCATTCCTTCACGATTCCTCACGACTCGTGAGTACAGTCTCTCCATGAATCGACTACTCCCATCCATCTTCCTCATCACGCTGGTTGCCGGTCTGTTCGTCTCATCCGGTATCGCTTATGGCCAAGGGCGTCACGGCGACGTTATGGTCACCGTCGCCAACGACAAGGTCATCGCATTGCCTGCAGGTGGCAGCGCGATCGAAGAAGGATTGGGAGCCAATGAAACGGTCCAAAACACGGCCGCGCGAGGGCAGACCGGCTTTGCGCAGACTTCTACAAGATTGCTAGGGTTCACTTCCGAACTGCGGCGGTGGGCCGACGTACCGTTGACGGGAGAGGAGCGAGTCGAACGGCATCAGGTGCTCCCACGCCTTATCGTCGTTCAAACGAACCGCCAGCTTTACGGCTTCCAGGAAGGGCGCGGGCATTGGACGAATGAATCGCTCGGCGCCAGCGAAGCCGTGACACAGATGCATGGACACGGGCACGTGGCCGTCGTCATCACGAGTGAACGCGCACTGGCCTTCTCCTCGTTCACCGGAGGATTCTTCTCGCTCCCCTGGTCGACCGACGAACGTGTTCTCTCAGTGGAAGAGACGAACGACGCGGTGATGGTCCGCACCTCGACCCGCCTGTTGGCCTTCCGCTCGCAAACGACCGCATGGGGAGAAGTCAAATAAAGGCGGATAGCACTGCTGCTACATCCGTCCCTCATCGAGTTCGATCACATCGGCCCACGTAGAGACAGAGGGAAGAGAACTGACGGCCACGCCGCGTTTGATGGCGATGTCTTGGAGACGTCCTTGAAAGCGCTGGCGAGCCGCGTCGTCTTTCGGACGAGAAGACAGCAGAATGTGATTCCATTGTGCGATCTCTTCCGGCGTCCGTGTCTTGCCATGGGCATGGACCCATCCCAGGAATTCTTCATCCGATCCACCGGCCAACACACGCCGCTCAAACGCGTGTGGATCAATTCCGAGAAAGTCGATCAGATGTTTATCAAACCCCGTCGTGATGTAGTTGTAGTCCTGAATATGGCCCGCATGCCGCAATCGAATCTTGTCAATGAACCGTCCCAAGTGCGCAATGCCGCCGAGAAGTATTTTGGGGCTGCGAGGATAGGACGGCAAGGTCATGATTGATGAGTTGGTTGGTTCGGACACGTCGAACCATACACACGAGGACAAAAGAAGTCTAGAGAGCCTTAAGCACTTTCGTGTGAATGTGATGGGCCTGGTTTGTCCTGTCCGGGTAGCAGCGTGGTAGCCGATGGTGTTGAAGATGGAAATTCAAACCCAGACAAATAGCGGGGCAGCCAGAGATTTGCGTGACTGCCCCCGCTTCGGATCTTAGCTTAGCCCAAGAGCAGACATGAGACTTCCACGATATGCAAAACGATCACTACGATTTGCCATTCTGCCTTGCGTCGAGCAGTTTCTCGGAGAGATGATACAACATCTCCGATAGGGCTTGTAACTCAGCGTCAGTGAGATCATCTATTTTTAAGAGGGCTTCCGTGGCGCGTAAGTATTCCCGAACACTTTGGCGATGCTCAAACATAGCACACCTGTCACGAGCGGCAACGGAGGTTCAGGAAACGACATGATGCTTATTGCTTGCTACAGACGACCAGGACCTTTTGGAGTTCAGCCATGGAATACTCGAGAACTTCCAGTTCTTCCTTCGAGAACCGCAAAGAGCCCGGTGTACTCAGTGCTGCCAAAAGTTGGTCGCAAGAACAGAGGTAGTCCAGAATTTCTTTGCGAAACGAGAGAGTGAGAGAGGGAGAGTCCATCGGACGACCGCCTTTCTCACAAGATGTCGGCGGTCGGGCCTTCCTAGAGGCCGTCGGCAGGTTGTGTTGGAGTAGGATGCATAGTGTGAGCGCATGAGCGGAGTGTGTCAAGTGGAGTCGAGAGCACTAGCCTGCTTCCAGATTCCAATCGCTGAAATGACTCGCGGTTTTCATACTTTCTTTCGAGGAAATTTCTCCGATGAATCAAGACGTTCCA
>CAMLHQ010000014.1 GCA_946479785.1 uncultured Nitrospira sp.
TTTCATTCCCGCCTCGCATCCGCCCCTTAACACTAAAATCAATATTCATTACATTCTAAGGTCTTGAACAGGCCTCCCTTCTTTCCCGTAGCGGAGGTTATATTGAAACTGATATTGGGAGAACCAGGTTCACTGATGATGACGAGCCAGGGTGTGACACCGACAGTTGCATAGAGCGGCGGGTACCGCTTTCAGTCCCCATTGCTCAAAGACGCCTCGCAAATGATTTGCACGGACGCTTGATGAAAGTGACGCGATGATGTGGCTGATCGACTACATCCACGCCCTCGCCGCTGGTATTTTGGTGGGGAAAGTCGTGCTGCTCTCCTTTGTCGTGGCGCCGATCCTTGCCAAGAATCTCGAGCGGGAGCCATTTGGGAAGGTCGTGCGGCAGCTGTTCCCGGCCTATTATGTGTTGGGCATGGCGACAGCTGTCGTCGGATTGCTCGCGGTCGGTGGCACGATGGCGGTGCAAGGGGGGAGTCTCTCTCTTCTGTTCGCGGGCGGGATCTGGCTGATCGTCCTGATCGCCGAGTCTTATTGTCACTCACCGCTCACGCCGGAGAGTAATGCGATGAGAGATCAGCTCAAAGACCAAGAGGAGCGAGGTGCCGTCGATCCGGACCTTCTCGCGGCGTGGAATCGGTTACATCAACGATCGGTTTATTTGAATTCATTGGTCCTGCTCGCGGGGTTGTGTCTCGTCGCACTGGTTCGTTAGTGGATTTCAACAAGGAGGAAGTCCCATGAGCATGAAAAATCTATCGGTCGCGGCGTGCGTCATGATGGCCCTGTCATCTTCCGTCGCGGCATGCGCTACAGACAAGGGTCAGACGCAATATGGCCATGGCGACGAGGCAAACTTGCCCAACGGCGTGATCGGCATTTCACTTCAGGTAGGAGCTGAGCGGATCGGCGATCCCGCCGTGCTATATGTGGCCATGGTTCACCCTGAAGGCCCGGCGCGCCAGGCTGGATTGAGTCACGGAGACGAAATTCAATCGGTTGACGGGATTTCGGTCTCGGGCAAGAGTTATGAACAAGTGGTCAAGATGATCCGTGGAGAAGCCGGGACAGTGGTGAAACTCAGCGTCAAGGGCGACAAAGGCACAAGAGAAGTCGCCATCACGCGCGTGGCGAGCGATAAACTCCCGAAGGGATCGATGGGATCGCACGGCGGTGCATCGAAGTAGGAGCTCATCTTGATCGTCCGCATCATGCTGATTTCGGTGTTTGGATCGCTGGGTGTTCCCGATAGAATACCTTGCGTTGGGCAAGCGTGAAGCTGTGAGAGAGACACAAGCGTGGCGGGATTAGCGAACAGCGCGTCGCACGGTTCGTTGCCGATTCGAATCGGCATCAGCCGATGTCTGTTGGGCGAAGAAGTCCGCTACGACGGAGGACACAAACGGGATCGGTTCGTGTCTGAGGTGCTGAGCCGCCATGTCGAATGGGTGCCGGTCTGCCCGGAAGTGGAAGCAGGATTCGGCACGCCGCGCGAAGCCATGCACTTGGTCGGCGATGTGAAGAAGCCGCAGCTCATCACGGTCAACACCGAACGGAACATGACGAAACCGCTGACCCTGTATACCGGTCGGAAGCTTGAGACTCTTGATGGGGTACGTTTGTCCGGTTACATCTTCAAGAAGGATTCACCGAGTTGCGGGATCGAGCGGGTCAAACTCTTCAATCCTCACGGCATGCCGAATCGCGCCGGTGTCGGACTCTTCGCACGAGCGTTCAAGGAACGGTTTCCGCTCGTGCCGGTCGAAGACGAAGGCCGCCTCTGCGATCCGGTGTTACGCGACAATTTTATCGAGCGCGTATTCTGCTACCACCGGTGGCAACTATTAGCGCACGGTCCTTTCACGCGCCAATCTGTCGTCGCGTTTCACACCATCCATAAATATCTGCTGTTGGCCCACAGTCGCGAGGTGTATCAATCTTTGGGACGCTTGGTGGCTCAGGCGCACCGCTATCAACCCAAAGAACTGGTCGAGCGTTACGGAATGCTTTTCATGAGAGCGCTCGCAATCAAGGCGACGAGACGAAAGCACGTCAACGTGTTGCAGCATTTGGTGGGGCATCTCAAAGAGCGGTTAAAGCCGAAGGAACGGGCGGAGCTCAACGACGTGATTTTGGAATATCACCAAGGGCTGGTGCCGTTGATCGTGCCCATCACGCTGATCAAGCATTACGTGACGCAGTACGATGTGGTGTACATTCGTGATCAGATGTATCTCAGTCCGCATCCAAAAGAACTGATGTTGCGAAACCACGTCTAAGTGAGATTGACAAGAAAGGAGCCTGTGATGGCCGCTGTGGTGCGAGGAATCGTGTTGGTCGGCCACGGAGGCATTCCGAAAGATTACCCATCTGAATTGGTCACGAAGCTGAAACGATTGGAAGCCCAGCGGCGGGCGGCGGGGACGCCGATGTCAACCGAAGAATATGAATTAGACAACAAGATCCGCCGCTGGCCAAGGACCGCGGCGACCGATCCCTATCGGGTTGGACTGGAAGCTGTTGCGGCTGCGTTGCGGCCACAGTTGAACGGTGCCCTCTTTGCGCTCGCCTACAATGAATTCTGCGCGCCGACTTTGGAGGAGTCTGTCGAGGAGTTGATCAAGCAGGGCGCGACCCACGTCACCGTAACGACGACAATGTTCACGCCCGGCGGCGCTCATGCGGAAGTCGAAATTCCTGAAATCCTTCACCGTATGCGTCCTCGCCATCCGGGGATCGAACTTCTCTATGCCTGGCCGTTTGATCTTCAGCTTGTTGCGAAGGCGTTGGCTGAGCAAGTCAGGCGTTTCCCATGAAAAAGCCAACTCCAGGACCGCTAAAATCTCTGACATTGCTCTGACGGGCAGTGTACAATGCCGTCGCTTTTTCTGAATCTCAGGGGGAAGGATCGTGACCATCCGCGAACAACTGGCGAAGTCGTTTCACGATACTCAGTCGTTTAAGTGGGACAAGGAGAAGGGGTTTACGCTCGCATCCGGCCATGTCAGCCCCTTTTATGTCGATTGCCGGGCGTTGATGGCCCATCCCTCGGCGCGCTGGCTGGTCGGCCAGCTGGCCCATGAGGCGCTGACCGGACTGGCAATCGATTGTCTTGGCGGGCTTGAGATCGGGGCGATTTCGATCGCAACGACGATTTCCGACTATGCCTACACGACCAGCCCGAAACGAGACTGGCGAACCTTTGTCGTGCGCAAACAGGCCAAGGATCACGGCCTCGGCAGACTGATTGAAGGAGCGATTCGTCCCAAGGATCGCGCATTAATCGTTGACGATGTGTTGACGAGCGGCGGGTCGCTGCTCAAGGCGGTTGTTGCAGCCAGGCAAGCGGGACTAACGGTGACTCATGCCTTGGTGATCGTGGATCGAAAAGAGCAAGAAGGGCGTGCCAAAGTCGAACAAGAAGGAGTCAAGGTGATCAGTCTGTTGACGATCGACGATTTAACCGCGCAACAGAGGCTGACGAGCTAAGAGGCCGAAGCTACTTGCAGCGAAACTCAATCCCCCAACGACGCTCTCGAACGATCTCCTGGCCTCCTTCGATCGCTCCTGCGACGCGTGCCCGCCCTTTGGCCTCCCCTTCGCGGACAATCGTATAAGCACCCCCGCAGGTATTCTTTATCAACGTCAGCGCCTCTTGTCGAAATGACGACAGCATGTGGCCTTGGTCCCCTTTGAAGGGATACGTCACCACGCCTCCGTCACCGGTGTCTTGCGCCAGTTTTGCGCCCTCGGCGCAGCCGGCCACGAGCAGAACGAGCGCACAACCGAGACTTGACCAGGTCTTCATCGTGCCCCTATCATAATCTCATTGCGATGCTCACCTCTGTCGAAGCTGTGTAATGCTGTCATCAGGAGGTCGACCATGATGCGACGAACTACCATTACATTCCTGAGTCTGGTTCTTATGCTCGCCGGAACGATGACGGTGGTCTCCGCTTACCATTCCTATTTGCTCTCGGTTCAACAATTGCGCGCCGGCCTCTCGAAAGCGCCGTCGATGGCACAGAAGGGGTTCATGTTGATCGACGTGCGGTCTCCGGAGGAACATGCAGGAGGCTTTATCCCGGGCACCGATTTCAATATCGATTTTCGCGAGATCAAGACCCGTCATCGCGAAATCGGCGTGCAAACGGATGAGCACATCGTCGTGTATTGCCAATCCGGCCACCGGAGCAACATTGCGGCAGAAACGTTGGCGGATCTCGGATATACACATGTGTACAACGTCAATGGCAGCATGAACGCGTGGCTGGCAGCGGGCTATCCCGTTGCGCGTTAATCGAACGGCACGTAGTCTTATTACGGTCCGGAGGTGCTCGAGCGTGGACTGATGCCGATGACGGCCGGCAGACCAATGTGGCCGGTCGTACCGGTGTTCACAAGAACCATCCAGGGATGAACCCCACCTGTGTTCTCAACCGCTTGTCGGAGTACAGGACTCATTGCCAAGTCTGATGAAGACCCTCCATCCATCGCCATAGCTTGGCGTATACCGGGATAGGCCTCGTGTAAACATTGTCCGATCGCATACAGTGATGTGATCTCCGTGGTTTTCATGACGAGCATGTGGCCATCCCGCTGTTCTGCGACGATGGTCTGCTGAGATTGCTTGCCTGTCTGTTTGACGCGCACCTTCCCCGTTCGATCGAGCAGCATCAGCGATTGCGCCGCTTCATCGTAGGGCGGCTGCTGTTCATCGAACGGATCGACCGATAAGTCCAAGATTCCAGCCAGAGGTCCCCCGCCGAGGGTCGGTTCTGCGACGAAGAGCCCCATCCAGGAGGGATGTCGTTTGCTTCCCAGCGGCTTCCCCTGTCCGTACAACAAGCCCAAATAAGAAAAATTCTCGCGAAATAGTCCGGCGTTGAATACCAAGTCGTGGCCGGTCCTCCGCTGCCACTCAAGGACGTCGGGCGGTTCTCCGAACGGTTCGTTCCGAAAATAGTGGATGGAAAAACGGTAGCGGGCCGGATCGATCTCTGCCACGACAAGCTGCGGTACGTCACGACAAATAGGCGGCGGATTCCAAAGACCGATGGCGAGCCCTTTGCCGGGATGGTCCCACGAGATGGACTGCGCCGACGCCAGCCCCGAGAGCGCCGTTCCGGAGAAAACTATTCCAAGGAGAATGAGCGCACGCAATCTGCAAGAGTCGTGGTGATGCAGTGTCATGCTTGAGATCGAGTATAAGGAGGGTTGGGCTCAGCGTCAAACCGTTGTCTGAAAGGCCCTGCTCAAGATAAACCTATCACTTCACAGCCGATTTTGAAGCCTGCTGCGTCGAGGTGCTGGGAGTTGGAGTGTCGAGAATCTTTCTTACTGTGCGCGCCAGGAGTTCCGGCGTGAAGGGTTTTTGTAGAAAGCCGCTGCTTCCCCGTTCATGGCCGGTGAGGATGCCGATGTCGTCCGTAAACCCTGACATGAACAGGACCCGAAGGTCGGGCTTGATCGTAATCAGGTGTTGGGCCAGTTCCCGCCCTCCCATGCCGGGCATCACCATGTCGGTGAGCAACAGGTCCAGCCGTTCCATCTCTTGCGAGGCCAGAAGGCAGGCCTCTAGACCCTGTTTGGCTTCGATCACGTTGTAGCCGAGCTTCCGCAAAGCATCGCGCAGCAAGGTACGCACGCTGGAATCGTCTTCCACCAGAAGGATGGTTTCCGTCCCTCCGCGCGCCTGGCCGGAGGCTTGCGCCGTGGAAGCCGTTTCTCGGTCCGCGGCGACTCGGGGGAAGAAGATATCGAATCGAGTTCCGTGGCCGACCCGGCTGGTCACATCGATGCCGCCGCCTGACTGGGTGACGATCCCGAACACAGTCGAGAGGCCCAGGCCGCTCCCCTTGCCTTCTTCTTTCGTCGTATAGAACGGCTCGAAGATATGCGCTTGGGTGTCGCGATCCATCCCGCTGCCGGTGTCTCCGACAGACAACTTCACATATGGGCCTGGCGGCAACGGCTCGACGTGATACAGGGGGCTTTTTGCGAGTTCGACCTGAGCAGTGCCGATCGTGAGAGTGCCACCTTTGGTCATCGCGTCACGAGCATTCACGACGAGGTTCATCAGCACTTGTTCCAGCTGGGCCTGGTCGGCGCGGACTTGACTGTTCGAGGGATCGAGCATGATGACGAGGCGAATGTCGGAACCGATCAGTCGCTGCAGCATGCTTTCAAGGTTGGCCACGACGTTGTTGAGGCTGAGGTTTTTCGGTTCAAGTGGCTGCTTGCGGCTGAAAGTCAGCAGTTGTCGAACCAACATCGCGGCGCGTTCGCCGGCTTTCTGTGTTTCTTCGATCTTGCTGTGCAGGGGATGCTGGCGCCCTAATTCGGTTGCGATCACATGGCTGTACCCCATGATCACGGTCAGGAGATTATTGAAATCGTGCGCGATGCCCCCGGCCAGCCGGCCGACCGCTTCCATCTTCTGTGCCTGTCGGAACTGCTTCTCGCTCTGGATCAGCGCCTCTTCGGCTTTCTTGCGTTCTCTGCGCTCGTCCCGCTCACGGAGCGCACGCTGTACCGAGGGGACCAGCCGGCCCAATCGCTGTTTGAGGACGTAGTCGGTCGCGCCGTGGTGCATGGCATCGATGGCCAATTCTTCACCGATGGTGGCCGAGACGAAGAGGAAAGGGACGTCAGGCGCCAACTGGCGAGCCAGCGACAGCGCGGTCATTCCATCGAAGCCGGGAATCGAATAATCGGCGAGGATCAGGTCGAATGCGTCCTCGTTCAACGCGGAGACGAAATCGGTGCGCGTATCGACGCGACGGGTGGTGCAGGCGAGCCCTGCCTCCGCCAGCGTGGCGGCGATGAGATCGGCATCGACGGGATCGTCCTCAAGGAGGAGCAGGCGGAGCAGGGTTTTCACGGGTCCTCCGCGGGCAGGCTAGGCAGCAGACTCAGTGCCTTCAGGCGGCGGTTCATTGATGACGCCCCAAAACACGCCGAGCTCTTTCACGGCCGAGATGAACTGCTGAAACTCGACGGGCTTGACCACGTAGGCATTGGCGCCGAGCGCATAACTCTGGGCCAAGTCGCGTTCTTCCCGGGACGAGGTCAACATCACGACAGGGATCGGTTTCAGATTCACATCGTTCTTGATCGTTCTCAACACTTCGATGCCGTCTATTTTTGGCATCTTGAGGTCCAGGAATACGACGACAGGGTTGCCGCATTGCCGGCTCTTGAATGGCCCGCGGCAATAGAGATAGTCCAGCACTTCGGCTCCATCATGACAGACGACGACTTTGTCCGCAATGTGGTGCTCTTCCATCGCGGCCAGCGCGAGTTCCGCATCGCGCGGGTTGTCTTCCGCCAATAAGATGGGTTTCACGGTGGTCATGAGGCAGTCCTTTTCATGGGAAGTGACAGATAAAACGTCGCGCCCTGGTCGAGCGCGCCTTCGGCCCAGGTCCGTCCGCCGTGACGATGGACAATCCGCCTGACGTTCGCCAGGCCGATGCCGGTGCCTTCGAATTCATCGTTCCGGTGGAGGCGCTGGAACACACCGAAGAGTTTGTTCACATACTGCATGTCAAATCCGACTCCGTTGTCGCGGACGAAGATGGTGACTTCTCCGGGGAATTGCCGCGTCGCGCCGATCTCGATACGCGGCTTGGGCCTCGTCGCCGTGAACTTGACCGCGTTCGAGAGCAGGTTCATGAAGACCTGCCGCAACATGGCCGGGTCCCCCGGGACGTCCGGCAACGAGCCAATTGTCCAAGAGATCGGCTTTGCTTGCAAGTCAAGACGCAAATCGTGAATTACGGTTTTGACCAACTGGTTGAGATTTACCGTAGTGCGCAACATTTCCTGGCGGCCCATGCGGGAGAATACGAGTAAATCGTCAATCAGCTGCCCCATCTGCTTGGCCGATTCCGAGATGGTTTGGAGATAGCGCTGAGCCTTTTCGTTCAGGGATTGGCCGGCCGTTTTCGATAAGAGTGCGGCATAGCCGTCGATATGGCGTAACGGGGCCCGGAGATCGTGCGACACCGAATAACTGAAGGCTTCCAGTTCCTTGTTCGCCGCCTGGAGAAGCTCTCCCTGCCGCCGCAATTCCGCGGCGACCCGGCGCCGGGCGGTGATGTCGTGATGGATTAGATAGTAGACGGAGCCCAGCAGCACTAGTTGTAGGAGGGCTCCCAGAGCAAGCAGCGCGATCGTGCTACGGGTGGTCCCTGTCGACTGCAACAATCTGGCACGGGCGGAGTGTTGCTCAGAACTCTCAAGGTCGGTGATGAGTCGGTGGATGTCGTCGAATTCCCGCTTCGCAACGCCGGGCATCGCCAGCTGCCGGACCGCCTCAGGGCCCCGCTCAGCCCGCTCTCGGATGGCGTTGGCCTCGATGTCCAGCTGCTGCTTGATGAGTTCTTCAAGCTGGGCGATTCGTGCACGCTGTTCTGCTACCGGTCCAGCGAGGGCCTGAAGATACCGCATATACTCGGGCATCTGTTCCACAATGGCCCGATGGGCCTTGAGGTAGGATTCGTCACCGGTGACCAGATAACGTCGATGACCGCTTTCTGCCGCGATGAGCGCTTCTTCGATCGATCCCAGCAGTTGAACAAGCTCATGACTTGCTGTGTCTAGGCGGCTGTTCTTCACCACCACGGCAGTGTTCCGATAAGACACGACGCTGATGACGAGAATGCCTGCGAAGACTAATCCGAAGCCGGCCAGTACCCGTTGCTCGATAGACCACTTGGCCAACCAAGCCTGCAAGGCTGCCCCTCGCGTCTGGGTTGGCGGAGGTGCTTGGACCGGTCCGGCCGGTACCGATTCGGACAAAGGAGGAGCAGCGGGGGGTGTCGATGAGGGACGGTCTTGTGTCGCTGATTCCATGGCCATATTGCCGCCCAAGAGGCGTAAATACTGTGAAAACCTAACAAACTCTACTCTGGCCGATGCGGCCCTGCAAGCAATATTTCAGAAGAATCCCGAGTTGCGGTGCTTTATTTAAAGGAGCCGATCAGTGCCCCGAGGCGATGACAGGAGGAAGGATCGGAAGCGTGGCGGATGGCCCTCCAAGGTTGGAGAACATCATGGTGGCGGCGACCACCCAATCGATCACTGGTTGAGGATAAATTCCGATGATCAAGGTGCCGGCCAAACCGACATAGATGACGGCTTTCATCGGGCCCGACACGCTGACCGGCGAGGGGTCATGCGGCTCGATGATGTACATTTTCTTGACGACGACAAGGTAATAGTACATGGAGATCACGATGTTGATGAGTCCCACCGTAATCAGGGTATAGAGCCCCTCCTTGATCGCCGCGACGAAAATATAAAGTTTGCCGACGAAGCCCGCCAACGGCGGTACGCCCGTCAACGACAATAAGAAAATCAGCATCGAGAAAGCCAAAAATGGCGAGCGGCGTCCCAAGCCGCTGTAGTCCTCGATCTCTTCGCTGCCGATGGCCTGGCTGACAGCGATGATGATCGCAAAGGCGCCCAGGTTCGCGAACAGATAGGTCAAAAGATAGAACAGGATCGCGTCGTTGCCCATCTTGGTGCCGGCGGCGAGGCCGATCAGGATGTTACCGATCTGCGCGATGCCGGAATAGGCCAGCAGCCGCTTCATGTTTTTTTGCGCGATGGCCACGATGTTGCCGTAGGTCATCGACAAAATGGAAGCAGCGACCAACAGCAGGACCCACGTTGGTTTGAACGTCCCGAGCGCGACAAAAAACATGCGCAGCAGGATGGCGAAGGCCGCTCCTTTGGGGGCAATCGACAGGAACGCGGTCACGGGCGTCGGGGAGCCGTGATAGGTGTCGGGGATCCAGGAATGAAACGGCACGGCGCCGATCTTGAATCCAAGGGCGCCGAAGATCAGCAAAAATCCGATGACCAATCCGGGCGTTGCCTGGGCCGGCTTCATGTCGGAGAACACCAGCTTGCCGGTCTCCCCGTACACCAGACTGATCCCATAGGCCAGCAATCCGGCGGCGAAGACGCCAAGAATGAAAAATTTCAGTCCGGCTTCGTTGGACGCCATGTCTTCTCGCAGATAGGAGACCAGGATATAGAACCCGAACGTCGAGAATTCCAATGTAACGAACACGGACAACAGGTCGTTGGCCGAGGCCATGAACATCATGCCCAATGCCGACATGACGACGAGGAAGTAATATTCTCCGCGGAAGAAGGTGAACCGATGGACGAATTCAATCGAAGCCAGGATGACAAGAATCGTGGCGGCTACGATAAAGATCTTGAAGAATAACGCCATCCGATCGACGACGAACATATTGGCGAAGAGCGTGCCGGAGATCCCGGAGAAATCGAACCAGGCGAGGCAGCCGAGCGTGCCGACAAGGCCGGCAATGCTCAAGTAAGCCAACTGCTCTTTCGGCAGGCGCGGGAAAGAAAAGTCCACGATCAGAACCAGGCAAAGCCAACAGGTCAAGAAAATCTCCGGCAACAACAGCAGGAGGTCGGACGGGGACATGGTGAGCGAAAAGGTCATCGTGGCTCTCGTAAGGAGTCAGGAATAGGAGATAAGGGCTTGTTGGCGACAATCGGGATAGCGGAGGATCTTCCAGGAATCGCAGCCTCACCCCTCAAGTCTAACCCTTCACCCGTCTGCGCGACTGGCACGACCTGGGTAATTTTGGCGACGAGCGGATCGACCCCGGAACGGACGACGTTGTACATATGCATCGGGAAGAGGCCGAAACCGATACTCACTGAAATCATAATCAGCAGAGGCAACCGGTCGACCACCGCCACCGCGTCATGTGAGTGGCTATATTTTTGATCCATCGGACCATAGAAGAGACCGCGCATCATACGGAACAAATAGGCCAGGGTGATGACGATGCCGATGACGGCGACAATCACCTGTAGTGGGTACTTGTTCCAACTCCCGACGATGATCATGACCTCCGCGATGAAATTCACGGTGCCCGGCATTCCGACGGAAGCCATGCAGGCGATGACGAAACAGCCTGCGATGAAGGGCATCCGGTTGGAAAGTCCACCGAGCGACGGAATGTCTCGCGTATGCGTCTGGTCGTAGACCCATCCGGCCATGGCGAAGAGCATCCCTGTGGCCATGGCGTGTGCGAACATATAGATCACCGCCCCGCTCAAGCCGATGTAATTCAACGCCGCCATGCCGAGAAAGACGTAGCCCATGTGACTCGAACTGGAATAGCCGATCACGTACTTCGTGTCCTTGGCATAAAAGGCCACGAAGCCCCCGTAGATAATGCTGAACATGCAGAGCACCGCCGCGATGGGCATCAACTCACGGGTTGTGTCCGGCAGGATTTCGAAGGCCACTCGGATGATCGAAAAATGGCCCAGTTTCATCAGGACGCCCGCGTGCAACATGCTTGTGGCGGCGGGAGCGGCCGCGTGGCCCACCGGAGACCAGGAGTGTAACGGCCAGAGCGGCGCGATCGATGCGAAGCCGAAGAAGATGAGAACCCAAATAATCTTGTCCAAGGTCGTCCCTAACACCGGAATATTCATCAGCTTGGCATGCTCGCGCAGCTGGAGAATGTCGAAGGTGTTCAGCCCCGAATACTTATAGATCAGCAAGATGCCCATCAAGGCGACGACAGCCCAGGCTGAGAGAAACAAGACCAGTTTCATCGCCGCGTACTCTTTGCTGTTCGCGCCGAAATTGAAGATGAAGCCGACGGAGTCCCGGAGTTTGAGGCCTTCGGGGTCTGTCATCTCCAAATACTTCTTCGTATGGCTTCCCCACATTCCGAGCAACAGGTACATGGGGATCACGGACATTTCGTAGAAAAAATAAAGGAAAAACAGATCCAGGGACATGAAGACGCCGATGGTGGCAGCGGCAAGGATCAAGAGCCAAATATAGAATTCTTTGGTTCGATCCTTGATGTGCCAGGACACGAAGATCCCGGCGAACAACAGAATGGACGAGGCAAGCACGAGCGGCGTGCCGATGCCATCCACTCCCAAATGCAACGAAATGCCGAGCTGCTTCGACCACTCGTATTTTTGAATGAACTGAAAGCCGCCCTTGACCGGATCGTAGGCATAAAAGAGGTATAGCGAAGCGAGCAGCGAGATGCCTGCCGACCCCGCCGCGATGCTTCTGACGAGCATGGCCTGGCGGTTGGACGCGAAAATTAGCGCGATGGCCCCGGCGAAGGGTGCGAACAAGATATACAGCAGTACGGAGTCGCTCATGATCTCAATTCACTTTCTCTTTCGCTCGCATCGGAGGCTGAGCAGCTGCGATGGTTCCGTGATTCAGCCGATCGACGAGGGCCTCCACCGATCCGTTCATCATGCGGAGGAATGGAGCCGGGTAGAGACCGATCCAGAGAATCATGATCGACAAGGAGACCACGATGACCATTTCACGGGGATGCAGGTCTCCAATGGAATCTTTCACGGCCTTGCCGACCGGCCCGAGCATCGCCCGTTCGTAGTACCAGAGGAAATACGCCGCGCCGAAAATCACACCGGTCACGGCGACGGAGCCGTACAGCCAATGGGCTTTGAAGGTTCCGAGAAGGATCAGGAACTCGCCGACGAACCCGTTGGTCCCCGGCAGGCCGATCGAGGCCAATCCGATCAATAGGAAGAACGTGGCGAGTAACGGCGTATGTTTGGCCATCCCGCCGAAGGCCGACAGTTGCGTCGTCTGCTGCCGGGTATAGAGAAAGCCGGCGATGAAGAAGAGTCCGGCCGTGCTGAACCCCAGATTGATCATTGTGAGCAAGCTGCCCTGCAATCCTTGATAGTTCAGCGCAAAGAGCCCGATCACGATGAACCCCAGGTGGCTGATGCTGCTGTAAGCGAGAAGCCGGCGGAAATCCGGTTGGATGAGGGCCACGATCGCGCCATAGAGAATCGCAACCAAGCCCAGGGCCATGACGATCGACACGACGGTCTGGCTCTTCGAGGCTTCTGGCAAGAGCGGAATGCTGAAGCGCATGAAGCCGAAGGTGCCGAGCTTGAGGCCGGCCAGCACGACGGCCATGCCGATCGGGCCTTCCAGCAAGGCATCCGGCAGCCAGGTATGAAACGGAAACACCGGCGCCTTAAACGCGAATCCGAAGAACATGAGCCAGAAGATCAAAATCTGCTGATCGAGCGGAACCGGGGTAGCGAGCAACTCCAACAGATCGAACGAGTACGACTGGTCCATGTGATGGAGCGTGGCGTAATTGTGATAGTTGATGTCCAGGAGGGCGATGCCCACCAACATGAACACGCTGCCGAGCAAGGTATACAGCACATACTTCAGTGCCGCGTAATGACGTTCGGCGCCGCCGCCCCACAGCTTGATCAGGAAGTAGCTCGGGATGAGCATGAGCTCCCAGAACACGAAGAACAAAATCAGATCCAGCGACACGAAGACGCCCATGGTCGTTGTTTCAAGCGCCAGGAGCGCCATCATATAGAGTTTGGTCTGATGGCGGATCGTGTCCCAGGAATAGATGACCACCAAGACGGTTAAGAACGCCGTCAGCCCGACGAACAACACGCTGATGCCGTCCACGGCCAGGTGATAGCTGATCCCCAGCGCGGGGATCCAGCGCACATGCTCCACAAACTGCATGGCGGCGGAGTCCGGCACGAACCGCATGAGCACAAAGACGGCCAGAGCCAATTCGACCAAGGCGATCGTCAAGGCCGATGTACGGACCATGTCTTCGTCGTCGAAGAGCCAGAGGACAGCGGCACCGGCCAGCGGAAAAAAGATCAGGCACGAGAGGATCGGAAATGTGGAGTCGAACTGTTCTAACATGGTACCGTTCTAGCGCTGCACGATCAGTTGGATGACGACCGCCAGCAAAAACAATCCTGCGACGATGATCGCCGCATAATGATGAACCATCCCGCTCTGGATTTGCCGCCACTGTTTGGCCAAGAGGTGGTTGCCGTAGCCGACGATGTTCACACCACCATAGATGAGGTGTTTTTCCACCCAGGTCGATCCCTCCGCGCCCAGTTCCGCCATCTGGGCCACTCCGCGGACGATGCCGTCGATGACGACTCGGTCGAACCAGTCGAACGATCGCCCCACTTTTTTCGTGAATTCGACGAATAGGAGATCGTACAGTTCGTCGACGTAATATTTATTCAAGAGAGTGGTATAGACGCCCCGGGCTTTCGCCGCCCATCGATCCGGCGCCGTCGTGTTCATGCTGTACAAGTAATGGGCCAGCGCCCAGCCGAACAACGCGATGCCGGTGGCGATCATCATCAGGCTCAGCACCAGTCCGGTGCCGACTTCGTGTTCACCCCCGACGCCGGCGACCGGCGCCAAGAACTGATGCAGCCAGCCATGTTCAGGCGGGAATCCGATAAAGCCGCCGGCCAAGGAGAGTAGTCCCAAGACCATGAGGGGCGCGATCATGACAGCGGGCGATTCATGGATGTGTTCTTCCGTGTGATGATCCATGCGGGATTTGCCATAGAATGTCAGATAAGTCAGACGGAACATATAGAACGACGTCATAAACGCACCGATCGCGGCCATACCGTACAGCACATATTGATGGTGCGTGAACGCATGGGCCATGATTTCGTCTTTGCTCCAGAATCCTGCAAACGGCGGAATGCCGGCGATGGCGATCGTGCCGATAAAGAACAATTTATGGGTCCAAGGAATCCTATGGCTCAGCCCGCCCATTTTGCGAATGTCTTGTTCTCCCGCAAGCGCGTGAATCACCGAACCGGCGGAGAGGAACAGCAGAGCCTTGAAGAACGCATGTGTCATCAGATGGAAAATTGCGGCGGTGTAGGCACCGATGCCGCATCCGAGAAACATGTACCCCAACTGGCTCACTGTGGAATAGGCCAGGACGCGCTTGATATCGGTTTGCACCAGACCGATCGTGGCGGCGAAGAGCGCCGTGCTCCCGCCGATGAGACCGACCACTCCTAAGGCCGTCGGAGAGAGATCAAAAATGGCATGGTTACGCACAATCATATAGACGCCCGCCGTCACCATCGTCGCCGCATGGATGAGCGCGCTCACCGGAGTGGGGCCTTCCATGGCGTCCGGTAGCCAGGTGTACAACGGAATCTGGGCGGATTTGCCGATGGCTCCGACGAGCAGGCAGAGGGCAATGGCCGTGGCCATTTCAGGCGACAATTGGCCGATCTGGGCAAAGACCTTCGTATAGTCGAGCGTCTTGAAGTTGATGAAGACCAGGAAAATGGCCAAGAGGAATCCCGCGTCGCCGATGCGGTTGACGACGAAGGCCTTTGACGCGGCCTTGGCGGCCGAAACCTTCTCATAGTAGTAGCCGATCAAGAGATAGGAGCAGAGACCCACGCCTTCCCAGCCGATGAAGAGGACCGCATAGTTGTTTCCCATCACCAGGAGAAGCATGGAAACCATGAAGAGATTCATGTACGTGAAGAACCGTGTGAAGCCGTCTTCCCCGTGCATGTACGCAACGGAGTAGACGTGAATAAGAAATCCGACCCCGGTGACCACGAGCAGCATCGCGCAGGTCAACGGATCGACGAGGTAGGCCAGATTGATCGTCAGGTCGCCGCCGAAGATCCACTGATACGCGATCACTTCACGGGCAACCCCGCTGTGCAGGATGTCGGCAAAGACACCGATGGTGCAGAGAAACGAGAGGCCGACAGAGCCCCAGGCGATACGGTGAGCCCAGTCGTGAGACCAGAGATAGCGCCCGAATACGCCGTTCGCGATAACGGCGAGCAGCGGAAACACCGGAATGAGCTTAATCAGGAGATCGGTCACGTTACCACTTCAAGAGGTTCATTTCGTCCACGTTTGTGGAGATCTTGCCACGGAATACGACGATGATAATGGCCAGTCCCACGGCGGCTTCCCCGGCGGCGATGGCGATGACAAAGAGCGCCACCAGCTGGCCCGCCATCGATTCCAAATAATAAGAGAATGCCACCAGATTGATATTCGCTGCATTCAACATGATCTCGACCGCCATCAGGACGATAATGAAATTACGTCTGATAAGCACACCGAGCAGTCCCGTGATGAACAGGACGGCGCTGACAGCGACGTATGCGCTTAAGGGAACCATAGACCGTTAAGCGATAAGACCGCGGCATGAAGCGCAGCATGGCGCTTCTGATCCCATCGCCTGCCCTCTTACTCCTTATTCCAGCGGCTTTGGCGTTTTCGCCAGCACGATTGCCCCGATGATGGCGCCCAGGAGAAAGACCCCCACAATTTCAAACTGCAACAAGTAATCGCTGAACATTTTTATCCCCACTGCATAGGTATCGCCTTCCTGTAAGACCGCGGCGGCCGGCGCGTCGCCCTTGGCGCCCCCGTACGGCGACTTGAACAGCAGTGCAAGCACATAGGACGAGCCTAAAACGGTCGGTACCAGAAAATAGAGATAGGTGCTGTGAAAGTAACGTTCGTCGGTCTTGAGATTGAGTAGCATGAGGACAAACAGATACAGAACCAGTATGGCTCCGGCATAGACCACGACTTGGACGGCCCAGAGGAACTCGGCATTGAGCAGGATAAAGAGGCCTGACACATGGAGCAGCAGGGCAAGCAAGGCCAAACCGCAGTGGACGGGATTCTTCAAGGCCACGGTCAAGACCGCGGCAGCCATACTCATCAGGGCAAAATAGGCAAAAAAAACCGGAATCATGTCTGGGTTCAGCTCAGATGTTTGGGCGCCGACTGGGTCGGTTTCACAACCGACTGCGGGAAGTAATACCGGTATTCCCGACTTTGCTCGACGTCTTTCTCCTGATTGTGTGCGTACAAGTATTTCTTAGCATCATCGAGGTGCCGCTCGCCGATGTCGTACAGCCGCTCCTTATCGAACAACAGCGTACGCTTATCGTGCGTCGAAAACTCGTACATTTTGGTCATCGCCAATGCATTCACTGGACAGGCCTCGACGCAATAGCCGCAGAAGACGCATTTCGTGATGTCGATGTAGAACTCGCTGGCATAGCGCTGAAGAGGTCGTTCCGCATCTTCCGAGCTGATCACCTTGATACAGCGAGACGGGCAGGCGGCTTCGCAGAGATCGCACCCGACACAGCGTTCACGACCATCGTCGTACCGCAAGAGGCCGAGCGCGCCGCGGTGGGTATCGGGAAGCGTCCGCTGCTCGCGGGGATATTGGAACGTGATCGGTTTGTGGAACATGTGCTTGAACGTCACCTTCATGGCATCCCAGATCTCATAGAACAGGGCCGCCTGGAGAATTTTCTTGGTCCTCGTTCCGACGCTCATGGCGACTCCTACCCTCTTTCTACACCTTTTCGACGGTAACCTTCGTTCGCTTGAACGAGGGGACACCGGTGGTTCCGTCGATCTGAACGGTCATGAGATCCTTCACGGGTGGCTCGTTGAAATGTTCCGGGAAGAAGCAGGTCTGAGGCGCTAGGGTCTGGTCCTGCTGCACGCCCAGTTGGAGGAAACCCCGGTCGGATGTGAGTTTCACCGATGCGCCGTCCTTCACTCCCAGCCGCTCCATATCGGCCGGATGCATCCGCAGTCGGCCTGTATTGGGCGCGACTTTGATGAGTCCGGGTGCCGCGGTGGACAGCTTGCCGGAATGATACAGCAGTTGTCCCATCAACAAGGTGAAGGGTCGCTGACCGTCCGCTTGTGCGCTTTTGTAGCGTGCCGCCACAGCGGCCGCATAACCGTTCGACAAATACTTGTCCGCTGTTGCGACGAGCTTCCTGGGCTGGCCGAGATTGTAGTAGCCTGGGAGCAATTTCATGATCTCGGCCTGCACGTCGTTGGCCGACTCGTATTCCCACTGGCAGCCCAAACCACTCGCAAGGGTGGTCATGATCTGCCAATCAGGCACGCTTTCTCCGATGGCATCCATGGCCTGGCGGACACGCAGCACGCGGCCCTCGAGATTCGTGAAGGTCCCGTCTTTTTCCGCATAGGTCGTGGCCGGCAGTACGGCATGGGCCATCTGGCCGGTTTCGGTGAGGAACGGATCCTGGACGACCAACAGATCCAAACGATCCAAGGCGGCACGGACCTCCACCGACGCGGGCAAGGTAGCCAAGGGATTTTCGCCAACCACGTAGAGTGCGCGGATTTGCCCCGTGCGGCAGCGCTTGAGGATTTCCATGAGGTGGGCGCCGGTCCCGATTGCCGGGAGAGTCACATCCCAGGCCTTGGACAGCTTGTCGCGCATGATCTGATCGTCGAATGAGGCGAGCCCCGGCAGGAACTCGGGTGCGACTCCCATGTCCACCGCACCCTGCTCGTTCGGCTCTTCCGTCACAGTGTTGACGCCACAGCCGGGCTGCCCCAGCTTGCCGGTCATCCACGCCAGATCGACCAATTTCAACACGTTCTGATAGCCATCCGGCTGGCGCACGATGCCTTCGGCGCAGAGAATAATCGAGCGAGGTGACTCCGCAAAAATCGACGCGGCTTCCTTGAAGTTCGCGGCCGTAAGGCCGGTTTTGGCCGCCAACTGATCGAGTGAGAGATGAGCTACGGCGGCCTTGAGCGCGGCAAAAGCTTGTGGGTGCTTCTTCACGCTCTCTTCATCGAGCAAATCGAGTTCCAATGAGGCCTTCACGAGGCCGTCGATGACCAGCCCTTCGGTGCCGGGCTTGATGAGAAAGGGATGTGAGGCCAGTTTGCCGATATTGGTGGCGGTGGAATCGAACACCATCGCCTGAGCCTTGAATACGCGGATGGCTTCCTTGATGCGAACGGCGGTAAGCGGGTTGGTTTCAGTGATGTTGGAGCCGATCAACAAGACGGCTTTGGCCTTTGTCAGGTCTTCCCAATCGTTCTGCGTGCGGCCAATGCCCAGGGCATGTTGGGAGGCACGGACGAAGTTCATATGGCCGTAGCGGGCACTGCTGTCCAGGTTGTTCGTGCGGAATACCACACGCATCAGCTTTTGGAACAGATACAGTTCTTCGTTCGTGCAGCGGGCCGTGATCAGGCCAGCGATGGCGTCCGGGCCATGTTTCTTTCGAATATCCGCGAACCGATCGACGACGCTATGCATCGCCTCCAGCCACGGCACCTCCGCGAGTTGGTTGCCTTTGCGCAGGAGGGGCTGTTTCAAGCGATTCGGCGAGTCGATGTATTCAAAGCCGAACCGCCCTTTCACGCACAGTCCGCCATGGCCCTTCGATGTTTCGGCCCGATCGCCCCATTTATTCTTCCAGGACAACGGCGAGGTCACGCGGATGACCTCAGAATCTTTCGTTTCGAGGTACATCTGGCAGCCATCCCCGCAGTAATTGCAGGTGGTGGTCGTTTTTTTCATCTGCCAGGGCTTATAGAGATACTTGGAGAATTTATTGGTGATGGCACCGACCGGACAGACCGCGAGGCAGTCACCGCAGAACTCGCAAGCCAGCGGCAGGTCGCCCTTGGGCACGACCTGATTGAAGCCGCCTTTCTTCATGAACTGCAGCGCGTCAATCATCAACACGTCTTTGCAGACATTGATGCATTCGGCGCAGGCGATGCAGCGATTCATGTTGAAGTCGAGAACGGGACTGCGCGTGTCTTCTGGGATGAACTTCTGTTTGGCATTCGCCAAGTTGGTCACGCCGTGCTGGAAGGCCATATCTTGTAGTTCGCAATGGCCGTCGGCGTCGCAGACCGGACAGTCGAGCGGATGGACCGAGAGATGCTTCTCCACCGCTTTCTTCCTCGCCTGAAACAGATCATCGCCTTCCGTACGGATGATCATTCCGGCCGTGGCCTTCGCCGTGCAGGAACGCACCGGGGCCTTTTTGCCTTCTTGCATGACGAGACACATGCCGCAGGAGCCGAACGGATCGAAGGTATAGTGGTAACACATGGCCGGAATGATCTTGCCTGTGCTGGAGATCACGTCGTAGAGCGACACACCATCCTTTGCCGTGACGGTCTTTCCGTCGATATTCAGTTCGATCGTCGCGGCTTCGACGTCCGGATTTGTGGCCGGTTTCAATCCCATTATGTTCCTCTTATAGCTCGTTCTCTTCCGTGAGGCGAGGACGGTGGTCTCATCGGTCACACTCTCCCATCACAATGTCGTAAGTGCCAAACAATGTGACTGCATCCGCGATCATGTAGCCCCTCGACATCTGATCAAACGCGCCCATATGAATAAACGAGGGGGCGCGAATCTTCAGGCGGTAAGGTTTCCCGCCTCCCGTGCTCACGATATAGAATCCGAGTTCACCCTTATGCGCCTCGGTCCCGCAGTAAATTTCTCCCGGAGGGGCGTTGAAGCCCTGCGAAAAGAGTTTGAACTGCTGGATCATCGATTCCAAATTTGTGAAGACACGCTCTTTCGGCGGCAAGGTGACGCTAGGGACATCGGCCATGATGGGTCCGTCTTGAATCTGTTCCAAACATTGCTTGACGATCTTGACGCTTTCATACAGCTCCATCACGCGGATCCAGTATCGATCGTAGGTATCGCCGTTCTTGCCGAGCGGCACATTGAACTCGCACTTGGGATAAGCCGAATAGGGCTCGGCCTTGCGCAGGTCGTAGTTCACGCCTGACCCACGGAGCGTCGGTCCGCTGAGACCGAAACTCACGGCGTCTTCGGCCGATATCACCCCGACGCCCTTTGTGCGGGCGAGCCAGATGCGATTCTTTTCCAGGAAGACGACGTACTCATCGATCTTCGGTGGAAAGTAGTCGAGAAACTGTTTGAGCTTGGCGAACAGGGTCGGCGTAAAGTCCCGTTCAACCCCGCCGATCCGATACCAACTGGTCGTGAGCCGCGCTCCGCAGAGTTCGTCGAACCAGTCGAGCAAAATCTCACGATCACGGAAACAATAGAAAAACACCGTCATGGCGCCGATGTCGAGTGCCTGGGTGCCCAGCCAGAATTGATGGCCGATGATCCGTTGCACCTCCGCCACGATCGTGCGGAGATATTCCGCGCGATCCGGGACGGTGATGTTCATGAGCTTCTCGACTGCGCGGCAGTAAGCAAAATTGTTGTACATCGCGCAGACGTAGTCGAGCCGGTCGGTGTGAGGAATAAATTGATGATACGTCCCTTCTTCCGCCAACTTCTCGACACCACGATGAAGGAATCCCATCACCGGCGTGGATTTGACCAACCGTTCCCCTTCCAACTCAAGGATCACCTTCAGCACCCCGTGCGTGCTGGGATGCTGTGGACCCATGTTCAGCAACAGTTCTTCCGTGCGTAAGGTCGGAAGCGTCTCGCTCTCCGGGTGGGTCGGATCGACCTTATAAACGGTGGTTCTTTGATCCTCGAACGCCATGGTCGTAATAGCTGTTACCTGGTGGTCTCGTCCAGAAATTCAAACGTGTCGCGCCAGCCCTTTCCGCGGAGGGGGAAATCCTTTCGCAACGGATAGCCTTCTGTGTAATCGTCCGGCATCAGGATGCGGCGAAGATCCGGGTGGCCTCGAAAGCGAATGCCCATCATGTCGTAAACCTCGCGCTCCATGAAGTCCGCGCCCTTCCAGAGATCGGTGAGCGAATCTACGACACAATCTGATTCCGGTACGCGAGTCTTCAGCCTGATGCGTTGTCGCTTCTTGATCGAATAGAACTCATAGACGACTTCGAACCGCTCTTCGTCGTCGGGCCAATCGACCGAGCTCACGTGCACAATATAGTCGAAATCCATTGCCGGGTCGTCGTGTAAGAACTGAGCGACGTCATGCAGCCTGTCCCTGGTCACCGTGATCGCCAGATCGCCGCGCCACTCGACAGATTTGACAAATCCGACGGCGAAATGCTCTCGAAGACGATCTGACAACTGCTGAAGCGACATGACCTAGGCTTTCAAACTTGCCTTGACTTGTTCGGGCTGCTTGACGAATACGCGTTTCTGCATGATCCGTTCTTGTAACTTGAGAATGCCGTCGAACAACGCTTCCGGGGTCGGGGGACAACCGGGCACATAGATGTCCACCGGCACGAAGCGATCAACCCCCTGCACGACGCTGTAGCTGTCGTAAATATTTCCGGATGTTGCGCAGGATCCCATCGCAATCACATATTTCGGTTCCGGCATTTGATCGTAAATTTTTCTGATGACCGGCGCCATCCGCCGGCAGACGGTCCCGGCGACGATCATGAGATCGGATTGCCGCGGAGAGGCGCGAAAGACCCCGGCACCATACCGGTCCATGTCGTAGCGCGAGGAGACTGCGGCGATCATCTCGATCGCGCAACAGGCGAGGCCAAACGTCATAGGCCATAGCGAACCCTTGCGGGCCCAGTTCACGGCTTTTTCAACCGTGGTGGTAATGACATCCGGAGCCCCGTCTTTGTCCTTCCGACCCAGCTGAATCAATCCCATTCCAACGCTCCCTTGCGCCAGGCGTATACATAGGCCACGAGGAACAATGCGATGAAGATCATCATTTCGATCAAACCGATGATGCTCACCTTGTTGATGTCGTTGAAGACCACGGCCCAGGGATAGAGGAAAACGACCTCGATGTCGAAAATGACGAACAGCATGGCAAAAATGTAGTAACGAACCGGGAACGGCATGCGAGCGTCCGAAAAGGGCTCTGAGCCACACTCGTAGGCGGACAGCTTTTCGGGTTCCGGATACTTGGGCTGAACCAGATAACTGAGCAGCAGGGTGACGACGCCAAACGCCAGCGCAATAAAGATGAAAAGAAGAATGGGAAAATACCTAGTCAGATACTCAAGGAGTAACTCGAGACCGCTCATGGACATATCCCTTTCAAGGCCTTGAGTTGCAAAGGAGATCGGGGATCTTAGACGGTGGATTGCGGTGATAGCAAGCGCACAAAGGACCTACAAGAATGACCCGGAAGTCCTAGGCCGCGATCATCGGTATGCTGTAGACTAACAGAGCGATTGTTAAGAGGGAAGCGGCTAGTTCTTTGGCGAAGAAGACGGCCTTGAGGACATCATCGCTGCATCCATACGAAGGTGCGTCGGGACAGCGCGATTTGACTCTTCCCATTCGGACAACAGAGGAGAGAGAGCCTTCGCCTTCTTGCGACGGTGGATTTGGGTCTGCAAGCGAGGATGGGCAGCTTGTTCGGGCTTCTTGGGGCGCACGGGACAACCTCGCGTACAGGTCTCCAGCGGGGCAGGACACACCTTAGCACCGGCCTATACGGGGGTCAATAACGACAAGGCCGCAATATTCTTGACAATATGAGACTATTTGCTATGGTTTTCTAGGCAACACTTGCCTTAACAAGAAGGACGAAGACTATGACCATTCATCCAAAAAGCACCGTCACAAGTTGCTGGTTATTGGCAATCGTGGCCCTCACCGGACTTCCAACCGCCTGGGCTGAGGATCTCGACAGCATTCGTTTTGGCGAAGCGGCGCGTACCTTTGCAGCGGGATCCATCCAGCAATCCACTCCGCAAGATGGCGTGGTGAATGTCATTACCGGCGACAATCAAACCGTCGGAGATCGCATGATACTCGGACGGAACGATGTCTTTTACTTGAAGCTCAAAAACCCGAGTGAGGTCGCCGTAGGCGATCTCTTCACTGTGTTTAAGCGGGCACGCAAGGTGTTCCATCCTGGCACGGGCCAATACCTGGGGTATCTCATCAATCGCCTCGCCGTCCTTCAGGTGGTACAGGTGGATACCAAGTTGACCACGGCCCGAGCCTTGCGGGCTTATGGTACGGTGGCACCAGGTGACCCAGTTCAAAAATTTTCGTTGTCGACCTCCTTTGATGAGGCTGCTACGGCTCCCGCTTCCGGCGATGTGAGCGGCATGGTCATCGAGTTTCAAGCGGATTTGGGGCTAACGCTCGTGGCGCAACGGAACGTCGTCTATCTGGATCGTGGGTCAGAAGATGGGCTTAAAGCGGGAGACCGGATGGATCTCGTGCGTTATGGAGGAGGACTTCCTTCTCGCCGGGTTGGAGAAATCAAGGTGTTGTCGACCGAGGGACACAGCGCTACCGCGCTGGTCACAAAATCGACCTCCCGCATTCTTAAGGGTGATCGGTTCCAGGCGAACGTTCAGGTTGGAGAACCGATCCCAACTCCTGTATCACAACCGGCCCAACAATCACTCAACACTCTTGCGACTCCGAACAGCGCTTCAAATCAGATACCGGTTCAGAACGCATCACGTGAAACGCGTTACAGCCTCAGCGATCTCATGAAGCAGCTGCACTATGAGTCGGGTGAAGCGACGATCAAACCGGAAGGGTATCAAGCACTCGATCAATTGGTGGAACTCTTGAATGCGGCTCCGCCCGAACAATTGATCCGCGTGGAAGGCCATGCGGACAACATGGAGATCGGTCCATCGCTGAAGTCCGTCTATCCGACCAACTGGGATCTCTCCAAGGCGCGTGCCAGCGGCGTGTTGCGTTATCTGGTCGAAAAGGGGGGCATCGATTCTGCACGAGTGTCCTCAATTGGCTATGGTGATACCAAACCGGTGGTGAGCAATGCCACTGAAGCGGGCCGTCAGAAGAATCGGCGGGTCGACATCGTGCTCTATTCTCCCGAGTCGGCCAAGGCTCCTGCTGAGCAGGCCATGAAGCCCACGGACGCTGTCGATGACGGGTACCGAATGTCCGGCGTGAGGAGCGATGAACCCGGAACCACCATTCCTGCTGTGGACAAAGCGGTCCCACCAGAACCGGCGAAAGCGGAGCCCCCGGCGCCGACTCCTTCGGCCTCCATTCCGGATGTTCCCCCTGTTGAAGACAGTAAGGCTGTGCCGGTACCGATGGATAAGCCGAGCGACTCTCCCCGATAGCGGATCCACCCTTCAGGCGCTGGATCGTTCTTCTTAGAAGAGCGTTCCAGCGCGGTCGCCACTCACACACCGACTGTCGCATCACCGCTCCCCGTTTTTGTTCTGCTGCTGCTAGAATGCCGCATGCTTGCGGACTCCACAGCATCCAAACCGATCGAGTCCGATAGACTCTATGCCGACGTTATTGTGCCACGACACCTCGCCGGCCCGTTCACCTACCTGGTTCCCACTCACTTGAAAACCGTCCTACGCATCGGACACTTAGTCTGTGTGCCCTTCGGCCGATCCGTGGTGCAGGGCGCGGTGATTGCTTTGACGCGTACGCACCCTCCGGCGCCGGTTCGTGAACGACTGAAAGAGATCCGGTCGCTCGTCACGGACGGCCATGCAATAGAGATCCCGCCTCACCTTCTTCAACTCGCCCAGCTGGTGGCAGAATCCTATGTCGCTCCATGGGGGCAGTGTCTCAGACTGGTTCTCCCTCCTATAGGACCGGGGAAACTCGATCGGAGTCGTATCATCTTGACCAAACAGGGACGAGAAGCCCTTATGGCCAAGCAAATTGACTCAGCAGCGACGCTCGCTCTTCTCCGGCGGTTAAAGAAACGCCCGCTGGGTATTCAGACATCCACGCTTCAGAGAAGCAGGGATCCACATCATGAGGAAGTGCTGGCGGCGCTTTGCGACCGGGAATGGGTGCAAAAGATCCTCGCTCCCGCCACTTCTCGAGATCTGACATCCAAGCCGCCATCTGAGCTTCCGGCTCGCGACGTCGTTCCAACCCGGAACGACTTAATCGAGAACGGTGGATCCTACCCGCAAGAATGGGAAGGCCGATTCGATCAGGCGCTTGAGAAAGGACAGGCTGCATGCCTGCTCGTTCAGGCGCCTCCACAGGAGCGCTTGGCCTTGCTTCGTCACGCCGTGAGGCGGGCTGTCAATCTTGGCCGAAATGTCCTGGTGGTCGTCGGTGAAGCGGAGCGGGCCGAATCTCTGGCCGCAACGCTCGCCCACGATCGTGCGATCGTGACGGCCTGTCTTCATAGCGGCGTGCCGAGCGACCAGAAGGCTGAGATGTGGGAGCAGATACGCCAGGATCGCGTTTCAGTGGTCGTCGGAACTCGATCAGCTCTCTTCCTTCCGCTTCATAATATTGGGCTGATTTGGATCGATCGGGAAGAGGATCCTGCTCTCAAAGAGCCTCAGGAGCCTCGCTACCATGCGCGGGACGTAGGCAAGATGAGAGCTCACGATCAACAGGCCCTGCTTGTGATGGCGTCGTCACATCTGATGCTTGAGACCATGAGCATGGAGCCGCGAGAGAATCTGCTCCAGGCACCTCTCTGGCCCGCGGGAATGCCAAGCGTCGATGTCGTCGATCTTCGCGGTCACAATCGAGCCACTGTCTTGAGTCCTCCGTTGTGCGACGCCATGCGAGAGACCATTGCCCGCCAGGCAGGCGTGCTATTGTTTCTCAATCGAAAAGGCTATGCCGGCGCATTAGTCTGCCGAGACTGCGGTTGGGTTCCCCGCTGTGCGTCTTGTGCTGTTGCCTTCACCTATTCCCGACAGAAGAAGTCATTGCTCTGTCATTACTGTGGTGTGGTGAATCCGATTCCCGATCTCTGCCCCGACTGTGGCGGGTCTCGGCTGCAGCCGATTGGAGAAGGCACGGAACGGGTCGAAGAAGAGGCAAGGCGACGGTTTCCATCTGCGAGTGTGGTTCGAGTCGATGGAGAGACGATGCGAAGCCCGAAGCACGCCGCTGCGATTTGGCGTCGTGTTCAGCGGCGAGAATGGGATGTACTCGTCGGGACCCAATTACTCCTGCGGGCTGATTTGGTACCACCGGTCGGTCTCGTCGGCGTGGTGCAGGCTGATGCGGGACTCAGCCTGCCGGACTTCCGAGCCGCCGAACGCACCTATCACTTTTTACACGATGCTGTGAGTCTTGCTCAGCCTCTCTCCGCGGGTGGAAGGATCATCCTCCAAACGTATCTCCCCTCTCATCATACGATACAGGCGGTGGTTCAACGGAACGAAGGGATCTTCCAATCGGAGGAGATGGCGCACCGGACCGCGCTCGGATTTCCTCCTGCCCGTTATTTGATCGTCCTGCATGTCTCCGGACCGCAGGAACAAACCGTCGAGCGAGCCGCCCAACTTTGGGCTGCTCGATTGAGTCGTATCGGCGAAAAGCAGGCGCCCCAGAGAATGGCCGATCACGCGGACAGTCTGACTGTTTTGGGACCGGCTCTGTCGCCTGTCCCACGATTGCGGGGGCGCTATCGACGGCAAATTCTGGTCAAGTCGCGCTCTCGTGAAGCTGCGGTTCACATACTTCGGGCGACGCTGACAGAGCTTGAGAAGGCCTATCCTCCTCGAAAGGTGAAGTTCGACGTGGATGTCGACCCCGTGGACATGTGGTGATGGTTACCGTTTCCTGCGGGGGCGAGACGATGCGCTTGGCAGGGACGGTGAAGTCTGCTCCGGTGATGGCGCGGTTGTGCCGGGCTCTTCTCCTCCCGCCCGTTTGAACAAGCCATAGGAAAAGGCAACCCAAAACACTGCCGAGAAGAGTCCCATGAGAACAGCGGAGAGAATCGTGGTCATTTCCTCGTCGGAAGGCTCAGAGGTGCCCGATCGAATCTTCACCATGGTCATGACTGGCCAGGCGAAGCATTCCAATCCAAGAAACAAGGTGGACCAGGCCCAGACAAGGCCGATTGTGCGCCCGCGCCACAGCAGAAAAATCGCAGCCGCGATCAGGACCACCAGCGCGCCGAGGCCCGACAGCGCATCCCATGCCAACCATGCGCCGACGGCAACAACGAGGCCGCCGAGTACTGCGTTGAGCTGAGGTGTCCAGAGGGAAACCATGAGACAGGATGTGCTTTCTCGCTCGCCGCTGCTATTCCGGTTCGTGCGGAGCGCGATCGGTTAGGCTGTAAGGTTCAACTGGCTTAACAGGCTGCGGAAAAAACTTTGAGCATCCTGCTAGACGGTACGTTTCACGAAGAACGCGGCGGCCTGGGCGCGTCGAGAGATATGCAGCTTCTGAAACATATTGGCCAGATAGTTCTTGACGGTCTTGTCGCTCAGTTTGAGGGATGAGGCGATTTCTTTGTTGGTCAGTCCTTCGGCGACTAACGCCAAGACCCGTTCTTCTTGCGGGGAAAGGGACGAGGTGCGGGAAGGCCCGTCTGCTGTCGGAACCGTCTTGATCCATTCGAGTGCGCGCTTGGTCACGGTTGGGTCGAGGATCGACCGGCCGGTCGAGACGGTCCGAATGGCTCGAATCAGTGCGGCGGAATCGATCTCTTTGAGTACATAGCCATAGGCACCGGCCAGCACCGCGGCCAGCACGGAGTCATCGTCGGTATAAGATGTCAGGAAGATCACCCGCGAGTCCGGATGTTCGGACAAAATTTCTCGGCAGGCTTCGACGCCGGACCCGTCCGGGAGACGGACATCCATCAAGATGACATCAGGCCGAAGCCGCTTGGCTTCCTTCGCCGCTTGGGCCTTGCTGTCCGCTTCTCCGACAATCGTGATGCCTTGGTTATTGTGCAAGACAGTTCGTAACCCAACGCGAACCACTTCATGGTCGTCGACTAAAAGCAACCGGATCGAAGGGGGTTTTGTGGATGAAATAGCCCGGCGGCGCGGTGATGTCGCACTGACAGTAGGCATCAGGGTTTCACAAGCATGAGTTGGTGCCGAAGGCGGGACTTGAACCCGCACGGCTTGCGCCACACGCCCCTCAAACGTGCGTGTCTGCCATTCCACCACTTCGGCATAAGAGGTTGCTGAAAATGCCCTTCGACTTGGTTCTCGGTCGCCTGCTTCACTGCGACGTAACAACCGTGAACGCCTCGTTCGAAGGGCTCCCTGCGGCCTCGTTCCAGGGCATTTTGAGCGTGCCTGAGAACTCCAATCTCGTTCTAAAGAGGGAGCGACATTATAGAAGTAGGCCAAAATCCTTGTCAATCAACGGCCTGTTCGGTAAGATTGGCCTTCGCTCGCCGGTTGATCCAATACCATGCAAGGCTATCACGATCTCCATCCCTCTCTCGTTCGGACGGCCACGAGCCTGTCCCCCGCGTCGCTTGCCGCGCTGTTCGATGTCGACAACACACTCGTGCCGGGAGAAGCCTGTGAAGTGCGATTCTTCCGCTACTTGTGGAGGAGAGGCTTGGTCGGATGGCGCGAATTGCGGCGCAGCGTTTCCTGGTTGGTCCAGCATGTTCCACCCGTCTCTATCCATTGCTTGCGGGAACGAAAAATCTATCTGGAAGGAAAAGATCCGGCGGTGATCGAGGCCTGCGCGCGAGAATTTTTCCAACGTGAAATGGTGGCGCTCCTGTCGGCGAAAGGCCGTGAACGCCTCGAGGCCCATCGCCAATCCGGTCATCAACTGATTCTCATCTCAGGCGCGCCGGACTTCCTCGTCAACCCGCTTGCCGAAATGCTCAACGTGCCGACCCTGTTTGCAGCCCGGCTCGAACGTCAAGGGTCGACCTACACGGGCGAAGTCATTCCACCACTTCCTTATGGAAGGGGGAAACGAGAACTCATTGTGTCGCATGCGCGGGAAAAGGGCCTCGATCTGGCCGGTTCCTTCGCCTACGGCGACAGTCCGGGAGATACAGAGATCCTCGAACTGGTGGGCTACCCCGTCGTCGTCAATCCGATCCGCGGGATGGTTCGTACGGCGCGTGATCGTGGGTGGCCTGTAGTGGATTGGGCCTCGCCATGCGCGTGACGGAAATCTTTCACAGCATCCAGGGTGAATCGAGCTATGCGGGCCAACCCTGCGTCTTTGTGCGGCTGACCGGCTGCCCGCTCCGTTGCACATGGTGCGATACAGAGTACGCCTTTTATGGTGGGACGGAGCAACCGATAGATGAAATCCTCTCCAAGGTCGATTCGTATGGATGTCGCCTTGTGGAAGTGACCGGCGGCGAGCCGCTCGCGCAGTCGGACGCTTTTCCCTTGATTTCGACGCTCTGCGGCAGGGGCTATCAGGTGCTGATCGAGACCAGCGGCGCCATCGATATTGCGTCGGTGGACCGGCGGGCCCACATCATTCTCGATGTGAAATGTCCGGGTAGCGGCATGACGGATCGGATGTATTGGCCGAATCTCAACCAGCTGACGATGAAAGACGAAGCGAAATTTGTCTTGGCCGATCGAAAGGATTACGACTGGGCCCGCGAGATTATCGCGAAGTATGAGTTGACCACTCGTTGTTCCGTGCTGATGAGCCCGGTGTTCGGCAGCCTCGAACCACGCCAGTTGGCGGAGTGGGTGCTGGCTGATCGTTTGCCGGTTCGATTCCAATTACAGCTGCACAAGTGGATATGGGCGCCGGACATGCGCGGCGTGTGAAGATTCTGGTGAAATATTCTCCATCCATCAGACGAACAGGCGAACGACGATTGACTAATGAAGGAGCTCAGGGATGAAGATCATGCAGGTTGATGTGAAGATCGGACGGGCGGAAGCGGAATCCGCTGAGGCGTTGGTCCTCACGCATTGCGAAGAGGAGGGCTTGAGCAAGCAGGATGCGGTCGCGATCGACAAGGTTTTGGGCGGTTCGTTGCGCGACCTTCTGCAATCCAAAGAATTCGAAGGAAAAACGGGCGAAATTCTGGTCTATCACACACACGGCAAGGTGCCCGCAAAGCGCCTGCTCCTTGTCGGACTCGGCAAGAAAAAAGATCTCACGCTCGATACGATCCGACAAGCCATGGGGCATGCGGTGAAGCGCGTCCGCCAATCGAAGGTCGGAGCGTTCACGGCCTCGGTGCCGACGGTGACACCTAAAGGGCATTCGCCGGTCGAGGTGGCCCAAGCGATGGTCGAAGGGGCGATTCTTGGGAATTATCAGTTCACTGCCTATCGGAGCGACAACGGCGTAGGGAAAGATGTGGGACGGATGACGGTCCTCGCCCAACAGAAGGGCCAGGTGCGGCAGCTGACCGAGGGCATCCGCCGTGGAATCGCGACGGCTGAAGCCGCCGTACTCGTCAGGGACCTCTGCAATCATCCGTCGAACGTCATGACGCCGAGCCGCATCGCCGGCGAAGCCAAGACGGTCGCGAAAGATGAAGGCCTGACGCTGAAGATCCTTGAACAAAAGGACATGGAACACCTTGGGATGGGCGCATTGCTGGGTGTCGCGCGCGGCAGCCACGAACCGCCCAAATTCATCATACTCGAATACAACGGGTCGAAGAAAAAAGACGAGCGCCCGGTCGTCTTCATCGGGAAGACGATCACGTTCGACACCGGCGGGATCTCGCTCAAGCCGGCCGAGAACATGGAACACATGAAGGCGGATATGACGGGCGGTGCGGAAGTGCTCGCTTCAATCAGGGCAGCAGCGCGGCTCAAGTTACCCCTGCGTCTCATCAGCATTCTGCCGGTGGCGGAGAACATGCCGGGCGGACGGGCGATAAAGCCCGGCGACATCGTGAAGACGCTGTCCGGAAAGACGGTTGAAGTGCAGAACACGGATGCGGAAGGTCGATTGATTCTCGCCGACGCACTGGCCTATGCCCAGCGCTACAATCCTGCCGCGTTGGTCGATATTGCAACCTTGACCGGCGCTTGTGTCGTGGCGCTCGGGCAATTCGCGATCGGGCTGTTCGGCACCGACGAAAAATTGAAGGCGCAGGTCCGGAAATCCGGTCAGAAGGCCGGCGAACGGGTCTGGGAGATGCCGCTCTGGGACGAGTACTTCGAGCAGCTGCGCAGCGACGTGGCTGACATGCGCAACATCGGCGGCCGCGGCGGCGGGATGATCACGGCGGCTCTCTTCTTGAGCAAGTTTGCAGGTGACGGACCCTGGGTCCACATCGACATCGCCAGCACCGATTGGAGCGAGCGCGAACGGGCCTATATTCCCAAAGGGCCCACCGGCATCGGAACCAGGCTGCTGATTCAATATCTCATCGATCGGAGCCTGTGACGTGGCCCGCAGCGAGATGACGTCGCGGGAAAAGATCGGGCAGCTGTTCATGGTGGGCTTCCTGGGCACGACCGTCACGCCCGAGCTCGCCTCCTTCATCAAGGAGTACAAGCTGGGCGGGGTGATTCTCTTTTCCCGCAACCTGGAATCGGTGGAGCAGATCGTCGAGCTGACCAACGATCTCCAACGGTGTAGTCCGAAATCCCCGCTGTTGATTTCCATCGACCAAGAAGGCGGCCGCGTATCCCGTTTGCCGAAGAGCTTTACGATTTTTCCGCCCTGCGAACTGATCGGGCGGTGCAATTCCAGCGAACTGGCCTATGCGGCCGCGGCGACGATTGCCAAAGAGCTTCGAGCAGTCGGTATCAACATGAACATGGCGCCTGTGCTCGACGTAAACAGCAATCCGGACAATCCGGTCATCGGCGATCGGGCATTTGGATCGTTCTCCGATGTGGTCGGCGAGATGGGGTTGGTCACGGCGGCGGGACTTCAGGATAACAAAGTCGTGGCTTGCGGAAAACATTTCCCCGGTCATGGCGACACCAACGCAGATTCCCACAAGGAACTGCCGCTCGTCGAAGCCCCGCGCGAGCGATTGGAGGCGGTCGAATTGCCGCCGTTTCGCCGCGCCGCTGCAGCAGGCGTTGCGACGATGATGACGGCGCACGTCCTCTACAAAGCGTTGGATGACCGTCTTCCGGCGACGCTCTCGCCGGACATCATCACCCATCTGCTGCGCGAACAGATGCAGTACGACGGTGTTGTGCTGACCGACGACCTCGAGATGCATGCGATCGTCGACCACTATGGTCCGGGAGATGCAGCGGTCCGCGCCCTTCTCGCCGGATGCGACGTGTTGTTGATCTGCAAAGATCGTGAACGGGAGATTGCGGCGTTCGAGGCGGTCGAGAAAGCGGTGGCGTCGGGCACGATCGCCACGGAGCGGCTGGATCAATCAGTGACCAGAATTCAACGGGTCAAGCAGCGCTATCTGTGGCCGTACCGGCCGGCTGTCATCTCGGAAGCGAAATTGATTGTCGGCTGCCGCACGCACCGGGCGCTGCTGCACAGCATGCAGCAAGCCAGCCTGCGGATGGAGAAAATGTCGGCGGCCAAAGGTGCATAGTTATAGTTATCTCTGCGGCACGCGAGGCATTCGATGGCGCTGAAAAAGGGCGATCTCATCGACGAGCGCAAGCGACATTCCGACTCCTGCGGATTGGTGGTCAAAGTTATGGGGGGCGGAGAAGGATTCGAGAAGATCATCTGCTGCGATCACGAACTGACCGACGCCGACGTCGTCTCCGTGATAGGCGGTTCTAAGGGACGTAAGCGGGGTCAGTTGCCGGCGGCCATCGTGCTGGACGAAAAGAAGCTGTATCCCGATTCTTGCGGCCTGCGGGTCATGATTATGGACGGCGGCGCCGGCTTCAAAGAAATCCGATGCTGCGGCCATTCGCTAACAGTCAGTTCCAAGCGAGAATTGATGTACGACCAAATGAGAGGCTCGGACCCGCAACAGAATGCGCCGGAAGGAAACGCGTAGTCCATCTCAACGGGAGGGCTCCCATGCAGGATCGCAAGGAAGTCATGAAGCGTTGGTGCGGTGTGATGGAATGGCTCGACCGGCTTGGCTATCTGACCGCCGGGTTCAGTCTGCTCGTGCTCGGGATGCTCATCTTTGCCCATGCCTGGTACGTGTTCATGACCAAAGCGGGCCAAGCGGGACTCCTGCCCTCTGGCCTGAGGCTCTTGAATGACGTGTTACTCGTGATCATTTTGCTCGAGCTGTTTCGAACAGTCATCCGGTTTCTGCAAACGGAAGTGCTCGACTTGGAACCGTATCTGGCGGTCGGCATTATCGCCTGCACGAGGCGGGTGCTCACGGCCAGTGCGGAGCTGTCTCATCAGCCCAGCATGACCGATACACAGTTCTATCAATACCTCATGGACGTAGGCTTGAACGTGGCCGTGATCATGGTCCTCGTCGTCGGTGTCTTCCTCATCCGCAAACGTCCGGCTCTATCCCCTGCGACGTCACCATAAACAGTAACAGTCAACCCAGCTTCGTGTTCTTCGCAGGATTGACTCACAGGGAGTAACCTCCTTGCCTCCCATTCCCTGTTGTGGCATCATGCCCCTCCCTGGAGACCGGCATGGCCAATTTGCTGGAATATGTAGGCTGCGTCCATATTTACCTCGGGCCCTACCGGGGGAATCCCATCGCACTGTATCTGAAACGTTCTGACGCCAACTGCCAGATCGGTCCGAAAGTCTACCCTTGGAACAATGTGGTGGGAACCGGTGAGACGCCGAACAAGGCCGCGGCGGACTTCGAAGAGAAATGGAAAACCAAAGGTCTGTCGGCCGATATGTATTCGGGCCCATCATGGGAAGGCGGGATTAAACCGGAGAAGCCTGCTCCTCCCAAGCCGCCTGCCGCTCCGAAGACTCCAGTCCCATCAGCTGTCACGGCACCAGACGGGCAACCAGCCGCTCCAGCGAAGCCATCATCAGCACCAGCACAAGCTGCACCGACTCCCACAACCCAGTCCACCGGTGAATCCAGCTAGTTCGTTCTGATCTTATTGTTCGGAAGGAGCGGCGAAAGGAGGCTGGAGAGGTTCTCCTGCCAGCCTGCTGTGCTTAACCCCATATCCCAGATAGACGACGATTCCGATGATCGTCCAGACTCCGAATCTGATCCACGTCAGTTGCGGGAGCTGCCACATGAGTCCCAGGCACGCTAGGGTTCCCAAAAGGGGAACGATCGGCATGAACGGAAGACGAAACGGTCTTGGATGGTTCGGCTTGGTGTAACGCAGCACCATCACGCTGATGCACACCAACACGAAGGCGAAAAAGGTTCCGATGTTCGTCATGTCGGCCGCTTCGCCGATGGGAATGAGCGCCGCCAACGTTGCAACGGCGACCCCCGTCAGAATCGTCGCGCGGTGCGGCGTGCCGAATCTGGGATGCACCATGGAAAGCCAGGATCCTAAGAGCCGATCTCGCGACATGGCGAAGAACACACGGATTTGGCCCAGCATCATGACGACCAGCACGCTGGTGATGCCGGCGACCGCGCCAATGGCGATGACCGCCGCTCCCCATTTAAACCCCGCCATCCTGAGCGCTTCAGCCACCGGCGCGTGAATGTCGATCTGTGATGACGGGACCAATCCCGTGAGCACAGCTGCGACTGCAATGTAGAGAATCGTGCAGAGGCTCAATGACGCGATAATGCCGATCGGTACGTCGCGCTTCGGATTTTTGGCTTCCTCGGCCGCCGTCGAGACCGCATCGAATCCAATGTAGGCGAAAAATACGATGGCCGCTGCAGCACCCACGCCTGCGAATCCTTGAGGCATGAAGGGAGACCAATTGTCCGGGTTCACTGACGTGCCGCCGATGGCGAGGAAAAACAGAATAACGGCGAGTTTGATGAGGACGACAACGCCGGTGGCCCGCGCGCTTTCCTTGATGCCGACCACCAGAATAATTGTGACGAGCAGCACGATGATCGCGGCAGGGATATTGGCGATTCCCCCTTCCGCTCCGCCGGGCGGATGGGTCGCCCAATAGGGCAGTTCGAGCCCGGCGAGCTTGAGGAGATTATTGAAGTAGCCGGACCAGCCTATCGCCACGGCGACACAGGCCACACCATATTCCAGGATCAAATTCCAACCGGTCAACCAAGCCAGCATCTCCCCCAGTGTGGCGTATGAAAAGGTATAGGCACTGCCTGCGACCGGGATCATCGCGGACATTTCGGCATAGCAGAGCGCGGCCAGCGCGCAAGTCAACCCTGACAGGATGAACGAGAGTACGATGCCGGGGCCGGCCCCCGGACGATGGGCGTCGCCGACGATCGCGGTGCCGATTAAGACAAAAATGCCGGTGCCGATGATCGCGCCGATACCGAGGCAGGTGAGATCCCAAGCCGTCAGGGTTTTCTTCAGCCGATGGGTGGGATGATCGGCGTCGGCAAGAATCTGCTCAATCGGTTTCGTGCGGAACATGCGCCTGATCATGGAAGTGCCCGCAATGGCGGAGGGGATGACTGTCGAAGGGCCGACTGCCTCACGTTCCATATCCCATCAAGTATAGCAGCCCCCGGGGCCTGCCCTAGCTGAGGATTAAGGCCCGGCATCGTGTGTCAGGCGGAGTGGCGCGCGGCACGGAGAAAAGCCTCAAACAACTGTCGATGCAGGCGATGCCGCTCAAATAGAAACTCGGGATGCCATTGGATACCGAGGAAGAATCGTTGTTCGGGTGACTCAATGGCCTCGATGATGCCGTCCGGTGCCACCGCGCTGGCGATCAACGACGGGGCGATGTCCTTGACCGATTGATGATGCGAGCTGTTCACGCGCATGGTGACGGTCTTCACGATTCGTCGTAGCAAGCTTCGTGAAGCGATCGTGACGGCGTGGCTGAGCTTCGTGGCAGGAGTCGGTTGCCGGTGTTGAAGCGTTTTTGATCGCTGCGAAGAAATATCTTGATAGAGGGTGCCGCCGAAGGCGACGTTCATGGCCTGCATGCCTCCGCAGATTCCCAAGACCGGCAGGTCGGCAGCCCTGGCCAATTGGGCCATCTCCAGTTCGAACGTCGCCCGCCGTTGGCTCATCACACGGAACTTGTATCGTTGCCGTTCGCCATACAATTCGGGAGCCAGGTCGGGACCGCTCCCGGTGAGCAAGAGGCCGTCGATGTGAGCGAGCAGGCGTCGCCTGGCGCCAAGAGCTGCGACAAGCGGGAGGACAACGGGGATGCCGCCGAGGTCTTCGATGGCGCGCACGTATCGGGCGCGCAGGAAGTAAGTGGGCTCGCGCCCACCCCATTCTTTTCGGTCACCGGCGTTGAAATCTGGTGTCACGCCGATGAACGGTTTCATTGTTCAGCGAACAGGCTCCACCTCAGGAGCAGAAGCCTGGGCAGGGACATCCGGTTCCGCGACGCCGAGGAAACGGATGGGCCTGTCTCCTCGCAGGTGATCGGGCGTAATGATGTAGGTGCCATACAGACTCGTGGTCCAGATGCTTTTCGCAGCGTTCTCGTTCCCGCCGGAAAACGCGTAGGCGAGACCTCCGACGATGCCTCCGCCGATGGCAAAGGCCGCTTTCAGCGGAAGGTAAAGCAATGTCGACAGACCGGCCGCAGCGCCCATGCTGGCGCTCGATGCGTTGCCGCCTTCCGCGCTGTCGCTGGATGGGGCCGGCACAGGCTCCTGGCTCCAAGCCGACGGCACCATGGTGACCGTGCAGAGAGCGAGGACAAGGATGATCGCGACCATGCGAGAGGTGGCCGCAGCACTCGTGGACAAGAACAGGTTTGATTTCACGGAGGATCCTCCTTCCTCAAACAGAGTGAGCTGAGCTGCATCGGCTGTAACCAGAGCGCTCACTCACGATTCACGGTGATGTGGGGTTATAGCAAATTCGACTCCGCTTGCAAACCCCCTACCACGACCAGGTTCGTCGGACTCATGACGTCGCATCGTTTGGTAGAAGATCTAGTTCTGCGGCCACATATGATGTTACGAAGTCTCGTTTCGTCGTGGCGACCCCGTTCAATTCCGTCACGAATGTGTCGGCGGTGAGACATTGGTTCTCCTGATTGATGCCGGATTGCAACAACAGGTCCAGCTTGCACCATGAGAGGGCTTGGACGAACAGTTCTTGTGCGCGGTCGTGATACGAGGGGCGCTCATCCGCTGAAATTGTCGCCAGGGCCTCGTGAAGCCATTGCGGGAACCCGATCGCGGAGCCGATACTGTCGATCTGAGCTTGAGTGAGTTCCACCGCCACCTGGACCCCGCCTTTCCAACTGCGCTTCTTGACGTTGAACACAGTGGAATGAGTGAAGGGTTTTTCCTCCACCGGCTGGGGACCGACAAACAGGGTCACGCGAAACTGCGACGAGTCAGACAGAGACTCTACTGACATGGCGTGCATTCTATCACGTCGATCAGTCTGAAGCCCGTCCTTCGTTGACGCCTGCGCAACGCGACGATAAGATGCTTTCCATCATGACTACCGTGCATCAGGAGCGAGTCACGGCCATCCAGCGGGCGCTTCGCGAAGACGGTTCAGTCGACGGCTGGCTCTTCTACGATTTTCGGGGCAGTGATCCGCTCGGCTATCGTGTGCTGCTCCTTGATCCGGCCATGCATGTGACCAGGCGCTGGTACTACTGGATCCCTTCCGAGGGAGCGCCTCGAAAACTGCTCCATCGGATTGAGCCTCATGTGTTAGATCACCTGCCTGGCCAGACAGATCAGTACGTATCTTGGGAACAGCAACGGCACCTCCTCGCCCGCCTGTTGAACGGAAATCGTCGAATCGCCATGCAGTATTCTCCGTTGAATGCCGTGCCCTATGTTTCTCGCGTCGATGCCGGCACGATCGAATTGGTCAGAAGCTTTGGAGTAGAGGTGGTCAGCTCCGCGGATCTGATTCAAATGTTCGAAGCGCGCTGGACCGACCGCCAGCTGGAGTCGCATCAGTATGCAGCAGCAGCGCTCAGGCGCATCGTGGACGAGGCTTTCGGCCACGTGCAAGATGCGGTAATGAAGGGAAGCGGGCTTACGGAGTACGGGTTGCAGCAGTTCATTCTCTCGCGCATCGGCGAAGCCGGGATGATTACGTCCAGCGCGCCTATCGCTGCGGTGAACGACCATAGTGCGGATCCCCATTATGGGCCCGCGCAGACTGGATCAGCCAAAATTAAGCGGGACGATCTGGTGCTGATCGATCTGTGGGCAAAACAGGCAGATGCTGGCTCCGTCTACGCCGACATCACCTGGACTGCCTACGCCGGCTCGACGGTGCCTGAGAAACATCGCACGGTTTTCGAAGTCGTCCGACAGGGCCGCGACGCCGCCCTGGAGTTCGTCCGTGCGCAAGTACGGGCCGGACATCGTCCATTCGGCTATGAGGTCGACGCGGCTTGTCGCAGAGTGATCGAAAAAGCCGGCTTTGGCGAGCAGTTCGTCCATCGCACGGGACACTCGATCGGTGAAGAAGTCCACGGCAATGGAGCCAACATTGACGGCCTTGAAACACAGGACACACGACGCCTGATGCCGCGCACCTGTTTTTCCATAGAGCCGGGTGTGTATCTGCCCGGCGAGTTCGGCATCAGAAGCGAGTTGGATGTATTTCTCACGGATGGCGACGCGCTCGTTTTTGGGATGCCGCTACAACGCGAACTTTCTCCTCTTCTGTAATCCTTCCGGCCCCTCCGGTTCCTTGACAGTGGCGGGGACTCGCCTATAGAGTGAATGCTGGTCTTCACGGGCTTGAGAGGGCTCGATGGCCCTTTGACCACGGGAAAAGGAATCAAACCATGTTTGGGACGATGGGGATTTCAGAGCTGATCATCATTTTGGTCATCGTGCTCATCATCTTCGGCGCGGGCAAACTTCCGCAAATCGGAGAAGGTGTCGGCAAGGCTCTGAAAGGATTCAAAAAAGAAGTCCACGACATTCCTCAGCCTGATGCCGCCCAGCCAGAAGTTATTCAACCACCGGCACCGGCGCAAGTACAGGCCCCGGTGCAGCAGGTACAGGCTTCGGAACAGCGGCCCCAGGTGCCTCCTGCGGTTGCTCCCTCCCCTGCCGTCGCTGCCCCCAAACCCTCGGCTCCTTATACACCCGGTCCGGAGCTGACGCCTGGGACGACAGCTGCCTCAATGTACAACATGGGACCCCAACCCCCCCAGTCGGCACGGCCCAAAATTGCAACGCCGCAATCGGCGTCGGCCGGTCAGGCACCTCCAACGATGGAAGAGCGCGCTGCCGCTCCGACGCCCATGACGCGAGGACAATATCCTCCTCTCCCCGCCAACGCTCAACCAAAGCCTCAAACCAAACGCCCGTCAGCGGTTGTGAACAAAGACGCCGTGGCCCGCGTGCAGGCACAGCAAGCAGCGTTAAAGGCCAAGGCTTCGCACCCAGCGGGCGGGGTTTCGCCCGCTGACATGCAGAGCCTGGGCGAAGGGCTCGGTGATGCGCTGCGCACGTTCAAGCAAGCCGTGGCGGACGTGCGGAATTCTGTCGATCCTGAAATGCGGACGATCCAAGCCGAAATGGATGCGGCACAAAAGGAGATTCAGCAGTCCATTGAGGCGGCGAAGGAACTGCCCGCAGCACAGGAAGAGCCGCAGAAGCCGGCCTAACGGTGCGCTGCAGTTTTGGCCAATCGCGACCTTTCGATGCTTTATACTTCCGGCTTTCCGGTCTCGCTGCTCTGTTTTCCTTTTCTCTCTTGCTAATTGGTTGTCTTCAGGAAGCGCCTGCGCCTTCTGCTGGGCACACAGCGGCGCTCCTCGTATCATTGCTGCACGATGAGAGTTTTGAGGTGAGACGGACTGTTGCGGAGTCGCTGGGAAAAATCGGCGACCAGTCGGCGGTCGCTTCTCTCTTGCCGCTCTTGACTGATCCCGTTCCTGTCGTGCGGGCAGCTGCTGCGCAGGCGTTGGGTCGGATGGGTGCAGCTTCGGACGAGGCAGTCGTCGCCGGACTGTCCCGTTCACTTGAAGATCCAGCCGATGCCGTAAAGCTGGCCGCAGCGATGGCCATTGGAGAAATCGAACCCTCGTCTCGTCTACTCAAACCAGTAGTGAACCTCGTGCATGCTTCGGATGTGCATGTCAGACGGGCCGCCATTCGCGCCCTGCTCGAAGTCGATACAAGTCTCTGGACGCCGCTACTCCTGCCGGCGTTAGAAGATCCTGATACAGAGGTCCGGCAGGCTGCAGTAGCGGTGTTGGGAGAGTCAGGCAGCTCTCACGTGAGAACCGAAATACAGAAGCGGTTCGTACAGGATCAGTCCCCTGCAGTGCGTGCGGAAGCTGCCTATCACATGGCGGAGGTGGGCGGTTCAGAAACCCGGTCGGTGCTTCAAAGCGCGTTCGAGAAGGATCCGGACAGAGGGGTCAGGCGCTGGATCGAGGCAGAACTTAACTCGTTACGCGGGAGCGATTAAGCGCGGCGACGAGTTCGACAAGCTCGCTACGGGACTTGTCATCGATATCGAGGAATTGGACTCCCATACCGGGAAACAATAGGAAGCGTTCCGGCTTGTTGCGGGTCCAGGCCACCTTGGCTTTTGCCTTGTGTTTTTCCCAGGGGCGATCTGGTAGGGCGAATTCCACCGTGAGTTCCGTGCCGGGAGCCAAGGGCTGACTGCTTTCGATGAACAGTCCACCGCCGCCGATGCCGCCCGTTAAACTGTCGAACTGTTTCCCTTCCGGTGTCGTGTATTTAACCTTGACAGCCAGCGGTGCGCGCGCATGCGCGCGTGCATGCGCGAATCGGACGTCGTCGTCGCTGGCGATGATGCGCTCGATAATGTCTTTCCAGGATATGGCACCGAGCAATGCTCCGTTTGAGCCATAGAGGCTGATTACCTCGTGGTTCGTATCGATCTCGAGAGTTTTCCCCTCATGTCCTGGCGTCGAGGTGACTGAAAAGTTCATGCTGGCTCACTCGGAGAACGGTGCGGTGCAATGTCCTATCTTCGTCCTGTTCAAGCAGCAGGCTGGCCGACTTGCTGCAACGATTTCACCAGTTCAAGCACGCGATTTCGGATGTCCGCGGCGATGTCCGTGAATCGCACGCCCATGCCGGGGCTGAAGGTGTATTGATCCGCCTTCGGACAGACCCAGGCGACTACGCCCTTTGCAGTGAGCCATTCGTTTGGACGCTCCGGCAGCGAAAATTCAAGAGAAAGTTTGGTGCCGACCGAGAGCGGAGATTGGCTTTCGATAAACAGGCCGCCGCCGCCGATGCCGCCTGCCCGACTTTCGAACTGTTGACCTTCAGGAGTCTTGTATTTCACGCGGAACGCTAAGGTGACTCGAGGTTCTGTTCTGGCCTCTCTCGAAGCGGGAGGCTTCCGATAGGCGAGGATCTGGTCGATCACGAAATCCCACGATAAGTTGCCCATCGGCTCACCATTGATTCCGATAAGCGTAATGATCTCGCGGGCCGAGTCCAGTTCGATCGTCTTGCCTTTATGCCGTAGGCTTGAAACCACCGGATATTTCACACGTCCTCCACTACGAGGTCACTTCGCAAGTATAGCGCAGCCTTTCACCTTGTCGAGAAAAAGCGGAGACTTTTCGTGCGGATGATTTTGCGTCAATCTGGGGCACAACAGATCGACAGAGGGGAAGGCGGATCCGGTGCTGAAAGCCGCTGTTGCGGACACCAAAACTGGCCAGGCGCAGGGCCTGGCCAGCATGAGCGCAAGCGTATGATATTTAAGCGTTTAGGCGGTCTTGATGTCTTTATCTTGCTCAAAGATACGGATCGGAGGATGTTTACCGAGAATTGCATCCTCGGTGATCAAGACCTCCTTGATCTGCTTTTGCGACGGGGCGTCATACATCACATCCAGCATGACTTCCTCGAGGATCGCGCGCAGACCCCTGGCACCGGTCTTCTGGGTGAAGGCTTTCCTGGCCACGGCTCCCAGTGCCCCCTCTGTGAATTTGAGCTTTACTTTCTCGAACGAGAGGAGCTTTTCGTACTGCTTCGTCAGGGCATTTCGCGGTTCCGTGAGAATTTTGACCAAGGCGCGTTCGTCAAGCTCATCCAAGGTAGCAACGACGGGCAAGCGGCCGATGAACTCTGGAATCAAGCCGTATTTAAGAAAATCTTCCGGCTGTACCCGTTCGAATAATTCGCCCAGCCGCACGTCGGCCCGTCCGCGAATCTCGGCGCCAAAGCCCATAGCCTTTCGGTTCAACCGTTGCTCAATGATTTGTTCCAATCCGACGAACGCTCCCCCGCAGATGAACAGGATGTTGCTCGTGTTCACCTGAATGAATTCCTGATGGGGGTGTTTGCGCCCGCCTTGCGGAGGCACGTTGGCTACGGTGCCTTCGATCAGTTTCAGCAGCGCCTGCTGGACTCCTTCCCCCGATACGTCGCGTGTAATGGACGGGCTATCACTCTTGCGGCTGATCTTGTCGATCTCGTCGATATAGACGATGCCGCGCTCAGCCCGTTCAACGTCGTAGTCGGAGGCTTGCAACAGCTTGAGGATGATGTTCTCGACATCTTCTCCGACGTATCCGGCTTCTGTCAGAGTCGTGGCGTCGGCGAGGGTGAACGGCACGTCCAAATATTTTGCCAAGGTCTGTGCCAGAAGTGTCTTGCCGGTTCCCGTCGGACCCACCATGAGAATGTTGCCCTTTTGGAGCTCGACATCGTCGACGTCTTTTTCTTTGGATGAGATGCGTTTGTAGTGATTGTGAACGGCGACGGAGAGAATTCTCTTGGCCCGTTCCTGTCCGACGACGTATTGATCGAGGTGATGTTTGATCTCGGAGGGTTTCTTAAGCTTCGAGGAAATTTCTTCTTTCGCCTCTTCCCAATCCTCCGCGATGATGTCGTTGCACAAATTGACGCATTCGTCGCAGATATAGACGGTGGGTCCCGCAATCAACTTGCGGACTTCGTCGCGGCTTTTCCCGCAGAACGAACACCGAAGATGTCGATCCATCTTTTCCTGCTTGGCCATGCCCCCTCCTGTGTTACTTGTCCTTGGCCGCGTCTCTGTCGGAACCGCCCACCGCCTTCAGCGCTTTAGGTGCCCGCGTGATCACTTCGTCAATCAAGCCATACCGCTTGGCTTCTTCGCCCGACATGAAGTAGTCCCGCTCAGTATCGTGCGCAATCCTTTCGATCGGCTGTCCCGTGTGTTTGGCCATGATCTCGTTCAGTCGCTCGCGGATTTTCAGAATTTCTCTTGCGTGAATGTCGATCTCGGTCGCCTGGCCCTGGAAGCCGCCCAGCGGCTGGTGGATCATGACACGCGCGTTGGGCAGCGCGAAACGCTTGCCTTTGGTTCCCGCGGTCAGCAGTAGTGCTCCCATGCTGGCGGCTTGACCGAGACAGATCGTATTGATCGGCGGCTTCACATACTGCATCGTGTCGTAGATGCCGAGCCCGGCGGTGACGCTTCCGCCCGGCGAATTCACGTAGAGATTGATATCTTTCTCAGGATCTTCGGCTTCCAGGAACAGCAGCTGAGCGATGACCAAGTTGGCGAATACATCGTCGATCGGAGCGCCCAAGAAGATGATGCGGTCTTTGAGGAGTCGCGAATAAATATCGTAGGCCCGTTCGCCGCGGTTGGTTTGCTCAACGACTATGGGAACTAGCATGCAGGTTCTTCCTTTCTGCGAAAGCGAAACGGTAAGACAACCGGTCCTTGTCTCCGAGGCTATCCTTGAATCACCGCATTCCGGTAGACGAAATCCAAGGACTTTTCAGCCAGAATGCGCGCCCGTAATTCTTCGATCGAATCCCGCCCGCCCGCCTGGATCATCTTGACGAGTTCCGCCTCAGCGATTTTCAGTTCGGTCGCCAGCCGATGGACTTCATTATTGATGTCTTCCTGCGTGACGGTCAGATTCTCTTTTTCCGCAACGGCTTCCAGAATCAAACCGACTTTGACGCGTCGAGCCGCTTCGTCTCGATTGTCCTGGCGAAGCTTCGCGAGGTCTCCGGTTTCGAGGGCCGAAGCACCTTCGGCACCGGCTCGCCGCTGGCGCTGCTGCATGTGCTGGCGGATGATGGCTTCTAACTCACGCTCCACGAGCGTTTCGGGGAGTTCGAAGTGATGGGTTTCAAGTAAGCGCTTTACGATCGTATCCTTATATGTGTCCTCGATCTCCCGCTTCAGTGCCCTTTCCATTTCAGCGCGCAACCTGTCTTGCAGTTCGGCCAGCGAGCCGTAGGAACCGCAATCTTTGGCAAATTCGTCGTCCAGATCGGGGAGCTTCTTAATTTTTACGGAGTTCAACATCACCGTAAAAGTGACGGTCTTTCCTGCGACGCGAGTATCCGGATGGGTTGCAGGATAGGGCTGAGAGATCTCGACCGTCTCGCCTTCGGCCTTTCCCAGGATGTGCTGGTCGATGTCTAATCCCAACACTGTGGCCTTTGACCCGATTCTGTGCATGTGGCCGGCCTTCTTGCTGCCTTCGAGCGGCGTCCCATCGACGAAACCCTCAACGGTCAGGATCACAAAATCGCCTTCCGCCGCCTTGTGCCCGGCGGGCGGCGCCTCCAGTCGCGCGTGTTGTTCGCGGAGCACCTCCATGCCTTTCGCCAGCTGCTCATCGGTCACTGTGCGTTTGTCGGGCTTCAGCGAAATCGGGTTGGGAGCCTTGTAATCTCGAAGCTCGATCTTGGGCTTGATCTCGACCGTAGCCGTGAAGGTGAACGGTGCGTCTCTCTTGATCTTGACGCGCTCCATCGGGGGAATCTCGACCAGAACCGGAGAAATACCGGCTTGGCGGACGGCGCGGTCGTAAAAATCAGGGACTAGGCTCCGAACGACGTCCTCCTCGACAGCCTTGGCATAGCGCTGCTCGAGCAAAGCCTGCGGCGCCTTGCCGGGCCGAAAACCCGGCACACGGACTTGCCGATTCAACTCCTTATAGGCCAGTACAAATCGCTGGGCGACTTCTTCGACCGGCACTTCAATCTTAAGGGCCCGCTTCATCGGGCCAAGTTCCGTCACTTCCATTTTCATCTGTCGCGTGATTCCTTTTGTGTTTATCGGCACGTACATCCTCTTCCGTGCCGCATCCAGGTCTGGTGCGAGAGGGGGGACTTGAACCCCCACGGTTGCCCACGAGATCCTAAGTCTCGCGCGTCTGCCAGTTCCGCCACTCTCGCACGGCGGGGAATGCTGGAACTGTTTCCAGCTGAGACAGCAAACAAGCGAAAGTACATGTTGCGGTTGCTATTTTGTACCGTTGGATGCGTCCTACTGTCAACCCATACTCCTGCGGGGATGAGGCGCGGATGGGAGCCATCTCAACTGCGACCTTTTACAGGCTAGTTGTTGGCCAAACAACCTTCAAAGTAGCCTGAAACCACTATAGCCCAGTATCCAGTATAATGGAGAACGGTATACGTAGGTGTCCTGCCAGTGTGAAGAAGAGGAGGTGCGTCATGCCTGTTGTCCTGCTGCTTTCGACTCTGGCTCTGATAGTACCAGCCTTGCTTCCTGTTTCCGCCTGGGCCTATCGCGATTACTTAACCGCCGAACAGAAAGCTCAGTTGGAGAAGATTCAAACGGTCCTCGTCGAGGCGATCGCGTTGACCGATAAGGGCACTGGCGATGCCGCTCCTATCACGGACGTTGCCGCCCGTCGAACGGGCGAATTGGGCTATACAGTCGTGCGCGACGCCAGCAAGCCGCACGATGCCACCTTCAAGGTCAAGTGCGAACAACGCAAAACGTGGGAAGGCACGACGGCTGCCGGAGGCGATGCGGACTTACCCGATGCCCCGTCACGCCTCTGGAAAGGGCCGGCGTGTCAGTTGACCTATCTCCTTGGTGAAATGAAGATCAAATGGCAGAAGGAGGTTCGGACCGATTTCGAGGATGCGGCGACAGCTGCGCTGTCTGCTAATGCCGGCGATCCCGGCGCCTTCGCTATGTCCAAATTGCGCGAAAAGCTTGAGCAGTATGATTTTCCCGTGCTCTTGGCTGCTGAGTGGGGCCACCCGGATCGACTGCTGAAACTTTTGGATGCGGCGGATACCTCTCAGATTCGAAAAATCAAGATCATTTCTCTCTTAGGGGAAATGCAAGCGGACGAAGCGTTGCCTAAGCTCAAGGAGGCCCTCAAGGACAAGAATCTTTCCAAGGAGGCTGCAGTAGCGCTGGGGAGCATGGGGAAAGAGGGTATTCCCATTCTCGTGGACATCTTGAAACATTCCAAACAGCCCGACTTGCAAGCCGCGGCCGCTAAAGGGCTGGGAGACTTAGGGAATACCCACAATGACTCGTCGGTTGTCCCTCCGTTGTTGGAGATGTTGGATGCGCCGGGTATTGATATTACCGTCCAGACGGAGGTGGCCTGGGCGCTCGGAAGAGTGCCCGATCGACGGTCGGTAAAACCGCTCTTTGATCTCGACAAGAAGCTCCAAAAAATTCGTCACGACCCGCCGGACCCACTCATCAAAAAGCTCAAAGAAGCGGTATTTTGGTCGATAAAGCAGGTCTACACCGAAGACCAGTACAGTTGAGGGAGGAGCACATTAGCGCCGCTGCTTTTTCTCGTTCTTTTGTTTCTTCCGATAATGGACTGCGACCTTCACGCGATTGCCGCACAATTGCATGCTGCACCAGTTTCTGGCGTGATTCTTTGTGGTGTCGTAAAAATAGAGAATGCATGCGTTGCTCCGGCATTTTTTCACAAGAGGCAGGTTGCCGGAGCACAGAAGGTCGCTCGCGGCTTCAGCCAGCGGAGTCAGTAGTCGAGAGCTCTCTCCGGCCTCGGAATGAAATCGGCTCTCCACTCGTCGATTTACGTATGCGAGCTGGCGATAGCCGGGACACTGTGACAGAACCTGGTTGATTGCCGTGAGGGTCGAATTGGGAATCGCCTTACGAGCCGCGATGTCCTCAGCCATGTTTCGAAGTGCCTTCCTGAAGGCGATTGCTGCGTCGAAGACACGTTTCTGCTCTGCCGCGCTCCAGCGCATGATCGCCACTTTCCCCTGATCCGCATCCGCGACCTTGGCTTGGACCAGCCATGTCATCAAGTCCTCGAATTCCCTCAGCAGGTCCGTCAGGTTGCCGCGGACGATCATCTGTGTGTTGATAAAGTCGAGACACAGGTGGTTGCCCACAAACAAGAACGGCTGCTCCGATCGTTCCTTTCCCATTAGTGTCCTCACGATAAAATAAACAACCGTCAAAATGCCACTTGACAGGTTAGTCCATTCCGTATATAACTTTCAAAACGTTCTATAGATGGTTATACGGAACCGGCTCTTCGCTAACCTCACGTCAAGGAGAAATAAGCATGAAAACAGCCATCATTATCCTGTCGGATCCCAAGAACGGTTCAGAAGAGGCGCTAGGGCGAGTCTTTAACGCCCTCGCGCTGGCGTCAGAGTGTAAGCAAAAGGGAGACGAGGTCGCGGTGGTCTTCAATGGGGCCGGGACTCGTTGGCCGGCTGAACTCTCCAAGCTGACGCATCCTGCCAATGGCCTTTACAATTCGGTGCGCGGCGTGGTGCAGGGCGCTTCCCGCGGCTGTGCGGAGGTGTTTGGAGCCAAGGAAAGCATCCAGTCGTGCGGTGTGCCGATCGTGAACGACCATGCACTCGCCGGAACCACGGGGCTCTTAAGCCTTCGCCGGTACATCGCGGAAGGATGGAACACGGTGGTGTTCTGAGGCGGCACCGATCTGGAGGGCAATGCGATGGCCATGAAATATCTTGATGTCACTATGACGGATTCCGTTTGTCGTGCACAGAGTCAATACTACGGTCATGCGGCGAAGATTCATCAAGTCACCGACCGCGATCCGCTCGGCGAAGCGGAGGCTGAATTCATTGCAGCCCGAGATAGTTTCTACCTGGGCACGGTGAGCGAGACCGGTTGGCCATACGTTCAGCACCGCGGAGGACCTACTGGTTTTCTGCGGATGCTTAACCCGGCCACCCTGGCCTTTCCCGACTATCAGGGGAATCGGCAGCTACTAAGCACCGGCAATGTCTCCGTGAACGACCGTGTGTCGTTGTTTCTGATGGATTACAAAAACCGTGAACGGCTGAAGATTCTCGGCCACGCTCGGAGTGAAGATGCGCGGGCCCATCCCGACCTCGTGGCAAAGGTCTCGCATCCGAGTCTGAGGAGGAGCGTCGAGCGGGTGGTGCTGATCGAGGTCGTGTCCTTCGACTGAACTGCCCCAAGTACATTACCCCCCGGTATTCGATCGAAGAGGTCGAGGAACTTACAGGACCCTTAAGGGAACGAATTATCGAACTTGAGGCACAACTACGAACTGTGAAATCATGAGCATGTCGAATAGAAGACCATTCCCATCTGTTGAGTCCACCACAGGAGGAAGCTGGCACCATGAACGACATGTCGCGCAGGCGTTTCTTGCAGTTGACGGCGATCACCGGCGGTGCGCTGGCTCTCGGAGATCTGGGGAGCAACGTATTGCACCTCCGTCCCGTCAGTCGAGTCTCCTACGCTGGTGAGCCGATCAAGATCGGTATCCTCGATCCGTTGTCCAGTCCCTACAAGACGTCCTCGATCCATGACGTGCACGGAGCCAACGTGGCGGTCGATCTGTTCAACAAGCAGGGCGGCGTGCTGGGGCGGCCGGTGGCCATTCTCGAGGCTGATGACGCGTCGAATCCTGATCAAGCTGTCAAGATGGCGACCAAATTTATCAAGGAAGACCGGGTCGACGTGCTGATGGGCACCTTCAACGGCGACTGTGCCCTGGCGGTGAGTGCTCTCGCACAGAAAGAAAACAAACTCTTCATGGTCACGGGCTCCTATATTTCAGAACTGACCGGCGCCGCTTGCAACGCGCACACGTTCGTGTTTATGCCGAATGCACACATGCTGGCGCAGGCTGTCGTCCCCTATCTGGTCAAGACCTACGGCACCCGCTGGTACATGATTACGGCCTCCACGTTTGATGGAAAGTCTTCTGCGCAGGCGCTCGTCGACGCGGCGCAAACTCATAAGGTTGAAATGGTTGGCGAGGCGCTGATGCCGTTCGGCTCGACGGATTTTGTGTCGGCCCTGACGGCGGCGAAAGCCAAGGAGCCGACGGCGATCATTCTGAATTTGTACGGATGGGATCTCGTCAATGCGCTCAAGGGCTACGCCAAGCTTGAGTTGGGCAAGGAAAAAATCGGCGTCGGTGGCCTGATCAGCGGCGAGCAGATCGGTCGGCCGCTCGGCTATGCCAACAATGCAGGAATCTGGGGGCTTATCTGGGATCCCAAGATCAATACGGAAGGCTCAAGGCGTTTCATTCAAGGCGTGATCGACAAGTACAACCATACGCCGACGTCACGGTGCTATCTCGGCTATGCAGCGATGACGCAGATTCTTGAAGCGATTCAACGAGCCGGCACTACTGACACGGTCGCATTGATAAAGGCACTTGAGGGACACGAATTCGACGGGTTGAAAGAAGGCAAGTCGATATTCCGCGCGTCAGACCACCAACACGTTCAAGACGTGCTGGTGGGTGAAGCGTACGGGAAGGAATTGGGCCTGGGCCACTATAGGATTCTCGCGACCGTTCCAGGTCATGCCAATGCCGGAGCCTCGGAGCAACAACTCTGCAAACTCTAAGTGCATTCAATGAAGGCGCCTCTACAGAACGGTTGAGACCCCGTTCCTTTGAAGAACGAGCTACTGCGTGACGCGGATCTCGACTCGCCGGTTCTTCGCCCTGCCCACATCGGTCGTATTCGGCATTACTGGCTTAGTGTCCGCATAACCATGTGCCGTGACCGCGCTCAGGCCCCCCTCTCCCAGTGCCTTAGCTGCATTGGCCGCACGGGCTTCCGAGAGCTCCTTGTTTGTCGGGAATTTTTTCTTGAGCTCACTCCGGATCGGTCGGTTATCGGTATGGCCGTCTACCGCCACTTTATACTCCGGAAAATCCTTTAAGACTGCGCCGACCTGCTTGAGCGCGTCGGCCCCTGCCGATTTAAGTTGATCTTCGCCGGAACCGAACAAATAGCTGGATGCCAAATTGATGAGCAGTCGGTCGTTGTTCAAATCGACCGCGATGTTCTTCTTATCGATCTGCGGTTTAAGCGCCCGGATGATGCCGCGTTGGGCTTCTTTCAGCTTCGCCATTTCTGCGGAAAGGTCACCGCGGAGTCCGGCCAGTTCCCGGTCACGATCGGCGAGAAGCTTCTCGAGTTCGGCCACACGCTGTTTGGTGGCAGCGAGGTCCGCCGCCAGTTTGTCCTTGTCGGCTCCGCTCCCTTGCGCGGTTGCCAGCTGCGCTTCCAGTTCAGTAATGCGCTGTTTGGCTGCGGCGAGTTCCGAGGCGAGCGTGTCTTTATCGCCGGCTCCCGCTTGGAGTGCAGCCAGTTGAGACTGGGCTGCAGCAAGGTCAGCGGCGAGCTTGTCTTTGTCGCCGGCTCCCGCTTGGAGTGCAGCCAGTTGAGACTGGGCGGAGGCCAGGTCGGCCGCCAGTTTGTCCTTGTCGCCTACACCGGCTTGAAGGGAGGCAACCTGCCGGTCAAGGTCCGCCTCGCGCGCTTTCGCTTGGTCCAATTCTCCCTGCGCGCTGGAGAGTTGGCTGGCAAGTTTCGCCGAGTCGCCTGCGCTGGAGCGTAATGAAGCCAGCTCACGATCGCGGTCGGCTAACTGTCCTTCAAGAGATTTGGCGCGGTCGCTCAGCGCTCCATTGTCTTTGCGAGCCGCGGCCAGCTCATCGGCCAACCGCTGCCGTTCCTTTTCCAGGGCGGCAAGGCGGGCAGCCATATCGGACGATGCCTTCTCGGCTGCGAAGCGATCTTTATTCCGATACTCATAACCGCCGTCGCAGCAGATCGCACTCCAATCTACGGCTGCAGCGTTGCCGGCGAAAGCCAGCAATCCGAAGGCAATAATCGAAGTCTTTAGTCCCCTCATAATCTTCTCCTTTGTGGATCGAACTCTCTCCTTATAATGCTATACATTCGACGTACAGTGTGCGCACTTTGTGGCCTTGATTGGAATGGTAGACAGACATTGTGGACAGTCCCTGGTGGTCGGAGGCCCGGCCGGTGGCTCCTTCTTGAAGCGGTTGATCTGCTTCACGAGCATGAAAATGACAAACGCAATGATGATGAAGTCGAACACCGTCTGCAGAAAAACACCATAATTGACCGTCGGTGTCCCGGCTGCCTTCGCTGCTGCGAGGGAAGGCTGGGGCGTTGTCGAGAGATTAAGAAAGAGACTTGAGAAATCAACTTTGCCCATGAGTAAGCCGATAGGCGGCATGAGCACGTCGCTGACGAGAGACGAAACGATCTTCCCAAAGGCGCCGCCGATGATGACACCGATCGCCATGTCCAGGACGTTGCCCCTCATGGCAAATTCCCTAAATTCTTTGAGCATAAATCCTCCTTTGGAGGAGAAGGTGAAATGCGCGGAATCGGCCAGGCTCAGCGCTTCCTGGTCGTGTCGAAAGCGTATCCAAGGGTCATGAGATACAGATTGTCCGTATTGCCGGTCCCGGCGGCCGGCCGGCTATTGTATCGCGTTGTGACCTGAAAGCCGCTCACGAACCCTTCCCAGATCTTGAACCGGACTCCGTTGTCCATTGTGAGATAATAGTTCGATGTGTTCTCAAGGGAGGGGAAGAATTCGCTGAAGTGATAGAGCGTGATGCGCTCGTCGAAGAGCGGCCAATTCAATTTCGCAGACAGACGTGCGCGGAAACTCGCTTGGTCGGGGGCGACGTTGAAATCTTCATTGAAGTAGGCCAAACCGCCTTCCGTGTAAAAGGTCATGTCCTTGAGGATTCCTGAAAAGTCTCCCCGATCGACCCATTGGTAGCCGGGACCGCTGGCGAGCGCCGTGCGAAGCTTGAGGTCCTGGAATTGATCGTTTTCAAAGTAGGCTGAGGCGAACCAGAAGAATCGTTTAGTGATGAAGAAGTCCAGCTTGATGGTACCGCGGGCGTTCCGTGCGATCAGCGTGTTGGCGTTGTCGCCATACACATAGCGGGCGTTCATCGTGAGTCGCAGCTGTTCGCTTCGCGCCACCAACTCGCCGAGCAGGCTGGCGTTTCGTAAGTGACTGTTTCCTGTGGTTTGCGAATAGGCGCCGTTGAGGTTCCCGGTATAGATCACCGGTGGTTGAACCAACGGATTGAGCGACGTCACGGAACTCATCGGCACCGTCAGCGAACCCTTGAGCGGTTCTGCCAGAATGTTCAACGTCCCGTCCGGCCCCGCCGTGGCGGTTCCGTTGAGAATCGTGCCTTCTTTGAGATGGAACGGGAGTGGATGGTTGACCGAGAGAGTTGTCAGGTCGTCCCATTTGAGCTTGATCAGATTATCCGGACTCGAGGAGGTTTTGAGAAACAGAATTCCGCCGGCCATTTCGAGGACTTCGCCATAGATGACGCTTCCGTCCTTTAACTTCACGGTGTCGAAGGGCGCCATTTCCGGCGTAGGCTGCGCAGTTTGGGCTTCTGCGTTCAGGTCGAATCCAACAAGGCACGCGATCACCAGCGCAAGAATCCACGAATGCACCCTCATCAAACCCTCCATGCGAGCGGGCCCTCCCCAGTGACGATTCCAAACATCCCCACACATGTGAGAACGTCGCAGAGTCGATGGATGGAAGCGGCTCCTTCAGAAAAGCCGTAGCTGTATACCTCAATTTACAGTCGGGCGCAAATTTAAAATTCGACGCTGGTGAAGAAGATGATCCCGAATTGGCGCAGTCAGACCGGGATTGTCAGCGAAGAAAGAATCAAGCCTGCAACGCGCGGCTCGGGTCGTTGATGATACGGACCTCTTGAATAAAACGTTCTATGTGATGGGCGCGGAATTCTCCTAAAATCGCCTGATTCACTTCTCCTTGAGCCGCGCCGTAGTCAGCGACGGAGGTCCAAGGCTCGACGGCAATGGTGATGTTCGATTCCCCGAGTGAAGAGACACCAACGGAGGGAGCTGGCTCTTTCAGGATGCGTGTGTTCTGCCGGAGGATGTC
>CAMLHQ010000015.1 GCA_946479785.1 uncultured Nitrospira sp.
GAAGGAGGAAAAGCACCACTGGTGGCCAACATGACCGAATTCGGCAAGACTCCATACCTGAGCGTGGGCGAGTTCGAGGATCTCGGCTATCGTCTCGTGCTGTTCCCCGTCACGGCCCTGCGCATGGCGACAAAGGCCATCGACCAGATGCTCTCGGAGCTGAAAAGCCGGGGTTCGCAGCGCGACCTCCTGGGTCAGATGTACACCAGGCAACAGCTCTATGACCTGCTGCGGTATGCGGAGTACGAGCAACGTGATCGGCACTTTCACTCAACGGATGATGACCATGCAGACGGTTGAGATGACAAACAATCAGCGGTACAGCCCGGGCCTCGACGGAGTCCTCGCTGGTGAAACGGCCTTGTGCCATGTGGATGAAGGCGAGGGAGGCCTGCGATACTGCGGATACGCGGTCAGCGATTTAGCGGACAAGGCGACCTTCGAGGAGGTGGCCTATCTGCTGCTTTACGGCAAGCTGCCGACACACAGGGAGTTGAAAGGTTTCGCGGCACAGGTTGCGGCACAGTCCACTCTGCCCGGCCCTGTCGAAACGTTTCTTGGCACGATCCCTCCTACTTCGCATCCGATGGACATTCTGAGGACTAGTGTTTCGCTGCTGGGGATGACCGATGCGGATGCCGGGGACAATTCCCACGAGGCGAACGTTCGCAAATCACTCCGATTACTGGCGCAAATCCCTCTGATCATCGCGAAAGCCCATCGATTCGCGAATGGGACACTCCTCGTGCAGCCACGCGCTGATATGAGCTTCGCCGAGAGACTCCTCCACATGCTCACGGGCAGGAGCGGTGACGACACAGCGAAAGCCATGGCCCGCGTGCTTGATCGGTCACTCACGCTCTATGCGGAACATGAATTCAACGCCTCCACCTTCTCGGCCCGTGTGACTGCCTCGACGATGACGGATCTGCATTCAGCCATCACCTCGGCAATCGGCACACTCAAAGGGCCGCTCCACGGGGGAGCCAATGAGGCTGTCGCAGAAATGTTTGTCGACATCAAGAGTCCAGAGCGAGCGGAACGGTGGGTACGGGAGGCTCTCGCCAAGAAACGCCGGATCATGGGATTCGGCCATCGCGTCCTCAAGAAAGGTGACGCGCGTTCGGCGATCATCCAGCAGCAGGCAGAGTCATTGAGCCGGATATGCGGTGACAGCCGTTGGTTTGAGATTGCGACCACCGTCGATCGTCTCATGCAGCAGGTGAAAGGCCTCTATCCCAATCTCGACTTCTATACGGCCGTGGCCTACCTCCTCATGGGCATTCCGCGCCAACTCTATACGCCGGTCTTCGTCTGCTCGCGCATCACCGGCTGGTGCGCCCACGTCATCGAACAGCAGGATCACAACCGGTTGATCAGGCCCCGCGCGCTCTACACGGGACCGTCGATGAGGGAGTATGTCTCCATTGATCGCCGTCACTGAGCATATCGCGCAGGCACGGCGGATGGACGGTGATTCCCTGACGTTGCCCTGGAGTTCGTTCGCGGACTTCTTCAAATCCCGCATTTATGATCGGGAGCTGGTCAATCGACCGTTTTTGACCTACTACGACGACGACCGGCAGCTCCATTACACGTACAGCTATGCCGAGTTCGGCACAGTTGTCCAACAGACGGCCGGCTTTCTTCACGATCAGGTCGGTCTCCGGCGCGGAGACCGCCTGGCGACGATCCTGTTCAACCATGATGTCACCGTGGTGCTGTATTTTGCCGCATGGATTTTGGGAATCACGGTCGTGCCGATCAACGTGGAAGAACCAACAGATAAGAAACGCTTTATCCTGGAGCATTCGGAGGCCTCAGCGGTCTGTTGTTGGCACAGTTACCTCGAGGAAGTGAACGAACTTCAGCCAAACCTGCCCGTCTTGCGGCATGTGGTTGCACTGAATGACGAAGGTTTCTTGGGAGGCCCGGGGCACTGGGCTAGAGGCAAGAGGGAAGCGGCCTCTATGCCTGCTCGCCTCACGCCTCATGCCTCCAGCCTGGCTGATGAAGCGCTTATCGTCTACACATCCGGAACTACAGGCCCGCCCAAAGGGGTGGTCCTGACCGCGGAGAATCTGTTGATCGACGCCGATGCGATCGCCGACTGGCATCGCTTCAACGTGAACGATCGTTTGATGTGTGTGCTCCCGATCCATCATGTGAACGGAATGGTGGTCACGCTCATCACCCCCTTTTATTGCAAAGGAAGCGTCGTCCTGAATCGCAAATTCAAAAGCACGACCTTCTGGCGAAAAATCCACGAGGAGCAGGTCACCTGCGTCAGCGTTGTCCCCACCTTGCTCGAGTTTCTCCTCGATGGGAACGAAAATTTGACTGCGTACCAGCTTGACCGTTTTGGTGGCTTTATCTGCGGTGCGGGCCCATTACTCAAAGACACGGCCCTACGCTTCGAAGAGCGATTTCATTTTCCGATCCGACATGGCTACGGCTTATCGGAAACGACCTGTTATTCCTGTTTTCTCCCGAATGATCTGTCGTTGGAGGAACACCGTCACTGGCTTAGAAACTACGAGTTTCCCTCTATCGGTGTACCGTTGCGGCATAACTCGATGAGCATCCTGAACGATCATGGGCAGCCGCTGCCTGAACTGTCGCGTGGAGAAATTTGCATCCGTGGTAGGACCGTCTGCAACGGGTACTTCAAGCGGGACGACGCCAATGAAGAGTCATTCAAATGGGGCTGGTTCCGTTCGGGCGACGAGGGATTCTACGCGCGAGACAAACAGGGCCGACCGTTTTTCTTTATTTCAGGCCGTCTGAAGGAATTGATCATTCGAGGCGGCGTCAATATCTCTCCCCTTGAAATTGACGACGCGTTGAAGAGTCATCCGCTCGTCCAATTCGCAATGGCTGTGCCGTTCGATCACCGCTACTACGGGGAGGAGATCGCCGCTTATGTGGTCCCGCGCGACGGCAACTCTCTGCCGATCGAGTCGGATCTGCTTGAGCACTGCCGCCGATTGCTCCCGTTCTCCAAGTGTCCCAAGGTCATTCTTTTGGGGCGAGACGTTCCTTACACTTCTACAGGCAAGCCCAAACGCCTGGAGTTGAAAACCCGCCTGGCTTCAACGTTGGCTGCCTACCGGGATCATCAATTCAAGGAAGAACAGATAATCGTGGCCAACTAGGACCTCACGAGAATAGGGTTGGGCGGAAAGATCAGGGGATCTTTCCATGAGCGCTTGTCGCTGACCTTTGGAGCGAAGAACCGCTAGTCGGATCTTCTTTTTGCTGTGCTTATTTTGTGCTCGAAGCGGAGCGAAAAGACTAAAACGTACAGAAATGGCTGCAACGGATAGAAGCGTCTAAGCTCCGGAAATTTTATAAAAAAGCGGGAAACCAGAGTTCAGACAGGGAGTTAGAAAGTTATCCTAATCAGCCTTCGAACCCGCAGGTCGCAGGTTCATTTCCTGCCGGGCGCACCAGCCATATCAGACCCCCTTTGGCTTCAACTAGTTAGTCGAAATCAAACTTTCCCCCTTCTACGCGGTATTGTCCCCCCGCGAAAGCTGCATAGATTCTCAAAGTTTCTAGCTGTAGCTTAAAAGAGGATACATAAGAGACGGGAGGGTCCAAGGAGTGGTATCCTATAACCAGGATAGATCTTCAGAAGGGAGGCTCCCGGACCACGGATCAAGGCATGTCTGGACAAGGCATTGCCCCTGCTGTGGACGTTGGTTGACGAAGCACGATCCGATTGCTCCATGGATCTGCACCTGCGGGTGGCATACTCGATAAACGCCACCCTCGCCTAAGAGGGGGGAAAGTATGAATCACATCATCCTCCACGATATACGGGCCGGGTTTTTCCTACTCATGGGTTTGGCCATGCTGGCCATGATTTGTGCGGTTGCGGCATTGAGCACGGTCATGCGTCCCGTGCGCTGGGCTGACCGACGGTCGGCTCAATTTTAGATGGACTACTCCGAAGTCCACTCACTGCCGCAAAAATAAGCCCTCGCGCCAAAATCTACGCGCCGTCCCCTAAATTACTGGTTAGAATTCTCTGATAATTCAACAGGATTGAGGCACGCTCCTCTCCAGGCACGAGTATGGGGAACCGGTGCTATAGTTGTCCTAGTACAGTTTCACAACACAAAAATTTAATGGGGGATGTATGAAGCCCAGTCTCGGGAAAATCGCTCTAGTTGCGGCTTTAGGTATAGGTTTACTGGGCGCGCAGGGATGCAGCATGAAATGGTTGCAGTCGGACGGCGACCAGACGGCAGGTGGATCTGGAGGGAATGGTCAAGGTGTCAATCCCGATTTCCCCGCAATGGGCCAGGGTAGTTCCCGCGGCGAGTTAAGTGGATTTTCACAAAACCCCTCCGATGAATACCTGTCACACGGCGGCGGTATAGCCTCCGTCTCGCCAGCCTATAGCGGTATCCGACAGCACGCGGAACTGACGAAAGAAGAAAAAGCTGCGATGGAAGCTGGCTTGCAAGATGTCTTCTTTGGGTACGACCAATGGACGTTGTCTGACTCAGGAATGGACGCACTGAATCACAATGCCAAGTGGTTGAAAGAGCATCCTGGTGCCGTGCTGAAAGTTGAAGGTCACTGCGACGAACGGGGGACGTCAGACTACAACATGGTGCTCGGTGACAAGCGCTCCAAGAGCGCCCGCAGCTATCTCACCGAGATGGGGATCAGCCCTAAGCAAGTAGGAATCGTCTCTTATGGCAAAGAACGCCCATTTTGCATGGAACACGACGAGTCCTGTTATCAGCAAAATCGTCGTGGACATGTCTTGTTGACCGTCAAGAAGAAATAGCCTGAGGCTTAGCAGCAGAGAAGAAGCACCCCGGCGCATTCGATTGAGAAGCGTCGGGGTGCTTTGCTTCGTGGAGGATGAGGTTTGAAGGGCAAACAACACTGGCCGAAGTAATCTTGAGCATATTGATGGAGGTTCACCCCGCATGGCTGTGAGATCGCAGGCGTTGAAAAAGGAGCGTTGCACGGAAAAGAGATTGCACCCGCGATTTACTGCCCAGTTTCGCAGCACGTTTTCAGGTGGGCAACGCGAGGGACAAGGAAAGACACTGGATCTCTCCGATGGGGGCTGTCGAATCGAAACGGATCAACCCGTGGTCGTCGGTGCATCCTTCGAATGCCGAATCTATGCACCTGGTCTCAGTTGGCCATTGCGAATCGATGAAGCGCAGGTTCGTTGGGTAAAAGGAAAGACCTTCGGGTTAAAGTTTGTCGCCTTGCAACCGGACGAACGGGTGAAGTTAACGCAGGTCATAGCTGATCTTAAAGCAGACCCCCCCGCGTAAGGAACGGTTCTCCTCTCACAGCTCTGTGCCATGTCATTCTCGCAGCCATCTTCTTCTCTGTGATAAAGTGCCATCACTGAGATGCAAGAAACAACAGGCTTCCACCACAAATGACTGTTCCGATAATTGAACTGTCTGGAACAACGAGACGATGAAACAAGAGATTGCCACGCTTGCCGGAGGCTGCTTTTGGTGCCTTGAAGCAGTCTACGATCAGTTAAAAGGGGTCGTCTCGGTGGAATCCGGCTACATCGGCGGACATGTAGAGCGGCCGACCTATGAGGCGGTCTGCGGAGGAGACACCGGACATGCGGAAGCAATCCGGATCACGTTTGATTCGGATCTCATAACCTATCGCGAGTTACTCGAAGTATTCTTCGTCATGCACGACCCGACGACCTTGAACCGCCAGGGGCACGATGTCGGCACTCAATATCGATCTGGCATTTTCTATCACACTGCCGAGCAGAAGAAGATCGCTGAAGAAGTCATTGCGTCCTTCACAAAAGAACCGGTCCATAAGAACCCCATCCTCACGGAGGTTGTACCGGCAACAACCTGGTATGAAGCGGAAGCCTATCACCAGGAATACTTCGCACGGAATCCATTCCAGGGATATTGCACCGCGGTGGTGGGACCGAAAGTCGCGAAGTTCCGCAAGCTCTTTTCTGCCAAACTCAAACCCTAAGCACCGTCCTGATCCAGCCAGGCGTCTTCGTCGCCTTCCTGGGCTTTCTCAAGATGCAAGGACGAAAAGTCGAACAGTTGCCGATCCAACAGCAGTGACGGGGCGACGTTGGACAGCGCTGCGAACATGCTGTCCGTGCAGCCAGGCACCCGGTGCTCCCATTCGCGTAAGAATGCTTTCGCCTGTTTGCGTTTGAGATCCTCTTGCGAGCCGCAAAGGTCACAGGGAATGATGGGGAATGCCCGCTGTTCCGCGTAACGCGCGAGGTCGGCCTCCCGCACGGCGGCCAGCGGACGAATGACCAGATGCCGACCGTCTTTTGAGCGCAATTTCGGAGGCATCGTTTTCAGTTTTCCGGTAAACAAAAGATTCAAGAGCAGCGTTTCGAGAATGTCGTCACGGTGATGGCCCAACGCGATTTTTGTGGCCCCCAGTTCAGTGGCGACGCGGTAGAGATGTCCGCGGCGGAGTCGAGAGCAGAGCGAGCAGGTCGTCTGTCCTTCAGGGATCAGCCGTTTGACGATCGAATAAGTGTCCCGTTCTTCGATATGGAACGGAATTCCAACCGACGTGAGATACTCAGGCAGAATATGCGCTGGAAAGCCGGGCTGTTTCTGGTCCAGGTTGACGGCAACCAGGTCGAAGCGTATCGGCGCGCGCCGTTGTAACACGAGCAAGAAATCAAGCAGGCCATAACTGTCTTTCCCGCCTGAAAGGCAGACCATGACCTTGTCGCCTGCTTCGATCAGGCCGTAGTCGCTGATCGTTTGCCCGACTTGGCGCAGTATTCGTGTTTGCAACTGTTCGGTTGCATCGTCCAATCTTGGAAATGGCTGGCGTTGAGGAGCGGTGTGGGACATCAAGTGGTATTGTACGCGTCCGTTTGATCCGCTGTCGATCCTCGGACAGGAAGGCAGGTAAGGATACAATGAAGGAATGGCAGAAGCCGATTCAGTCAGTGCTGTTTGTCTGCACGGGGAACATCTTCAGAAGTCTTGCGGCGGAACAGGCGCTGAAGATGATGCTTGGGGGGCAATCATCGTGTCTGGTCGGATCAGCCGGTATTGATGCCAACCCCCAATCCGTTCACGAATGGGTTCAGACGAGGCTCAGCCTCAAAGGAGCCGATATCACAGGGCATGTTCAGCGCCAACTCACCCAGGAAATGATCGAGAAGACGGATCTTGTCATCGCGATGGGGCGCAACCATCAGGCGTTTATTCGCGAGCGTTTTGAGCGTGACGTGCCTCTGTTCAATCACGTGTGCTTCGAGCGCGACGAACCGATCCTTGACGTGCATGAAGCACTGCCAGAATGGGAAAAAGACCTTGAACGTGCACGCCTCTATGTCTGGTCGGTGATCGATAGGATCTGGGAAGCCACGCCCTCTCTCATCTCGCGCCTCCCCACTGTTCGATGAGGAGTCATGCTGCCAGTCATTCTTTGCGGTTCATTCTTGGACAGAAGCGACAATTTTCCCCAATTCTGCATCACGACTGGGACTCGGTGAGCGAGGATCAAGGGGGAACGACGGTACGACCTGCTATATTTCTAAAAGATAATGAAGGGATTATGTCGCGACCGAATGTTCAAAAAGCGCCAGCGTCTGAATCCAGTCAACCGGAGCCGGTTTGGGCCTCTTGGTCCGACGAGAAATTGCTGGACCTTCCCATGTTCCGTCTCAACGTCACCATAGACAGCCCCTTCTTATCGGGACATATCCAACAGCTCCATGACGAGCTTGAGGCCAAGCAGCTCCGCTTCCGTCCTCACTTCTGGATGTCCAACGAATGGTTCACCCCGGACGGTGTGCCTGGAATCGCGATTCCGTTTTATCTGGCCCATCCGCGTCTCATGAAACTCGAGTTGGCCCAGATGTTCGAAGTTGAAGGAGGTACCCCGGCGTGGTGCATGCGCATCCTGCGGCATGAAACCGGGCACGCCATCGAAAACGCTTATCGGATCCGGCGACTCCGCACCAGGCAGCACATCTTCGGCCGTTCCTCCGATCCCTATCCCAAGTACTACAGCCCGAGACCCTATAGCCGTAGCTTTGTACGGCACCTCGATGTCTGGTATGCCCAGAGTCATCCGGATGAAGACTTTGCGGAGACTTTTGCGGTCTGGTTGACGCCACAGTCGATGTGGGCCGATCGCTATAAGGGTTGGCCCGTCCTGCGAAAATTGCAATACATGGACGGTCTCATGCAGGGCCTGGTCGGCGTGGCCCCGACCGTGACGACGACCGAACAGGTCGATCCGCTGCCGGCCCTAAAAAGAACCTTGCGCGAGCACTACGAGCACAAGCGGAACCATTACGGCATTGCGCGCTCGTCGTCGTACGATCCAGATCTCAAGCGATTATTTTCAGATGCCTCGGTCCATGGCGAGAAGATGAGCGCAGCAACCTTCCTGAATCGGTTTCGCCGTGAGGTCCGTCGCAAGGTTGCCAGTTGGACCGGCGAGTATCAGTACACGATCGATCAGGTTCTCGAAGACATGATTCAGCGCTGCCGAGAATTGCAGCTGCGTCTGCCGATCCCCGAGGAGCAGGCGAAATTGGATTTCACGATCTTGCTGACCGTTCATACAATGAACTATCTGCGCAGCGGGCGGCATAAGGTGGCGGTATGAGACCACTGCGCGTCCTCGTCCTTATGCACGCAGACTTGGTCCCCCCGGAATCGCTCAATGGAAGTGATCCGTCGCAGGCTGAATGGAAAACGGAATATGACGTGGTGACGACGTTGCGGAAACTGGGACACGAGGTGAAACCGCTCGGCGTCAAGAATGATCTCGGCGTCATCAGGACTGCAGTAGAGGAATGGAAACCGCACATTGCCTTCAACTTGCTTGAAGAATTCGATGGCATTTCCGTATACGACCAGAACGTCGTGTCATATCTCGAGTTGCTGCACATGCCCTACACGGGCTGCAACCCGCGTGGGTTGATGTTGGCGCGCGATAAGGTTTTGTCGAAACAATTATTCTCATTTCACCAGATTCCGTTTCCGGAGTTCATAGTCGTGCCGCAAGGGCGAACGGTCAAGCGGCCGAAGGGGCTCTCATTCCCGTTGATCGTGAAGTCTGTTACCGAAGAGGCATCGCTCGGGATTTCACAGGCGTCGATTGTTCATGAGGATGGGAAACTCAAAGAGCGCGTGGCGTTCATCCATCTGAGCGTCGGGACCGGGGCGCTGGTCGAACGGTATATCGAGGGGCGCGAACTCTATGTCGGCGTCTTCGGGAACGGCCACTTGCAAGCGCTGCCCGTATGGGAGCTCAAGATGGACAAACTGCCTGACGAGGCCCGCCGCATCGCTACAGAACGGGTGAAATGGAGCCGCAAGTATCAAGACAAGTACGGCATCACGTCGAAAGAGGCGAAGGGTCTTCCAGAGGGCAAGGCTGAGGAGATTCAGAATCTTGCGAAACGGGTCTATAGGGCCTTAGGGTTGAGCGGCTATGCGCGTATCGATATGCGGATGGATGAACGCGGGCACGTCTATGTGCTCGAAGCCAATCCCAACCCACAAATCGCCCACAACGAGGATTTTGCCGACTCGGCTGAAAAGGCCAGCTATCCGTACAAGAACCTGCTTCAAGAATTGCTGAACGTCGGTCTCCGCTGGCGGCCGGCAAAAGCTGCGTGACCCGGCCGCCGACTCACCCCGTACATCTTCAAGTGCTTCTTCAGCCTATTGCTCCTGACGAGCGCGGGGCACGCTTAAAGAGCCAGCTATTTCATTATTCGTTACGGTCCCCAATTGAAGCCGAAGAGAAGAGAGACACTCGTGCGGTCTTTGTCAGGCAAGGAAGGTGAGAGGTTGATGTCGTGGAGATTCACGATCAGTGTCGAGGTGAGCGCGATGTTGTGGACGACCTGATATTCGAATGAGAGACCGATCGGCACGTACCAGCTGGTGTCGTTCCGGTCAATGCTTCCTGGGCCGGTGCCTCGGTCGAGATCCACATGGGTCAATCCGAAACCGACGAAGGGGACCAGATTCACGCCGTTGTTCAGTCGAAAGTGATAGCGTCCGACGCCAGCCATGGAGATTTGAAACAGGTCACCTGTTGGGCTGATCAGCATCATCGGTCCAACGGAAAAGTTCCTGTCGAGGTAGTAGTCGAGATTGAATCCGAGCGTGAAGACGGTGCCGTCCACGGTGCCGGATGTAAAGCCGAGTCCGCTTCCAAAGCCCCAGCGATTGTCGTCGGCTCGGGCTGGCTGAGTGAATGCGGCCATTATCAACAGGACTGCTGCACAGGCGAGGGAAGGGCGAGTTGCGCGAAGTCGGAGCATAGCCGGCGGATGCTAGCACAGGGGAGTGAGAGCAACAAGATGCGAGCGCGAATCAATTTTCACTTAGAGGTAACGGTGATTGATCACCTTCCCGCTCGAATCCAGCTCATACAGCAACGGTGCTCCTGTCGGAATATTCAGCTCCAAGACCTGTTCCCTCGACAGCCGTTCCAGTTCCATCACGAGTGCGCGCAGACTGTTCCCGTGCGCGGCAATCAGAATCGTCTCGCCCTTTAAGACATGGGGCTTGATGGCCTTATCGTAATAGGGCAACACCCGCTCGGCGGTATCTTTCAGACTTTCCCCGCCCGGGGGGGGGACGTCATAGCTGCGCCGCCAAATCTTCACTTGATCGTCACCATACTTTTTGGCTGTTTCCGCCTTGTTGAGGCCTTGCAATTCGCCGTACATCCGTTCATTCAAGGCCTTGTCCTTCTCGATAGGGATGCCCGTTTGTCCGATCACTTCGAGTGCGAGCCGCAAGGTGTCAATCGCTCGTTGCAACACGGACGTGAATGCTCGATCGAACCGGTACGGACGCAATTTCTCGCCGGCGTTCTTCGCCTCCTGAACGCCTCGAGATGAGAGCGGCACATCGACCCAGCCGGTAAACCGGTTCTCTAAATTCCATTGCGATTCACCGTGACGTAGCAGAACTAAGCGACCCATCTCTTCTCCCTCCCAGGCAGATTGGGGGCCAGCACAGGACCCAGAATACTGGATCACGTCTCCAAGTCAAGCGTTGCTTTCAGGAAACTGCGGCAGTACCATGCCGCACGATTTCAGCGGGCCGCACTTACGTATGACCACCACGCCATCGTCCGACAGGAATTGGCCGGCACTTGAAGCTTGGTGGATCGGTATGGGCGAACGGCTGCATGTGGCCGACCGTGCTCAGTCCTTTTTCAAGGAAGCGGCGGCCGGTAGTCTCCTCGATCGCATTGCTCAGGTCGGCGGCCAGGTGGATTACATGCTGTTCGTGTTGATGCGGTACTGGGTGCCGACCGTCTTGCCCCCGTCAGGCCGAGAGCGACTTACGAAGAACGATCCGGACTATTGGCTCGAATCGGAACAGATTCTAAAGGCCGCTGCCGCGCGTTTGCGCGAGCTCAAGCCGTTAATCGAATTGCTCACCACTCCCAGTCCGCTGTCCGACACCCCACCGGGCAAGAGCATCAGCCCTGCACCTGTGGCGGAACTCGAATTGTCCAACATCGTCGAGGGGGTGGCCGAAGCGGCCGGCAGCTATGGCGGGCCGGACTATACGTCGGTCGTGAAGGCGTTCGATCCGGTGCCGCTCCGGCAGACGCAGCCGTTCAAACACAACAAGAGGAATAGCGCCGAACTCTGGGTGGTGTTTTTATTACGCGAACATTTTCGAAGTCTTGGCCTCGGGAAGGATCGCTATTGGCCGCTCGTCGCGCCGCTTTGCACCGCAGCCGGTATTCTCAATCAAAATGGTCAGGCCTACGGTCCTGATGAGCTCAAGTCCTGGTGGCAAAAAAACTGGCCGCGCACCTATACCCAGTTGGACCAGAAACAGGAGTCGGCCGACTCGGGCGGCGCGGCCTACGAGCAGGATCTTGTTTGGTTTCAAGCTTGGATCAACTGGCAGCGCGAGCGATAGGTTCTCGATTACGCACTGCTCGAAGCAGCCGGTCTGGCGGGTTTACTCGGCGACTTGCCGGTATCCAACGATCCTTCTTGAATCATCTTCATCATCGCGATCGAGAAAAGCACATAGAGCACCACACCTACCCCAATCACATAGGGCTGCACACCTCCGGACTCTTTTATAGTCATTTCCTGTTTCACCGGGTCGTTCCAGGCCTGCTGTTTAATTGCTCCAATCTGCTCCCGGCAATGCCAATAGTAGACGTAGTTCGCCGTGGCCCCTGCCACCACGCTCCACACGAGGCCACTCGTCATGTCGCCGGTGAGGTAGCTGGACACTATCGGCCCGATCGCATAGACCGCCGCGTACAGGTACATTTTTCTATAGAGAAACCATAAGAATGAGATGAACAGGAAGGCCGGCCAATTCCATGTCAGTGCGAACTTCGGGGACTGGTCGGTGCCGAACTTCTTGAATTGCTCCAGGTAGCGATCGGCGTTAGGCCCGATGAAGGCACGCCAAAGATCGCTATCCGCCCGACTCGCGTAGATGGTCGAGGCACCGGCGGACTTTTCTTCGGATGCTGCAAGATCAGTCCCGCACTGGTAACAGAAGTTGGCGTCGTCTTGGTTCTGTCGTTGGCATTGCGCACAGAATTTCATCTTTCAGAGACTATCACATCGCTGGGGGCTGGCGTCAGGAGGACATCGAGCCCTTGCCGTCAAATCTCTTGGTCTCGCTTGAGGTTGCTTTCCCGCGCTTCCTGTGCTAGCTTCCCTTACTTTACAAGGGGATAGGTCTGCCATGCCGACTGAGGAACTCAAGCGAAGTGCTGAACAGTACTTGATGGACACCTACACCCGTCAGCCGATCTCGATTGTGCGCGGACGCGGCACGAAGGTCTACGATCTTGAAGGCCGTGAATACATCGATTTTGTCGGGGGAATTGCCGTCAATATTCTTGGGCATGGGCACCCGGATCTGGTCTTGGCGATCCAGAAGCAAGCGGCTCAGCTGATCCATGCGTCCAACCTCTACTACACAGAACCACAAGTAAAGCTGGCTCAAATGCTGGTGGACCATTCATTTGCCGACAAGGCCTTTTTCTGCAACAGCGGCGCAGAGGCAAACGAAGCGGCGATCAAACTTGCCCGTCGCTATTCGCACGACAAGTATGGCGCCGGCCGGTTTGGGATCATCACTATGAAGCAGTCCTTCCATGGCCGCACGATGGCGACGTTGACTGCCACCGGCCAGGAAAAAGTGCAGAAGGGCTACGATCCCCTGCTCTCTGGGTTTTCTTACGTCGCGTTCAATCATCTCGCAGAGCTTGAGCAAGTGGTGAACGACAAGACCGCCGCAATTATGCTCGAGCCCATTCAAGGCGAAGGGGGTGTGCATGTTGCCGACCGCGACTATCTCAAGGCGGTCCGTGAACTCTGCACGCAAAAAGACATTCTCCTGATCTTCGATGAAGTGCAGACCGGCATGGGGCGAACGGGAACACTGTTCGCCTACGAGCAGATGGGCGTTCAGCCGGATGTGATGACATTGGCGAAGGGGCTGGGTGGTGGTGTGCCGATCGGGGCTTGCCTGGCCACGGCCAAGGTCGCGAAGGCCTTTGGGCCGGGATCGCACGCGTCGACGTTTGGCGGAAATCCACTGGCCTGCGCCGCAGCACTGGCAGTCTTGCGCGTCCTCCTCGAAGGCCGCGTGCTCGATCAAGCCCGCCGCATGGGCGACTATTTGAGTAAGGGTCTATCGGAATGCAAGGACCGCCACCATATGGTGCGGGACGTTCGGGGCCTGGGCCTGTTGCAAGGGATCGAAGTGGAAATGGATGCCAAGACGGTGGTCAGCGATTGTCTCAAACGCGGGATTTTGATCAACGCGACCGGCGACCATGTGCTCCGCTTCGTCCCCCCCTTGATCATTACCCAAGCGGAGATCGATCGTCTCATTGAGGTGCTGTCGCAGATCTTCGATCGGCACGCGGCTCAGACATCGGCGCGTTGAACGCGGGGGTCTCCATGAAATCACCATCGCTGCGCACATCTGGACTGGCCAAGGATTTGCTGGACGTCGCCGCCATCTCCAAGGCAGAAGTGGAAAGCCTGTTGACGCTTGCGGCGCAGCTCAAGGACAAGCAGCATCGCGGCATTGCGCACCCCTTGCTTCCGGGGAAAACGCTGGGGCTCCTGTTCCAGAAGCCTTCGACCAGGACCAGGGTGTCGTTCGAAGCGGGGATGAACCAGCTCGGCGGCCATGCGTTGGTGCTTCCGATGGCTGACATCCAGTTGTCGCGCGGAGAAAGCGTAGCGGATACGGCGCGCGTCCTGTCGCGCTATCTCGACGGTATCGTCATTCGCACCTACGATCATACGACGGTTGAAGAGTGGGCACGCGAGGCGACGATGCCGGTGATCAACGGTCTCACGGATCTGAGTCACCCGTGCCAGGCCTTGTCGGATTTGCTCACTATTCTGGAAAAGAAGGGAAGGCTCAAAGGCATCAAGATCGCGTATGTCGGAGACGGCAACAATGTGGCAAATTCCCTCATTGAGGCTGCGGCAAAAATGGGCATGACTATCGCCCTCGGGTGTCCGTCCGGCTATCAGCCTGATCAACACGTGGTGGATGTGGCGCGTATCGAGGCGGTCAAGACCGGTGCAGTGATCGAACTGGGCCACGATCCCCAGGTAGCGGTAAAGGAAGCGGACGTCATTTACGCCGATGTCTGGATCAGCATGGGGCGCGAGCGGGAACAGGCTCGGAGACTGAAAGTATTGGCTCCCTATCAGGTGAACAGCCGCTTGGTCGGCAAGGCCAAGCCCGATGCGATCGTAATGCACTGTCTGCCTGCGCATCGCGGGGAAGAAATCACGGCGGAAGTCTTGGACGGCCCGCAGTCGGTCATCATCGACCAGGCAGAGAATCGTCTCCACATGCAGAAGGCGATTTTGACGAAACTCTTAGGGAAGAGGAGACAAGGTCTACGATGAGTCGTGCAATCAGGAAAATCGTGCTGGCCTATTCCGGAGGGCTCGACACCTCCGTCATTTTGAAATGGTTGCAGGAAACCTACGATGCCGAGGTCGTTGCCTTTTGCGCCGATCTCGGACAGGGGGAGGATCTCCAAGCTATCAAGGCCAAAGCCCAGAAGCTCGGCGTGAAGAAGGTCTACGTTGAGGATCTGCGCGAAACATTCGTGAAAGATTACGTGTTCCCCATGCTGCGTGGCAACGCGATGTACGAAGGCTGCTATTTGCTGGGCACTTCGATTGCGCGCCCGCTCATCGCTCGCCGCCAGGCTGAAATCGCCTTGAAAGAAGGCGCAGAGGCCGTGTCCCATGGCGCTACGGGAAAGGGGAACGATCAGGTCCGGTTTGAATTGACCTACATGGCGCTCGCGCCCGGCTTGAAGATTATTGCGCCCTGGCGCGAATGGAAGATGCGGTCGCGCCGCGAGCTGATCGAATATGCCGACCGCCACGGCATTCCGGTCACCGCCACCAAGGCGAAGCCCTATAGCATGGACCTCAATCTGTTTCATGTGAGCTACGAAGGCGGCATTCTCGAAGATCCCTGGGAATCGCCGCCGGATGAGATCTTCCAGATGACGGTTTCGCCGGAAAAGGCGCCGGACAAGCCCCTGGAAGTCGAAATCGAGTATGAAGCCGGTAACCCGGTGGCGGTCGACGGCAAGAAGATGAGTCCGGCCACGCTGCTCGCCCATCTGAATAAATTGGGTGGCGCACATGGTATCGGGCGAGTCGATCTGGTCGAGAACCGCTATGTCGGCATGAAGTCTCGCGGCGTGTACGAAACTCCGGGTGGAACGATTCTGCACGTGGCCCATCGCGGCCTGGAGTCCTTGACGATGGATCGCGAGGTGCTCCATTTCAGGGACAGTCTGATCCCGCGCTTTTCGGATCTGATCTATAACGGCTATTGGTTCAGCCCGGAGCGTGACATGATGCAGAAGGCCATCGACGACGCGCAAAGGGATGTGACCGGAACGGCCCGCGTGAAGCTCTATAAGGGCAGCTGTACCCTGGCAGGACGGAAATCGAAGAACTCGCTCTATCGTCTCGACATCGCAACGTTCGAAGAAGATGAGGTCTATAACCAGAAAGACGCGGAGGGTTTTATCCGCCTGAACGCGTTACGACTAAAGATCAGAGCCCAGCGGAAGAAGGCATCGTCCTGATGGCGAAGGGGAAAGGGCGCAGAGGCGCCGGATCCGCGGGCGTCAAGGCCTGGGACGGGCGGTTTCGGGAACGCACGAACCGTCTGGTCGAAGCATTCACCGTTTCGGTCGCGGTCGATCGACGGCTTTATGCTCATGACATTCAAGGCAGTATTGCCCATTGCAAGACTTTGGGGAAAGCGCGCGTGTTGACGCCCGGAGAAACTCGCACCATCGTGAAGGGTCTCGAATCGGTAAGGGTGGAGTTCGACCGACGGAAGTTCAAGTTTGCGCTCCAGGATGAAGACATTCATATGGCGATCGAACGGCGACTCACGGAATTGATCGGTCCCTTAGGTGGCAAGCTGCACACAGGGCGAAGCAGGAACGATCAGGTCGCTTTGGACATCCGGCTCTATCTTCGCGACCAGCTCAATCTGTTGGCTGAACGGCTAGAAGAGCTTCAGCGCGTCCTCGTCGGCAAGGCGAAGGCTCATCGGAGCGTGGCGATGCCAGGCTATACGCACTTGCAGCGGGCTCAGCCGGTGCTGTTCGCCCATCATCTGTTGGCCTATGTGGATATGCTCGAACGCGACAAGGGTCGTGTCCGGGATGCACAGAAGCGATTGAACGTGATGCCGTTGGGCTCCGGAGCCTTGGCCGGCACCAACTATCCAGTCGACCGTCGCTATACGGCCAGGCTGTTGGGCTTTCCGAACGTGACGACGAACAGTCTGGACGCGGTGTCCGATCGTGATTTCATGATTGAAATTGCCGCGGCCTTGTCAATCGCGATGATGCATCTCTCGCGGTTGAGCGAGGAGCTGATTCTCTGGTCGTCCCAGGAGTTCCAGTTCGTGGATCTGCCGGATGGGTTTTGTACCGGCAGCAGCATGATGCCGCAGAAGAAGAATCCCGACGTGCCAGAACTGGTTCGCGGTAAAACAGGCCGCGTCTATGGCCAGTTGATCAATCTGCTGACCACGATGAAGGCGCTGCCGTTGAGCTATAATCGAGACTTGCAGGAGGACAAGCCGGCACTGTTTGACGCGCTTGATACCGTGTCGGCTTCCCTGCAGGTCTTGACGGAGTTGATGCGTCGGATCAGACTGAATCGAGAGGCCCTCAAGCAGGCCGTTCAAGGCGGCTTGCTTCTCGCCACAGAACTGGCCGATTATCTAGTCATGAAGGGTGTGCCGTTCCGTGAAGCCCACTCGATTACCGGCCGACTGGTGCGGGCTTCGCTGGATCGCGGTCAGGATCTGACCTCGTTTTCGCTGGCGGAGCTTCGCCGGTTTTCCGACCGCATCGACAAGGGAGTCTTTGCACGTCTGACGGTGCAGGCCGCGATCGATCGGAAAGGCCAGATCGGCAGCACCGCTCGCGGCCGAGTCGAACAACGGATCAAGGAACTCGAGCGGGTGTTATCATGAAATGGGTGTGGCTCGCCTGTGCGGCCGGGCTGGTTGTGTCTTGCGGGACCATCGGACCGCCGATTCCTCCGGAGGATGTCGGCGTGGGCCCTATAATCGAACGGCAGAAGGCACAGGAAGCACTGGATGCGAAACAACGGGAAGCCGCGGACGCGCAAGCGGTGGTGGAACCGCTGGGCCAAGATGTAAACCTACCGCCGTTACGGCCGGTAGGCACGCGTTGAAATCCGGACTAGCACGAATTCACTGATGTCGAATTGGAGGAGGGACCGATGCAACTGATCCAACCTGTGAGACAAGGTCACCCGCTCAAGCCCGCTGCTGGCAAGCGGCTCCTGTTGGTCGATCCCTATCCTCGGGATAGCCAATATCACCTGACGGCTTCGGAACGGCGGGCGGTATGGTTTCCCAAGCTGAGCTTGCCGACGATTGCCGCCTATACGCCGGACTATTGGGACGTCGATTTGGTGGATGAAGCGGTGGAAGATATCGATTTCGACACCCCTTGCGACATGGTCGGTCTCTCCATCATGACCTGCTATGCCCCGCGCGCCTATGAGATCGCCAAGGAATTTCGCAAGCGGGGAAAGACGGTGGTGATGGGGGGTGTTCATCCCACCTACTGTCCGGACGAAGCCCTGCAGCACGCGGATGCGATCGTCTGTGGCGAAGCCGAAGACCTATGGCCGCAATTGGTCGCTGACTACGAAGCGGGTCAGATGCAACGGATGTACAAGATGACGGCGTTCCCTGCGCTGGAAAACTACAAGAGCCCGCGTGTCGAATTGCTGAGCCCAGATTCGTATATGACCAGACAGTGCAGCTTTACGACGAGAGGCTGCCACTTCGATTGCGAGTTTTGCAGCGTCTCGCCCTTTAACGGCAAAACGACGCGCCGTCGGCCGGTCGAGGAAGTGATTACCGAATTGCAGAACGTGCAACGCTGGATTCGAAGCGAACTGGTCGAGCGGATCCGCGATGAACCCCTCTGGAACGCCTTTCTCGCGACGCTCAAGATTCGTGTGGGCATCGAAGACGGCAGCATCGTCGCGTTCGTTGACGACTTGCACAACAGCAACCGCACGTATTGCCGGGAACTCTGGACGGCGCTGAAGCCGCTAAAACTCAAGTGGGGCTGTCAGTCCACGCTCTTTCTGGGCGACGATGAGGAAATGGTCAAACTCGCCGCCGAAAGCGGCTGCGTGTCCGTGTTTGTCGGGATGGAATCGCTCGACGAAGACTGTCTGGATGAAACGAACAAGCCGTTCAACCGCGTGCAGAAGTTTGCGCAAGAAATCAAGATGTTCCACGACTACGGGATCATGGTAAATCCGGGCATTGTGTTTGGGTTCGACAACGACGACGAAGCGGTCTTCGAGCGGGCCGTGGAGTTCTTGACGAAGAACCAGGTAGAACTGGCCTACTTCAATGTGCTGACCCCGCTGCCGGGGACCACGCTCTATGATCGGTACAATAATGCGGGCCGGATCTTCGACCGGGACTGGTCCAAATATGACGGCAAACACGTCGTATACCAGCCGAGCCGCATGACCCCGGAACAGCTTCAAGAAGGATTCCACTGGGCCAACCATCAATTCTATTCGTTGCCGAACATCTGGCATCGACTTTCCGGCACGAAGCAGCGGTTGATCGCTCGCTGGGAAATGAATCGGGAGTTCCGCAAACTGGTCAAGCGAAGCTGCCCAAAGGGAAAGTTGTCTCCGCTCGCATCCTTGTTGAAGAACCTACAGGCCAAGCTCCCGGTCCTGGACACGGACCACTTGATTCCCAGCGCTTTGCATGCGCTCAAACAGCGGTTCGACCCAAAGGCTCCATCCGCACAACCGTTGACGTTAAACATCAAGGTGAAGCGACACGACAAATTTGCAGCTCTGTTCATGGATCTGGACGGTGCGCTGGACCGGTTGAATGTCCAGGAGCTCATTAACCGCATCACCGAAGCGGCCGAGAAGGCCAAAATGGACATCATTGTCAATTTTGAGCATCTGAAGCTGGCGGCGCCGGATGCGCTGAAGGCCCTGATCGATTCTGAGGCCATTAAGGCCGCCATGCCCAACGTGAAGGTGCGGTACCGCAAATTCAAAGATGCCTTCGAGACCTCCATGCAGGGCTTTTCACTGAACGGTCTCGAAATGCTGACCGAGGATTTTCAGGATGCATAATTTCGAATACCGTCAGGGCGAGCTCTATTGCGAGCAGGTGGCGGTCAGCCAGATCGCAAAGGAAGTTGGTACGCCTTGCTACATCTACAGCCACGCGACGTTGATCCGGCATGTCCGCGCCTACGACAGCGCATTCAAGAACATACCCCACCTCATCGCCTTTGCGATGAAGGCCAACTCGAACCTCGCGATCTTGCGTCTCATGGCGAAGGAAGGTAGCGGCGTCGATATCGTATCCGGGGGCGAATTGTTCCGGGCGCTGAAAGCCGGTGTGCCGGCGTCAAAAATCGTCTTTGCCGGCGTCGGCAAGAATGCCGAAGAGATCCGCGACGCGTTGAAGGCCGACATCCTCATGTTCAACGTTGAATCGTCGGCGGAGATTCATGCCCTCAACGATGTGGCAGCGTCCCTTGGCAAAAAGGCCCGCGTGGCCTTGCGGATCAATCCCGACATCGATCCGAAGACGCACCCCTATATTTCGACCGGTCTCAAGAAGAGCAAGTTCGGGATTGCTGCCGATCGTGCCGTGGAGGAGTTTACGCTCGCTTCTTCCCTCGGTCACATCGAGGTCGTCGGCGTGCATGCGCATATCGGCTCCCAGTTGACGGAGGTCACGCCGTTCGTCGAGTCCTTGAAAAAAGTGATCGCGCTCATCCAAACGCTCAAGGGTCAGGGCATCAACATCCGGTATTTGAACATCGGCGGTGGGCTCGGCATCACCTATTCCGACGAAAAGCCTCCGCTTCCGCAGGAATTAGCCGATGCCCTCTCGCCCCTCGTCAAGGATTTGAATCTCACGCTCGTAATGGAGCCGGGCCGCGTGATCGTCGGCAACGCGGGAATCCTCGTGACGAAAGCACTGTACGAAAAAATCGGCGAGACGAAGCGATTCATCATCGTCGATGCGGCGATGAACGACTTGATCAGGCCAAGCCTCTACAGCGCCTATCACGACATCCGTCCCGTGTCCGAGGTGCTCTTAACTCGGCCCAAGCACGCGGTCGATGTGGTAGGGCCGATCTGTGAGTCCGGCGATTTTCTCGCCAAGGATCGCACGCTGCCGGAGGTCAAACCAGGCGACTTGCTGGCCATCATGAGTGCCGGCGCCTATGGATTTGTCATGGCGTCCAACTACAATTCACGGCCGCGGGTGCCGGAAGTCCTGGTCAAAGACGGCGAAGTGCATGTGATTCGCACGCGTGAGAGTTACGATGATTTAGTCAAAGGCGAAACGATTCCTGCGTTTCTCAGGTAGTTCGGAGAAGGAATACCTATGTTCACCGGTTCACTAATCGCGATTGTGACCCCGTTCAGAAAGGGCAAGCTCGATGAACGGGCGTTCGGCGATCTTATCGAATGGCAGATCGCGAACGGCACGAACGGGATCGTGCCCTGTGGGACGACCGGAGAATCGGCCACCTTGACGCACGAGGAGCACCATCGTGTGGTCAAACTCGCGGTCGAAGTCGCCAAACGGCGGGTGCCGGTGATCGCCGGGACCGGCTCTAACAGCACGGACGAAGCGATCTCGCTGACAAAACATGCCAAAGAGGCCGGAGCCGACGGAGCACTGCTGATCACTCCCTATTACAACAAGCCGACGCAAGAAGGATTGTATCGCCATTACAAGGCCGTGGCCGAGGCCGTCGAGATTCCTCAGATCCTCTACAACATTCCCAGCCGCACCGGCGTGAACATGCTGCCTGCGACAATCGCGCGCCTGGCTGTGATGAAGAATATCGTGGGAGTGAAGGAGGGGAGCGGATCGGTCCAGCAGGCTTCCGAGATCGCACAAACTTGTGGTGACCGCCTCACCGTTCTCGCCGGTGACGATGCTTTGACCCTGCCGATGATGGCGGTCGGAGCCAAAGGCGTCATTACGGTGACGGCGAATGTGATGCCGAAAGAGATGGCGCAGCTGGTGGCGTCGTTCCTGGCCGGCCGGATCGACGAGGCCCGGCAGCTTCATTTCAAGTTGTCGCCGCTCTTTGCCGCCTTGTTTTTTGAAACCAACCCGATTCCGGTGAAGGAAGCGCTGGGGATGATGGGCAAGATCGATCCTGAGCTGCGGTTGCCCCTCTGCGCAATGGGAACAGACAACCGCAATCAATTGGCCCGCGTCATGAAAGAGATGCAGCTGATCTAACCGTCCGTCACCCCGAGAGTCCGACTTCCATGATCAAAGTCATCGTTGCCGGTGCCGCGGGCCGAATGGGAAGCCGTTTGGTCGCCTTGATCAAGGATTCCACCGCGCTGACGCTGGCCGGTGCGATCGAAGGGAAGGGGCACCATGCCCTGGGTGAGGACGCCGGTGAAACCGCCGGCTGTGGCAGGGCCGGTATTCCGATCACGGATGATCTTCCAGCCCTGTTGGAGCGGGGCGAAGTAGTCATCGATTTTTCCACTCCGGAAGCGACGCTGAATCATCTGCGCGCGGTGGCGCAATACCGACGGGCGATGGTGATCGGGACGACCGGTCTGAGCGCGCTTGAATTGGAAGAACTGAAATCACTGACCCGCCAAGTCCCCTGTGTGTTCTCTCCCAACATGAGCGTGGGCATCAATCTGATGTACAAGGTCATCGGCGAAATGGCGAAAACCTTGGGAGACGAATACGACATCGAAGTCATTGAAGCCCATCATCGGCTCAAAAAAGATGCGCCGAGCGGGACCGCGCTCAAAATCGCCGAAGTACTCGCCAGAGCCGTAAACCGCGATCTCAATCAGGTCACTGTTTACGCACGCAAGGGTTTAATCGGAGAGCGGAAGAAGCAAGAAATCGGCATTCAAACGATTCGCGCCGGGGACATTGTTGGCGACCATACGATCCTCTTCGGTGGAATGGGCGAACGGATTGAAGTGATTCATCGGGCCAGCAGTCGCGATACCTTCGCGCGCGGCGCGTTGCGGGCGGCGCGCTGGATCGTCAAACAGCAACCAGGCCTCTACGACATGATGGACGTCCTGTCATTGAAGTAATCTCCTCTAGTTACGTAGTCTCCAAGAACGCTTTCCTGTCTCACGTTGAAAACTAACTCTTCCCATCTTTTCCACCTCTCTCGATAATTCTTCGGAGTTCCACTCCCGAAGTTCTCAAGAGAGGCAGGTCAACGCGAGGAGTCTTTGTGAACCCGCCGAAGCGCGAGCCCGGAGGAAGCGCGAGACAAGCTTGAGGAAACGTAGAACAGTGCCATACCGAGAAGTATATAGACCCACCAGGCCGACCAAGAAGCGACAACCTGCATGAGATTCCACAGCCCGTACCAATCATCCGGTTGCGCGAGCCAGAGTCGAACATTTGCCGGTAGGAGTCCCTTGACCTCAACGAAGACGGTAGGCGAGTGCCATGTACCAACTCGCATCCAGATGACAACCTGTTCAATCAACAGCACAAAGCCGAGAAACAACAGAATGCCAGCGATCATCGTGCAGACCGCAGAGATAAGAAATAGAATCTTGGCCACGATGTACCGGTAACACTGTGCCAGCATGTCCAAGAAGGATGACTTCTCGATGGCTTTGCTGTCCATGCTTGCCTCGCAGGGAGCGTTCAGTTGCACAGCAGTTGGACTGGTAGCGCGCGACGGGCAATTGAGGAAACTTGAGAATCAGCGGAGAATGCCGCCTGACGACGAAGCGCTAGCGACATATTGGGCAACTGCCGCAGGAAGGTTCGCGTTCCCGTGATACGCACGCGGAGTGAATTCTGTCATCGCGTCAATGTCTGGCCGTAAGGGGACGAGGTTCCTGATCCGCTGCTTTTCGACGACCACAGTTCAAGCACGCAAACACCATGATCGCCAGCCCGGCATTCAAATCCACTGCCCGTTCCGGCAACATTGCCCCGCGACATTTGTCACATGTCTTCATAATAACGATAATTTAACATTCCCATAAATGCGTGCATATCCACCGGAAGTACTGGGCTCTAACGGGGATTTAGACCTGTGCGTACCAATTCGAGTAGGCCATTAGAGCTAGGGTGGAACGCCAAAAATCCATTGGTGTTGCAAATTAAGCGGGCCGAAGGATTCTTGACAGAAGCGGGCCTCTCCCATAGGATTGTGGCTTCAACGCCCTCGATCCCCTATGTATAGGATTATCTTTACTCTCATCCTCCTCATCGTCCTTTACTTCCTGATTCGAAGCGCGGTACGGGAGTTCGGAGGGCGGCGAACTCCTGATCGCCTTCCGGAGAACAAGGATCAGATGGTGCAAGATCCTGTCTGCCACGTGTTTGTTCCGCGGGGTTCAGCGGTCATGGAAGTCATCGGTGGGCAAACCTATTGTTTCTGCAGCAGGGGGTGTGCGACGACGTTCCAGAAGCAGATGATTGGTTAGCAGCCGGAGTAACTGTAGTCGGAGAGCTTCTCTTCCTTGTCAAACTTCAACGTGATCTCGCACTGATTGGGGGAGAAATTGAAAAAGGGAGGGCCGGACTTTCCGCCGGCGATACGATAATAGGTCCAGGTCTCGCCGCCAAAGAATCTCGGAGACTTGCCGCTTGGAGCACCCCAGTTTTTCTCGAACCAGGCCTTGTCTTTTCCTTGCAGTTCTGCCGGCTTCAGCGATTGCTCGAGATACGGATTGCCCCCGCAGGCCGACAAGAATAGGCAACCGGTCAGCACCAACAACCATCGTCGCATCATGGAGGTCTCCTGGATTCAGTATGGTTCCGCGGCTCTCACGACTAGACCGCGATTTCCTACAAAATGATTCTAACCGTCGGTCGCACATGTGTCAAACAAAGCAAGCGCAGATTCGTTTGCATCAGCGTCTCGTTCTTCCTACAATGTGAAATACATCAGCTGCCAATGAATTAGCACATGAAAGGACACAGCCATGAAGTTCTATCTTGATACAGCCAGTGTGAAGGAGATTCAGGAGGCCGCGAGCCTTGGGTTGCTGGACGGCGTCACGACTAATCCCTCCCTCGTGGCGAAAGAAGGACGGGTCTTCCGGGAAGTGCTGGTGGAAATTTGTAACATCGTCGATGGACCCATCAGCGCCGAGGTGGTCAGCATCGAAGCCGATGCCATGGTGAAGGAAGGGCGGGAGCTGGCCAGGATTCATAAGAACATTGTCGTGAAGGTGCCCTTGATCGCCGAAGGGCTCAAGGCGACGAAGCGCTTGGCTGCCGAGGGCATTAAAGTCAACGTGACGCTCTGCTTTTCGCCGACGCAGGCCTTGCTGGCCGCGAAAGCCGGTGCCTGGTGTGTGTCTCCCTTCATCGGCCGATTGGATGACATCAGCTCAAACGGCATGGAACTCATTCGCCAAATCCTCACGATCTACAAGAATTACGATTTCAAGACCTATGTGCTGGTTGCAAGCGTGCGGCATCCTCAACACGTGGTCGAGGCCGCTCTGGCGGGCGGACATATCTGCACCATGCCCTTTGCGATCTTCCAACAGATGGTCAAGCATCCGCTCACCGATATCGGGCTGAAGAAATTTTTGGCGGATTGGGAGTCGCTTAACAAGAAATAGCGCTGCTGTCGGGCCTAACCCTGCTGGATCGCCTTCTTGGCCATCCGGAAGACGGCATGGAACATCGGTCTGGTGAGTTTGCCGGTAAACGTATTCTGCTGGCTCGGATGGTAGGAGCAGATGAGGGTCATGTTCCAGGGCAGTTGATAGATCTTTCCATGGCCAAAGGTCGGTAGGGGTGACGGGACTTGGTGGCCCTCTTCGCGGCAGGCCTTCAAATAGTGGTCAAAGGCGATCTTGCCGAGTACAATGACCACTCGTGCCTTTCGCAGTAGGCACAATTCCTCTCGCACGTATGGACGACAGTTTTCGAATTCTTCAGGATTCGGTTTGTTGTTTGGCGGGGCGCACCGTACCGTAGCGCCGATATAGCAATCCGATAAGACGAGGCCGTCATCTTTGTGCTGCGACGTGGCCTGGTTCGCAAACCCAAATTGATGCAAGGCTTCATACAGCCAATCTCCGCTCCGATCACCGGTAAAGACACGGCCTGTCCGATTGCCTCCGTGGGCGGCGGGGGCCAAACCCAGGACGTAGAGCCGCGCCTCGGGATCTCCGAATCCAGGAACCGGCCGTCCCCAATAGGTCCATTCTCTATACTGTCGGCGTTTGTCTTTGGCAATTGCTTGCCGATAGGTTACCAAGCGAGGGCAGGCGGTGCAGTTTGCGATGCGATGATTGAGCACTGTGAGCGATCTCATCGGCGGAAGAGTGTACCACGTTTATGAAAGCCGATCCTGCTTGCCGCAGGCATCACTTGCTGTTAGCATAAAAAATTGGATACCGGAGGAAAGTTCGTCATGAGGAATTGGATGTTGCGGCTGTTGCTGATCGTGGTGCTGATCCTCGCTTTCGTCTTTCCGATTTCCACGAACGCCCAGCCGGAACCGGATCGCACTCCCTTGAAAGAAGCTCCTTCCCCGCCAGCTTCAAACGGAGAATCCGATCGAGACCTGATTCTTCCCGATCCCCTCGAGAGCCAGAACGAGCCTGAAGACCGCCTCGTCATCCTTCCGGAGATCAAACGGGAAGGTGAGCGATTCTATCTGAGTTCCTTCAAGCTCCCGGACAAGCTGACCTTTGCCGGACAGCCGGTGCCGCTCGACAATTGGCAGGTGCGGGAGCGGGTCGAGTACGAGTTTTATCAATTCCTCGAAGATCAGGGTGAAAGCATCATTTTGGCCAAACGCACCGGGCGCTGCTTCCCGCCGGCGGAACGCCAGCTGGCCGAAGCCGGATTGCCCGACGATCTCAAGTACATGCTGTTGGTCGAAAGCAAATGCATCTCGGCCGCCTATTCCAAAGCGAAAGCCTCCGGCCCCTGGCAGTTCATTCCATCAACAGGGCGCCGTTACCGGCTCAAGAGCGATGCCGTTCGCGATGAGCGCCGGAACCTCGAAATGTCGACGGAAGCGGCGGTCAAGTACCTCAAGTATCTTAAAGATTTTAAACAGAACGATTGGTTCATGGCCATGGCCTCGTATAATGCGGGCGAAGAGCGAATCCGCAAGCTGCTGAAGGACCAGAATATCACCGACTATTGGAAGATGCATGGACCGCGCGAGACGATGCGCTACGTCCCACGTATTATCGCCGCCAAAGAAATCTACTCGCAGCCGGAAAAGTATCTCGGGCTGAGCAAGAAGGACCTCTACATTCCACTGGAGACGGAAACGGTCACGGTCAATGTGAAGGAATCGCAGCGACTACTCACGTCGATCGCCGAGGAGTTCGGCACCTACTTCCTCGAACTCAAAATGCTCAACCCGGAATTCAAGAAAGATTTTCTCCCGCACGGCATGTATCAAATCAAGGTCCCACGACAGACCTGCCCCAGCCGGTGTTTCAGGCAAGAGAAGACCCCGTAATTCGCCCTTCCTTCATGGCGATGCAGCTCCCCGCCTCTCCCATTCGCCCTCTCTTGACCAGGATGTTGAGGCAGGCGTTGAACGTGTCTCACGCCGGCAACGTCCTGCACCGAGCTATTTACAATAACAGCGATGTGCTCATCATCGGGCCGCGTTCGTATGACCTTCGCGACTACGAGAGAGTCGTTGTCGTCGGAGCAGGGAAAGCTGCGGCGGTAATGGCCCGCGCGATTGAGCCGCTCCTGGGCCGGCGATTGGACAGCGGATTGGTTATCGTGAAATACGGTCATGCGGTCCCGACCACACGAATCACGGTGGAGGAAGGCGGCCATCCTGTTCCTGACCGTGCCGGCCAAGCGGCGACGCAACGGTTGCTGGCGCTCAGCTCGACGCTCAGCGCCAGCGATCTGCTGATTGTGCTGCTGTCGGGAGGCGCCTCCAGCTTGATGCCGGCGCCAGTCCCCGGCGTGACGCTTGCCGATAAACAGCGCGTGACCCGCCAACTGCTCCTGTGCGGTGCCAGCATCGGCGAGATCAATACGGTCCGCAAACATCTGTCAAGGGTAAAGGGCGGCCGCTTGGCGGCATCGACTAAGGCGACCATCGTCACGCTGATTCTGTCGGATGTGCTGGGCGACGATCTGAGCGCCATCGCCTCGGGGCCGACCGCTCCTGACCCGACGACGTATGGCGAGGCCGTCGATTGCTTGAAACGGTATCGTCTCTGGTCCTCGGCGCCGCGTTCGGTGCGGGCGCACTTGGAGCAAGGCCGTCGAGGACTCCGTGCCGAGACCCCCAAGCCGGGAGCACCGCTGTTTCGAAGGATCCATCACGAGATTATCGGCAATAATGAGGTAGCGCTTACTGCTCTTCTATCGACGGCGGGATCGGCAGGTTTGCGAACGCTCCTGCATCCAGTGCTCAACGGAGAGGCACGAGTTGCCGGAGCGTATGTTGGCTCGCTCGCAAAGAGCATTCTTGCCAAGCACGAACCGGTGTCGAAACCCTGCTGCCTCATCGCCGGCGGAGAGACAACGGTAATCGTGAAGGGACGCGGCCGCGGAGGACGAGCGCAGGAATTTGCCGTGGCAGCGGCGAAAGCCATCGCTGGACTTCCGGATGTCTGGGTGGCGGCGATCGGGACCGACGGCACCGATGGTCCGACCGATGTTGCTGGCGCGCTTGTCAGCGGTGAGACTTGGAATCGCGCGAGAGAGATCGGGGTTGATCTGGGTGCGGCATTGAAACGGAACGATACCTATACAGCGCTCAAACGGCTCCGCTGTCACATCATAACTGGCCCGACCGGGACCAACGTGAACGATCTTTACCTGCTCTTTGTCTTATAGCTACTATCCCTCTCGATGGCTCGTCCAATCCTGCTACCACTCTCGCGCTGCATCGATTCTTCGCTCGTCGGAGGGAAGGCCAGTGGTTTGGCGCGTCTTCTGGCGGCCGGATTTGCGGTTCCAAACGGCTGTTGTGTGACCACGGCGGCCTATCATCAGGCATTGCAGGCGGTCGGATTCTCTCCTCTCGGGCGATGGCAGCAGGTCATACAATGCACCGGCGAAGACCGGCGGAAATTGCTTCAAGAGTGTCGGCAGATCATGCAGCGGGCTGACCTATCAGTGCTTTTCGAGGCCTGTCGAGAAGAAATGCGTCGGATCGTCGACTTTTCGGATAGGCGGTGGGCTGTGCGTTCGTCCGCCACCAACGAAGACATGGCCCAGGCGAGTTTTGCCGGCCTGTATCGAACAGCACTCGGTGTACCTATGGAAGAGATCCCCGCGGCGATCAAAGATCTCTGGGCCTCGATGTGGGACGAGCGTGTGGTGGAATACATGATCAAGTGCGGCAGGGCCGCCGATGCGCCCGCCATGGCCGTCATCATCCAACAGATGGTGGAGGCCCAGATCGCGGGCGTAACCTATTCGATTCATCCTGTCACGGGTCGCGACAACCAGGTCATGATCAATGCGGTTCGTGGATTGGGTGCGCCTCTTGTCGCAGGAACAGTCGCGCCGGATCAGTATGTGGTCGAAATGGGATGCGACGGTCGGCCGGTCCGCCTGCGCCAACATATTCCTGCTCAACAGACCGAGCGGCTCGTCATGACTGACCAGGGGGTCACCAGAGAAGGGCTTTCTGTAGAGGAACAAGCCGGCTGGTCGCTCTCTGAGCAGCAACAGTTCGAGATCGCTGCCCTGGCCAAGCGGATCGAGCGAGCCTTTCACAATCCGGTTGATCTCGAATGGGCATTGGACGCGGAGCGGCTCTGGGTGCTTCAAGCCCGACCGGTCACGGCAGTCCAGGCGGCATCGGATCTGACAAACGATGAATGCGAGTGGTCGAGAGCGAATTTCAAGGAAACGATGCCAGAGCTTCCCAGTCCCCTGGGGTTGTCGTTTCTCGAACACTTCATGGACGTTTATATCCTTTCGCACTATCGCCGGTTAGGTTGTCGAATCCCCCCGGGACTTTCTTCGGTTCGCACTCTACACGGTCGGCCATATTTGAACGTGACACTTTTTCATAGTCTGGTCGGTCAACTTCGAGGCGATCCTTTCTTGAATGTCGAACAGATGGGAGGTGAACCCCTGATAACGACACCGACGGTGAAACCGCTCGGGCGGTTTACGTTCCTGCGGGCCGGCTGGCTCATGTGGGGTGAAATGAGACGGGTGGCGAAGTCTGGCCCAACCTGGTTTGCAGAGATGAAAGAACTGGCCACCCTCTATAGCCGACACCGCATTCGCAATTTGTCGTTCCAAGACCTTGGAAGCCGGCTCGACGACCTCGGCCGCTGGCTCGATTCGCGCGAAGTGACCTTCGGGATTGCGGCGGGAGTCGGACAATGTTTGCAGACCTTCAACGTGCTGCTGCCCGGCTGGCTTGGTGAAGACTGGCGAAGTCTGCTGAACGCATCCCTGCAAGGTCAGGGCTCCGTAATCAGCGCACAGCAGATTGTACACCTCGCCGAATTGGTCGAGATCGCCCGCGCTGATGCCGCCGCGTCAAATGCACTGCAGAGCATGGGATCGGAGCCCAGTGCCTATCGGCACCGATTATATGGAACGCGCTTTCTGTCTGCGTTCGATCATTACCTGGACGACTACGGGCATCGCGGCCTGGGTGAATCGGACGTCATGTCACCACGGTTTGCCGATCAGCCGGATGCATTGCTCGAGATCATCAAGATTCAGCTCATGGGGCCTGTTGCGATTCCGGCCGATATCGCCGTGCGCCAGCAGACCGCCAGAAAAGCGGCATTGGCGACTATCAGGACCCGCTGTGGTTGGCGGATCGACCGCTGGCTGGTCTTTCAATGGTGGTATCGGCGGCTCTGCCGGTTTTTTGCACTACGTGAAGCCAATCGCCATCACCTGATGTACTACTCCGCGGCGGCTCGCAACTTGTTGCTCCGTATGGGGGAATTGTTGGTGGAACGTGGCCTTTTCACCGTTCGCGAGGACATTTTCTTTCTGACGTTGCGCGAACGGGAGGTATTGGCTTCGGAGCCGACGAGAAATTGGATCGCCCTCGTGAACGCCAGGCGTGCGGAGCGGGACCGCTGGATGGCATTGCCGGTTCCCGACACGATTCGAGATGGTGACGGAATGAACGGGCCGTGCGATCAAATCTTAGCGAGTTCAGGCCAGACTTTGCGTGGCATCCCCATTAGTGCCGGATTGGTCACTGGACCGGTGAAATTCGTGCGATCGACTGCGGATTGGAGCAAGGTACAGACAGGCGACATCATTGTGGCGCCGGTGATCGATCCAGGCATGGCGCCGCTCTTTGGCATCGCAGGCGGGATGATCGTGGAGATGGGCGGCACTCTCTCACACGGTGCGATTATCGCGCGCGAATATGGATTGCCTGCGGTTGTGAACGTGCACCGCGCGATGTCGATTCTTACTGACGGCGAGCGCGTCACTCTGAATGCCGCACAAGGGGAAGTCATGCGTCTCGCAGCCGCCTCGGGAACCTAACAGACCGTTGCATCAGATTCTGAACCATCGGTGAAGGCTCTAGCGGTCTTGCAACGTGACAGGAAAAGTTTTTTGTCAACAACCCTAAGTAGATCTTCCTGATGGCGACTCCTGTCATGGTAGGGCCGAACGGCTCTGGCCTTTCCCGGCCCTTGACGTTTCCGGTGAGATTACGTAACCTCCGAAAAACAATCGTCCCTTTTCCTATCGAGACATCCACCATCGGTCCCAACGTTCATTCGGTGTGAAGACACGGAGCGCGAGCTATGGTTGAGAGTACGGCCTTCGGCGTTGGCCTCCTCGGCGGTCTGATGCTTGGGGCGTTAGCCGTGGGGTTCTGGTTGTCGACCCGCCTGCGCTCGCAGTTTCATGCACAGCTGTTCGGAGCTGCCGAACGCGCGCAACGGGCCGAGACGCTCGCCGAGGAATTGCGTCGCCAGGAGGAAGTTGATCATACGGAGATCGACCGTCTCCGGCGGGAACTCACCGACATCTCCCGGGCCCGTGCCGTCGCGGAAACGCAAGCTGCCGAAGCCGCCAAGCATGTGGAGGAGCAGAAAGCGTTGCTCGTACAGGCGCGGCACGAGCTGGCCGAATCCTTTCAAGCTCTTTCGGGAGAAGCGTTAAAACAAAACAACGAGGCATTTCTGAATTTGGCCAAGACCTCGTTCCAAACCCTGCATGCGGAAGCCAAAGGCGATCTCGCTCAACGGCAGCAAGCCATCGATGAGCTAGTCAAACCATTGTCGGAGTCGTTGCACCGGTACGATGAGCAACTCCGTCATCTTGAACAGTCCCGCCAAGCCGCCTACGGCGGGCTCGATCAGCACCTCAAATCCCTCGCGGACAGCCAGCAGCGGTTGCAGCAGGAAACCGGCAATTTGGTCAATGCGCTGCGGGCTCCAGCTGTCCGCGGGCGCTGGGGAGAAATCACGCTCAAGCGCGTCGCTGAGCTGGCCGGCATGGTGGCTCATTGCGACTTCTTTGAACAGGAGTCTGTGACGGCCGAGGATGGGCGGCTCCGGCCAGACATGATTGTCCAGTTGCCGGGCGGGCGCCAGATCGTCGTTGACGCCAAGACCGTGCTCGCCGGCTATTTAGAAGCCTATGAGGCTACAGATGATGAGCGCCGGGTGGAAGGATTGCGGCGCCATGCTTCGCAAGTACGGTTGCGCATCAATGAGTTGAGCGTCAAAGCCTACTGGAGCCAGTTCGAACAGGCGCCTGAATTCGTGGTGTTGTTCTTACCGGGTGAACAGTTTCTCGGGGCTGCGCTGGAACAGGATCCGCGGCTCATTGAGGAGGGATTCGCGCAAGGAGTCGTCCTGGCCACACCGACGACGCTCATGGCGCTGCTCAGGGCTGTCGCGTACGGCTGGCGGCAGGAGCGATTGACCGCCCATGCGGAAGAGGCCGGCCGCTTGGGGAAAGATCTCTACGAGCGGATGGCGATCTTGGCGGAGCATTTGAACGACGTCGGGCAATCGTTGGGGAAAAGCGTGTTGGCCTACAACAAGGCGGTCGGATCGTTGGAAACGAGAATTTTGCCGGCAGCTCGCCGGTTCAAGGAACTGGGCGTATCGTCCGAAAAAGACATTCCTTCGCTCGGTCCGGTGGAAGTCGTTTCTCGAAGGGCCTTGCCTTATGAACAGGAATAAGGAGCGGGCAATGGAAGATGCGCAAGCGATGGTGGAGGCCTTCCACCGCATGTTCGATATCGTCGTGCAGCAGACTCCGGCCCTCGTCGACGACGGGACGCGCGCCTTGCGCGAACGCTTAATCCACGAGGAGTTCGAAGAGCTCAAAGAGGCGATGGCCAAGGACGACCTGGTTGGCATCGCCAAAGAAATGGCCGATCTCTTGTACGTGGTCTACGGCACGGCTGTGTCGTACGGCATTGATATGGAGCCTGTGTTTCGTGAGGTGCATCGATCCAATATGACGAAGGTCGGCGGGTATAAACGTGAGGACGGCAAATGGGTGAAGCCGGCAACGTACTCGCCTGCGGCGATCGAGCCCATTCTGGCCGAGCAAGGCGCGGTGCAAGGTGAACGTATGGGCGAATCATCCGGCAGGTTGTTGATAAATGATTCTTGCCCTGTCGAATTGCAAGGTAGCCCGTAGTCATCGATGGATTGAGGATCGAGTACAGGCTGGTCAAAAAGGCCGTCCAGCGCGGCCGCAGCGAGCGAAGAGGCGACGCGTAAACGGTTTTCACCCGGCCCACCCATCGCCTGTCAGAACAGGCGTTTTCCCAGGCCGTACCGTGAGCCTCTGAGCGATGCGAGAACAAAGCTTGGTGAAAGGCGCGTCTCGACGCGCCGGGGCTGGGTGGGTGAGAAGAGCGGCTTTTTCAGCAGCCTGCTGACGAGCTTCAGGAAGTTCAGACCCGGACATGAAGACACTCCACTGTCCCAATTGCGGCACGCCGTTCGTGCGTGTGACGCCTCAAAGCGGGATGATGGAGCGCGTCCTCCAGCATTTGAACGTGTTTCCGTTTCGCTGCCAGCTCTGTATGAACAAGTTCCGCGCGTTCCATCGGGAAGCGGGCCGGAGTACCCAGGCCTTTGACCGTCGCCAATACAAGCGGCTGCCGACCTCCATTGAAGCGCAGTTCCTGGCTGACAACCGCATGCACTCGACAAATCGCATTACCGACATCTCCATGGATGGCTGTACGTTGCAGACGATGGGATTACCCCGCGGGACGTTCCTCGGACTCGTATTGAAGCCTGACCAGGGGGACGAGGCGATTCGAATCGAAACGGCGATGGTCTGTTCCGTCCGTCCCACCTCAGTCGGACTGCGGTTTCTCGAAGTACCGTTACCCGACCAGCGGCGCCTCAGCCAAGTGGTGCTGGGCTTGCTGGTGAGCCAAGGTCATCACCCCGTGACCAACGCCTCATAGGATAGTGAAAAAGGCCTTCGGCTGCGTTCTCACTGCGCTTAGAGGTTCAACGTACCAAAACCGTACGCCTCGCCTCTTCGCTTGTTGCGGCCTTGCCGACGGCCTTTTTGACTATCCTGAGGGCGGCAAAGCGGGTTATCCATCCAGTCTGAAACGCTTCTTTTTCCCTTCGAAGCTCGCCAACACATTATCGATCAACCGCACCGATCCGATGCGAACGGCGCCCAGCAGAACTGCCGGTCGATCGATTCTCATAAGCGGCTCCAACGTCGCACGGTCGCATACGGCCAGATAATCGATCTGAATCGCGCGCGCGCCCGCGATGACTTTGTGCATGATGGCCTGTGCCGATTCAGCGTCCGTCGTGCCGTCCTCGATGGCCTGACGACCGGCTTGCAAGGCGTGGAAAAACATCGGAGCGATCCGCCGCCCCTCTGTTGTAAGATACACGTTGCGTGAACTCATGGCTAAGCCATCGCGTTCCCTCACCGTGGGACGAACCACAATTTCCACGCCGAGATTCAAGTCCTTTACCAATTGACGCACCAGCGCGGACTGTTGGTAGTCTTTCTGCCCGAACAGCGCGACGTGCGGGCGGACCATTCCGAAGAGCTTCGTGACGACTGTTGCCACACCGGTGAAATGGTGCGGTCGGGATTCGCCCTCCCAACGACGGGCGATGGCTGGAACCGTGACGACAGTCTGAAACCCTTCCGGGTACATGCCAGCGGTGGTTGGCTCGAAACAGACATCCACGCCCTCTTCCCGGCACAGCGCGTGATCCTTCTGGATCGGCCGAGGATACTGTTCGAAATCTTCCGTCGGGCCAAACTGCGTCGGATTCACGAAGATGCTGACGACCAGCGCATCGCATTGCAGCCGCGCGGCGCGGATCAATGCTCGATGGCCGTCATGCAGCGCACCCATTGTCGGTACGAAGCCGATCATGATGCCTTCCCGCCGGAGCCGTTCGCTCCAAACCGCCATCCGCTGTGGGGCACGGATGATCTTCATGAATCGGGATGCGGACTACAAGATGGACGTGATCCGTATCTGGTCGAGGGTTGAGGAAAGAGGAGACGGACCTCCGAGTGATCGGCGGCCTCGGCGAGCATCTGGTTGACCGACCGTTGGCGAGTCGGATGCACCAACAACGGGTCGAGTTCGCTCAAAGGCATCAGTACGAAACGGCGTTGATGGAGTCGAGGATGAGGGATCGTGAGTCCTGGCTCATCGATCACCCGCTCGCCATAGAATAAGATGTCGAGATCGATGGTTCTGGGCCCCGAACGGTTATTCTCGTCGCGTCCCAACGAGCGCTCGATTTCGCGAAGGATATCCAAGAGACTTCTCGGCGCGATGTCTGTTTCCAACCGAACGACGCCGTTCAGGAACCAGGCGTCACCCGGGTTCGCCCCATCCTTGACCGGCTCCGTTTCGTAGAGCAAGGAGACGCCCGTCAACTGCGAGTGGGGCAAGAGACTGAGCAGCGTGACGGTGCGATCGCAGAAATCGAGACGATTTCCGACATTCGACCCGAATCCGATATAGACCGTCTCGCAACTCATCAGGGCGCCCCCTCTGCTACCAACCAGCCTTCTTCATTCGCTCGACTGCTTCCGCCAATCGCTCTTTCGACGTACACACCGTCATGCGAATATACCCTTCGCCCGGCGCGCCGAATCCGTTGCCGGGTGTCGTCACGATGCCCGCCTTCTCCAGCAGATGCGCGGTGAAGGAGGCGGACGTGTAGCCCTTCGGCACCGTCACCCAGATGTAGAACGCGGCTGGGGGCGCGTCGACCTCAAGGCCGAGCTTTTTCAAACCAGGGATCAATGTGTCGCGTCGCTCCTGATAAATCTTCCTGATAGCATCAGTCACGGAATCGTCCAATCCCAGCGCCGTGATGCCGGCCACCTGCACCGCTTCGAACACGCCTGAGTCCAGCTGGCTCTTCACTTTTCCGAGCGCGGCCAGGACCTCCCTATTGCCGACCGCGAATCCGAGCCGCCAGCCGGTCATGTTGTAGGTCTTCGAGAGGGAGTGGAATTCCACACCGACATCCTTGGCCCCCGCGATTTCCATGAAGCTGGCCGGTCGCTTGCCATCGTAGTAGATCTCCGAATAGGCAGCGTCGTGGCACACGATGACATGGTTTTCCTGCGCAAACTCGACCACTCGCTTGAAGTAGTCCTTCGTCATGATGACCGAGGTGGGATTATTCGGCGAGTTGAGCCACATCAGCTTGGCTTTTTGGGCCACGTCTTTCGGGATCGCACTCAGGTCCGGCAAAAAGCCGTTGGCCTTTGTGAGCGGCATGATGTGCGAGACACCGCCGCTGAAACTCGTACCGACCGGATAGACCGGATAGCCGGGGCTCGGGACGAGCACGATATCGCCAGGATCGATGAAGGCCAGATGAATGTGGCCGATCCCTTCTTTCGAACCGATGAGAGTCAGCACTTCATCGGCTGGATTCAACGTCACGTCGAACCGGCGCTTGTACCAATCAGCCACCGCTGCACGGAACGCCAGCATGCCTTCGTACGAGGGATACTGATGGTGTTTCGGGTTCTTGGCCGCTTGGGCCAGACTCTCGATAATCGGAGTCGGGGTCGGCAAATCCGGATCGCCGATGCCAAGGTTGATGATATCGACGCCACGCGCAATCGCCGCCTGTTTCATCTTGTCGATCGCGGCGAAAAGGTACGGAGGCAAGGTCTTGATACGGGTTGCGACTTCAATCGGAAAGCCGGCCATAATCCGGGAATCTCCTTTCTAGGCAATACGTCTCGATGAGCAAACGAATCTCCTAGGCTACTTCAGGAGTGAGGCTGTAATCAATGTTGAGGTGGAAGCACATGCCCGATGAGCCGATCGGCAAACTGATGCAGAGCAGGGAGGTGTGGCGTCGCGGCGGCTGTGATTTCTTGTGCGGTCAGCTTGGCTTTGACCAGGTCCGGTGCACATTTCTGGCAGAGCGAGTCTATGTCGGCTTGTTCCATTTCCAAGTGGAATAAGAGCCCATAGGCGCGGGCGCCGTAACGGAAGGCTTGAAGTGGAGCGTCCGCAGAACCGGCCAGCAGGACACAGTCTTTGGGGAGATCGAACACTTCGCCGTGCCACTCGAAGACGCCAAATGAATCAGGCAGCGTCGAAAAGAGCGGATCCTGCTTAGCTTCACGCGAAAGCGTGATCGTCGTCATTCCGATTTCCAGTGCCTTCCCAGGGACGATTGTCGCTCCAAGCGCTTTCGCCATGAACTGGCTACCCAGGCAAACACCGATCATCGGCTTGCCGGCGCGCAGTGTGGATCGGATGAAGGCAGTCTCCGCCGCAATCCACTCATCTGAGTCGTTCACCGACATCGGTCCGCCCATGATGATCAGCAGATCGCCGGCGTCTTTTGGTAGCCCATCTTTGGGAACCAAATAGCGTTCGAGAGTCACGTTTCGTTTCGCAAGCGCAGTCGCAAAGATACCGGGACCTTCAAAACAAACGTGCTGTAGACACACGGCTCGCATTGACACTCCAGGGAAGTCGAATTAGGCTTCGACTAGGCTTTGTGCGATCGACTTATTATGGTTTCCTCAACCGTGACATAAGTGAGGGAATCTCGCAATGTGCTCGGGGAGAAGAAAAGGGTCCGGAGCTTGAGCAAGAGCCTACACACTTCAATGACCTATGCGCCTTGAATCGGTTGGAGTTTCGCTTGTAACTGGGTCGTTCAATCATGCCCGCCATGCTTCGCGCCATTCGCGCCGACATCACCACGCTGGCGGTTGACGCTATTGTGAATGCCGCGAATGCCTCTCTGCTCCCTGGCGGTGGAGTCTGCGGCGCTATACATCGCGCGGCCGGGCCAGAGTTAGTGCAAGAGTGCCGACTTCTCGGAGGGTGCCAAACAGGCGACGCGAAGCTGACTAGGGGGTACCGCCTACCGGCTCGTTACATCATCCATACGGTCGGACCCGTCTGGAGCGGCGGACAGCACGGTGAAGCGGAGTTGCTCGCATCCTGCTATCGCCGCTCGCTGGAGATTGCCATGGCGAATGCGGTTGCCAGCGTAGCCTTCCCGAGCATCAGCACAGGCATCTATGGCTATCCGATCGAACTGGCCGCACGAGTTGCGGTTTCCACCGTGCGCGGGTCGCTGCAGCAGTTCACCGCGATACGCGAAGTGATCTTCTGTTGCTTCTCACACGGTGACTTAGCGGTTTACGAAAAGTGGCTCAACGAATAGAATCGTTTTCTTGACTGAACACACAGGGAGGGCTAACCATGACCAGACGAGCTCGATGTGGTTGGCTGGTTGCTGCGGTATGGGGTATGACACTCGGTGCAGGGCTGAACGGAGTGGACGCAGCGGATGCCAACAAAGCCTGCGGGCTGCTGACTCCCTCGGAGCTGGGAGGTGTCCTCGGTGGCAACGTGATCATGAATGGTAGCGACCCTATGCCCGGAGGTAAGACTGAAATTTGCACAGGTCAGGCGCCGACCACTTCCGTGATGTTGCGGCTGGTGACAGGACTGGATCCGGGGAGAGATCGATCCGGCAACAAAGAAAAGGCAGGCATCGAATTATTCAAGAAAATGGGGGCGAAGGTCGACGTGAAAACCTTTGGACCGATCGCATGCTCGACGATTGAGCCACCTGTTGAACGGATGCAAAAAGGAATCAACACGACCTGTACAGTCACGAAGGATACCGCGATCGCCGGGATCGAAGTGACGGCGAAGAGCCAGCAAGACATGGTCTCGATCGATAGGCTTCGTCCGCTCGCCGAAAAGATGGCCGGCCGTTTCTAGTTGAGGGAGCCACTATCATCCTTCCGGAGCTCTCCGAAGCTGCTCGTTTGCATTGACACACTCTCTCGCCCCAATTATGCTGCGGCCGGTTTTCATACTGACCCACGCACAGCACTTGGAATCAGAAGAGGCTATCGATGCGACGTCGAACCTGGCTGACGCCGATCCGGTGTCTGCTCTGCGTTGTCTGTGCCGTCCTGTCCGGTTGTGCGACCGAAAGCAAGGACGCGGCAAAGCGGGATGTCGTCGGGCCCTATCGGACGTGGAATGATGTCATTAGCCGGTGGGTCGGGGGACAAGTCGCCGATCTCTATGTTGAACTCGGACCGCCCAACCTCCATCCGCACGAACTCGAAAACGGAGCGATCGAGATGGTCTGGGACTTCGGAATCGATCGCATGCCGGGTCAGGCCGACGAGTTCAATCTGCTGCCTCTCTACGGCGGCAACGTGAGCTGTCAGATGCATTTCTTTGCCGATCTTAAAGGCACCATTCTCAGGGGCGAACGAGTCGGATGTGAATAGCAGGCTGTCGATTCTCAGTCAGATGGTGACGGAGGGATATCTTGCGACTCGACAGAGAACAGTAATTTGTCAACACCCTCGATCAACCGTCTAGCCCTCTCGGCTCCTCCTACGCTACAATCGTGGTCATGAATGTTCCGATCAAGAACGTGGAGGACCTGCGTTGGCTGCTCGGCCACACAGGAGGATTCCGCGGCGGCTATGTGACAGATGTGCAGATGGCGAAGCGGCGGCTGTTCGACGAGGGCTCCGCGCGCGAAGTCCTGGCCGATACGGTGGTGACGGTCGTCGTGCGTTATTGTCTCCATCAAATGGAACGGGTAGCCAAACTCACGATGATGGGCGTCACAGATTTTTCGATCTTTGAACAGGAGGGCGCGGACTGCTCGAATCTGGGCGGGATTCACGCTGAGTGCACGGCAGGCAAGCTGCGATTCTGGTTCGATCCGCAGGGCGAGCTTTACGTGGTGTGCGACGAGGCGCAGATGGAAGAAGTCGCCGTGCCGTCTCCCGACGATCGCTTGCGTGAACCGCTGGCGCGATGGACATTTCAAAGTCCGATGGCCGATTGGCCGACGGTGGAGTGGCTGCTCGAAAAGTTGGACGGTGCCGGGTTGCCCTGCACATGGAAGAAAGCCAAGTCATCGAACGGTCGGCGGTCGGTGATCCAGTGGGAAGGCGCGTTACTGCCGGCGCAGGGCGCGGACGCCATCGAACAGGCTGCTGTGCATGTCATGCTGTACGGGCCCATGGAGGGGCCCGGGTTCGGCATTCTGTTGCACGTTGATGGATCTCAAGGAGCGGCGGCGAACCGCGTACTCTCCTGCCTGTCGGATCTGATTGTGAGGCGTTTTTCCGGCCAGTGCTTGGTGGGAAATACGATTATCCCTGGCGTAGAGTGGTCGAGCTGGAAGTCGTTGGAGCAGCTTCGTTGGACGAGGATGGAAGAGGTTGAGGAGTAGCGGCTCCTATTGAGTCTGGCAGGAAGTCAAAAATCCCGTTCAGCGTCGCCCAAGCGAGCGAAAAGGTGAGTTAGGCAAGCGCTTCTTCGTTGGTAGGGCCGGCAGCCAATGCCGGGGTGCTGTGTGTGTAGACGGTCGTGCCGTTGCCGTATGCGACACCCTTCTTGTGTGCGAGTCCATTGCCATTCTTGCCATTCACACATTCCACGAGCGCCCAAAAGCGGAGGGGATTCACGTTCTGCTTGCGGGCGACGTGCAATTCGGTGCCTTCCAACACGCTGTCTAAAGACAGATCGGTCCGCCAGCCTAAATGCTTCGTCAGCGGCGACAGCACTTTTTCCATTGCGGCGACGACCTTGTTCTCATTACTAAAGTGGTTGAGCATGATGATGCGGCCGCCCGGACGGCACACGCGGATCATTTCGCTGACGACCTTTCGGTAATCAGGCACCGCCGTGACGACGTAGGCCGCGACGACGGTATCGAAGCTGCTGTCTTCGAATTCCATCGCGCCGGCGTCCATGCGATGGAGTGTCACATGGTCCATCTGATGCTCGGCCGTTCGTTTCTTGGCGATCTCCAACATCCCCTCTGAGAAATCGATGGCGACGATCTCGCAATGGCGCGGATACATTGGGAGGGCGATGCCGGTGCCGACGCCCACTTCGAGGATGCGCTCGTTGGGTTGGACGTTCAGGTTGCGGATCGCGGACTCACGTCCTTCGTGAAACACTTTGCCGAAAATCTTGTCATAGACACCGGCGTAGGACGTGTAAACCCGCTCGACCTTATGTAGATCCATGTCACCCTCCAACCACACATCATGCGTCCTGCGCATCCCGAGAGAGCAGGGATGAACCGACGGTCTCCTCAATTGGGGAATCCGGTCCGGCGGAGCGCCTGAATGGAGCGAGGAATCCGCCTCACATGAACAAGCGCTACAATAACCAAGTCATGATATTCGAGTCAACAGAATTGATTCTGCACTATGGGAGGCATAAGGGTTTAGGCGTAAGGCGGTTAGGCGAAGGATACGCATCTTGATTCAGCGCGGGCGCCTGTGGGATAGGTACGGCCATGATTCTTGCGGGACTCTTCGCCGGGGTCTTGTTCCTCGGAATTTTTATTGGTGACCGATTGTATTTTCGCACGCTCTCGTCGGAGGCTAGCCACTATGGCTGCCGGGTCGGCCGGGCGGAAGATCGGATGGACTTCGCCAGCCTGACACAGATGTATGCCTGCTTCGACGGGTTAGGCTTGCTCGCGTTGCGATATGGCGTTGCACGTTTGTTCGCCGACGCGAATCGCATTCTCCTGCGTCCTAGGTATCCCAGCCTCTGGGCTTTTCTATGGATGTGGCCAATGAAGGCCACGATTGATCTGCGCGTCGAGGGCCATACGCTTGTGTTGTCCTCGACAAAGCGCATTCCCTGGTGCTCCGCAATTCTGACCGCAGTCTGGTTCCTTGGCGTGGCGCTCGGTACACTCGTGGCCATCATCAGCTATGTGTCGGAGGGTGGATTGAACAGCTCCGGTGGGATACTGGTCGGCGCCGGGGTTTTGACCTTGGGACTCCTGTTCTTGTTCTCTGGCTTGATCACGGTGGTCATGGCGTATCGCCTGGAAAACAGCCGGCTGACGAAAGTGTACGAGGAGCTGAGAGCAGTTGTGGATAGGACCGCCGCTACGACGTGAAGAGGCTCAGAAAGCGATCGTAATCAGCGGAAAGATTCAGGCCCGCTCGATTCTGCGCCAGGCCGGCGATGATACCGCGATGTTTCCTGCTGAGCCCTGAACTCTCGAACGCCTGGCGGAACCGCTCCCATTTGAGTGCGGAATCCCCGGCTATTCGAGCTTGTTCAGCTTTGGGCAAGGCATGGACCGTCGTGGTGAGGGCCCGGACCGCTTTCTCAACGCTTTCGTAAGGCGGCGCCAGTTTGAGTTGCGCATAGAACGCCTCAAGGTGAGAGCGGAACTCCTCTCGTAATGCCTGCGTCACGTCCGGTTGAGAGCTTGCTGGGTCCATCGCAAGGCGGATGATACGGCATATGGTTTATAGTGACAACGGGTCGTGTTTCTTTTCATGTTCAGAACTGTGAGGAGGTTGTCGATGAGAACCGTACAGTTGTTCGCGTGGTCGATAGTCGGGTTATTGGCGCTCGCTGGCTGTTCGTCCTATCACCATCACGGAATGATGGAAGGTGGCAAAGGCGATGCCTATTGGCAGAAAGGGCAGCAGGACATGGCGGCCTTGATCGATCGGACCGTCAAAGATCAAGACAAAGCGGCACAGGTCAAGAGCATCGTCGGTGAGATCGTGACGGAGTTGAAGGCCGGTCGCGAGCAGGAGCGTGCGTATCACCGCCAGCTCTATACGTTGAATGCCAGCTATACGGCGACGCCTGAAGAGTTTACCAAGATCCTCGATGAAGGGAACAATGAACGGATGAGGACTGCGGCCAAGATTCTCAGCCTGCGTTTCAAGATGAAGGAACTCATGACCGCCGACGAATGGAAAGCTCTCTCCGATCAGATGCTCTCATACAGCGGGAAGTATCAGCATGGAAGCGCGGGAGCCAAGCCCGGATATTAGCTAAGCGGTCCGAGCTGGCGCCGCCTTGAGGGGGATAGTCGTCCACGTTGCGCCGGCGTCGGTCGAGCGATACAGTCCGCTCCCGTTCGTGCCGGCATAGAGTGTCTGAGCATCTTGGGGAGCCATTGCCAGAGCTCTGATGTTCAGAGTGACGAGCCCCCGGTTGATCGCCTGCCAGGTCTTTCCACTGTCGGTACTTTTCCACACACCTCCCGGCCCGCCGATATAGACGATCGAAGGGTCGGTTGGATGAATGACGATGCTGCTGACGAACGGATCGGGAAGCGATTGCCCGATCCGTTCCCACTGGTCTCCCATATTGGTTGTGCGAAACAGCCCCTTGGTCGTGCCGGCATAGACGATATTGGGATGCAGCCGGTCGATCTCGATCGAATTGACGCCGAGCGCCATCGCGGCCATCAATTCACTTTCTGGGATCAGCCCATTGTTGATCTTCTTCCAGGACATGGCCGCGTCCTCCGACCGATACATCCCGCCGGTCGTGCCTCCATAGAGAATCGTCGGATCGTGAGCGTTGATCGCGATCGCTGTCACGATGTGCACTTCCTTCATGCCGTTCATCCGTTCCTCCCATTCACGGCCCGCATCTTTCGTATAGAAGGCGCCCACGGTCGTTGCCGCGTAGACCTTTTCGCTGAGCGCCGGATGGAAGACGAATTGATTCACGAAGGATACATGCTCTTTGAGCCCGACATTATGCGGCAGCCAATGTTGCCCGCCATCTGGGCTCTTATAGACCGCGTCTCCCATGGTCCCGGCATAGATGGTCGCAGGCAGCTGCGGATCGATTGCGATGGTGGTCACACGCCTGGCGCTGAAGCTGGGGAATTTTTCCCAGAGGTGCCCCCCATCGCGTGACTTGTACACAGCGTCGTTCGTTGCGACGTAGAGGATGTTGGAATTGGTCGGATGGAGTGCAATCGAGACGACGGCCTCGCTGTCCTTTTGGCAGCCGAGACAGACGAGCAAGAGCGCGAGCGAGGCGAGTTGAGCGACGGTTCGAAGCAGCATGGCGATGGTGGCGAGTGACCTAAACACAGCGAGAAGCGGCGAGTCAAGCCAAGACGCGCGCTGAGGCGCGGGAACCACACTTGTCGATCAGATGTGACCAGCCGTTGGCTGGCGATGACGATGTCCGATGTTCCGTTCAAGCGAAGCTCGGGACGGAACGAGTTTCGGCCTCAAGCAGATGAGAGACATAGTGTGGTCGAGCCGAAGCGCCGGAGCGGGTAGGGCACGATCTCCGCTACTTATTCCCTACAGTTTCTTGCTGAAACGTTCCGCATACCCCGTCAGCTCCATGTAACCCCGCCCCTGTATCGGCGTCCCATTCGCTGCGCCATTCGCTTCGATCGCCCCTTCCCAATAGGTCACCTGTGTACTGTGACCGGTGATGAGTTCTTGCTCGGCCATGCGGGGAACAAGCTCGAGCGAGAGTTGTCTCGATGGGATGGTCAGCCCCCATTTCTGGGGATAGCGAGCCTTGCTGGTCGGGCTGGTCCAGAAGCTTGTCGGTGTCAGAGCAAAGTCAGCGATCGAAAGGTGATGACCGATGCCCTCGCGGTCGATGAAGGTGCCGCTCGATACCGGATCGGCCGTCCCGTCTGCACGGCGCAACCGATAGAGCATCAGTTCTGTCTGATCGGTAAATTGAAGACTGAACCAATCCCATCCGACGAGATCTTCGCCAAGATCCGCCGAGCCGAATTCATGGTCCATCCAACTCGTGCCGACGACCTCGAACGATTTGTCTCCTATCGTGATCGTGCCGGAGGTCGCTAGTCTGGTGAACGAATAGTAATGAGAAGCCTGGCCGGTCTCGGCGCCTTTCCGGCTGATGCCGTGAGTGCCATGAATGACGAGCGGTTTTTCCGGAGCAACGGTCAGTTGAATGGTCACGTTGCCGTTGGACGCGCTGAGGATCTGATGGTCCTGGTCCGGTACAGCCTCGGCACGCCATCGATCGATCCAGACTCGTAAGTGATTCGATTCCGCTCCGGCTTTGCCCAAGCCCGCCCTGCTGAGCTTTTCGGCAAAATGGAATTGTCCGTTCTTGAGATCGCTCACGGCCAAGTGGGCGAGATATAGCTGTGTAATGGACCATTTTGACGGCAGAGTCTTGATCTGTTCAGTCGGCATGCCGCGACGAAAAAACGTGAGCTGATAACCGAATTGACGGCCATCCTTCGTAGCGAGGTTGCCGGTGTAGTACCACCACTCGGTACGAAATCCGTCGTGCGAACCATGATCGCGTGGGAACTTGTAGCGATAACCTTCCGTCGCAACACGAAACTCCTGTGGACGATCGGCCGCAATCGAGGAGCCGAAGACGCAGAGCCCGATCGCTAACACCAGGAGACGGACGAATCGGTGGACTACAGCCGGTATGGGAGCGTGCGACATGCAACTTCCCTCACGCAAAGATGTCCTCGCGCTTATAACATGCCGGCGAGGAAGTCACAAATCGCCAGTGCTGATGAGGGATTTCTACATTTCTCCATCTCGCCTTCTATACCATCGCGCCGTTGACAATTTTGCTGACCATCGGCTATCGTGAGTCATGCAAACCGATCGTGAGCGAGAGCAACAAGGACCGGATCATTCAGATAAGAGTGTGCCCTTTCCCATTCCGGCGACGGTTCCTGTCTTCGCACTTCCCAACGTGGTGCTATTTCCCAAGACTTATTTGCCGCTTCATATCTTCGAGCAACGGTACCGCCAGATGGTGGACGATGCGGTGATGGGTGGACAATGCATTGGGATGGCGCTGCTTAAAGAAGGCTGGGAATCGGACTACTATGGGAATCCACCTGTTTTTGGTATGGGATGCGTCGGCCGGCTCGTCAGCGTACAGCCACTGCCGGATGGCCGATCAAACATTCTTTTGCAGGGATTGGAACGATTCGAGATCGGAGTAGAATCCTACGACAAACCCTATCGTCAGGCCTCAGTCACGCTCAAGACCAGAGGAGAGGAAGCCTCCCTGGATCCCGGCGTGCGTCAGCGGCTCGTGACGGTGTTGGAAGAGTATCTCCGTTCCCGCAAGGACGCGCCGACATGGCAAGGATGGTTCCGTGAAGACGTCAGCGACGAGATTCTCGTCCATACGCTCTCCACCTATTTGGACTGCACCCCGCTGGAGAAGCAATTTCTGTTGGAAGCCCATAGTCTGCATCAACAGGCTCGCCGCCTCAGCGATCTCATTCAATTCCTGATGCACGATCATCATGGCGCGAAGGGCTGGGGGTGATGGACCGGGCCACCGCGATCGACGTCTCTCATCTGTCCAAGTCCTATGACGGCCATCAGGCCGTGGCGGACATCTCGTTTACAGTCCACGCCGGCGAAATCTTCGGCCTCCTGGGTCCGAATGGTGCCGGGAAAAGCACGACGCTCCGTATCCTCATTACGCTTCTGACGCCCTCTTCAGGACGCGCCACTGTCTTCGGCCTCGACACCGTGCGGGATGCCGACAGCGTGCGGCAACTGATCGGCTATGTGCCGCAGGAGCGGGCCATCGATCGGTTTCTCACCGGCAAAGAGCATCTGGAATTACTGGCGGCCCTCTACCATCTGCCCAAAGACGAAGCCAAGAGCCGGATTGCCGAACTGCTGAAGCTCGTCGAACTCGAAGCTCATGCCGATCGTCCGGCGAAGACCTATTCAGGGGGGATGAAGCGGAAGCTCGACATCGCCTGCGGCCTGTTGCCCGACCCCAAAGTGCTGTTCCTGGACGAACCCACATTGGGGCTGGATGTCCAAAGCCGGCTCAGAATCTGGGACTATATCCGCATGCTGAAAGCGCGCGGCATGACGGTTGTGATGACGACCAATTATCTGGATGAAGCAGATCAGCTGTGCGATCGACTGGCGATCATCGACGGGGGAACCATTAAGATTATCGGCTCGCCGGTCGAATTAAAAGTCGGCTTGGGCGGCGACATCGTGTCGCTGACGCTCAAAGAGACGGATCGGATGACGGGCTTGGAATCGGCGCTGAAAGGCCAGCCGGCGATTAAGGCGGTAAGGACGACGGCGAAAGGGCTCGATATCCGGGTCGAGTCGCCCGAGAAGGCGTTGCCCGTCATTTTGGAGACGGCTAATCGGTTAGGATGCAGTGTCGAGTTCATCCAATACAATCGTCCACGATTGGACGATGTGTTTATCGCGCACACGGGACGCCGCATAGAAGATGCGGCAGTGAATGATGTTGAGTGACAGATGTGGAATTCTGAATTGATGCACAGTGAACACGAGTGAGCGATCCATGAAAGAATATTGGCAAGAGATTCGTGCCTTGACGATGCGGTGGGTTCTGCGGCTGAGCCGCGAGAAATTCAGCATGCTGTTCACGCTTGTCCAGCCGATGTTGTTCTGGCTCATTTTTTTCGGCAATCTGTTCCAGCGGGCGGCCGACTCACAGGTGACGCAGGCGCCGAACTACATCAGCTTTCTGGCGGCCGGCGTTGTCGTGATGACCGTGCTCAACAATGGTCTGGCCGGCGGGGTGGATCTGCTCTTCGATAAGGAGAACGGCTTTTTGGAACGGTTGATGTCTACGCCCATCCACCGGTCTTCGGTGATCCTGAGCCGGTTTATCTTCGTGATGACGATTACCAGCCTTCAAGTATTGGTCATTCTTGGCGTGGCCTTTCTCTTCGGCGTACAGCCAGCGACTGGCGTGCTCGGTATTGCGACCATCTTGTTGATCGGGATGATGTTCGGCGTCGGCTTGACGGCCATTTCGATGGCGATGGCGTTTTCCGTGAAGAGCCATGGCGATTTCTTCTCTGTGCTAGGCTTTCTCTCTCTTCCAATGATATTCTTAAGTTCAGCCTTGGTGCCCTTGGCTGCGATGCCGGGGTGGATGAGCTTTTTGGCGAAGTTTAATCCGATGACCTGGGCCATCGATGCGGTGCGGCCGCTGATTCTCTCGAACTGGAGTGAGGCGCTCCCGCATGTCGCCATGGTCGTGGTGGTGATGCTGGTATTCGATGCTCTCTGCCTCTATGGCGGTGCGAAGGCGTTCCGCCGGGCGATGGGTTGATGGGCGTGTTCGGGAGTTCCAGCATGCTCGTGAACGAGAGTCAAATCAGAGCCCTCATTCGATTGCTCGCCGATGAGGACGAGAAGATCGTACAAACGATCAGCGGTAGGCTGATCGACATCGGTCCCTCAGCCGTACGACTCCTCCAAGAAGCTGAAATCGAACAACCGGAGATGGCTGAGCGTATTGCCTCCGTGCTTGAAGAAATTCGCGGGGGCAAGCTCGAAGACGAACTCATCGAGCAGGCGGTCTTGCCCGACGACCGCATGGATTTGGAACAAGCGGCATTTCTGATCGCGCGCTATGCCTATCCCTCGCTCGACGTTTCGGCCTATACCCGCCTGCTCGATGAGATGGCACAGGAAGTCCAAGACCGCATCGGCCCGCGTGCCTCAGGCGAGGAAACGGTCAAGACATTGAATCGGTACCTGTTTGCGGAACAGGGCTTCAAAGGGAACACTAAGAATTACTATGAGGTCGAAAATACCTATCTGAACCGGGTGATCGACCGGCGTACGGGGATTCCGATCAGTTTGTCGATGGTCTACCTGCTCATCGGTAAGCGCCTGCGCCTGCCCGTTCACGGGATCGGTATGCCGGGGCACTTCCTGGTCAAGTACGAGTCGGATCGCTACAAGATTTTTGTCGATTGCTTCAACGGCGGGGCCCTGCTCACGGAAAAGAACTGCCAGCGGTTTCTCACGGAGGCCGGCTATGGATGCGACGACAAGTACCTCCAGCACAGCCCGGTTCGCGCGATCCTTTCGCGAATGATCAAGAACCTTCTCGCGATCTACGGCAAGCTCGACGATCCTCTCAAGCAGACCCGTCTGACGAAGTTTATGGAAATCCTCGGGTGCGAAATTAAAGAGGGTGGATTGTAGAAGGGGCGTGCTGAGGGTCCTGCCTGGCTACAACATCATCGTAAGAAGGTCGCGTCCCTTTGTAATCGGCCCGCTGAACGCTTCTCCCGCTTGTTCCTTCACGTCGAACCGCTCAGCGATCGGATAAAAATGCGAGAGCACGAGCCGGCCAACGCCGGCTTCCTTCGCTACCTGTCCACATTGGCCGGCGTGGCGATGGACCGGGTTAGGCCGGCTCGCCGGAAAGGAACAGTCCAGCACAGCGAGATTGGCATCGCCGCACAGCCGCACGAGAGACTCGCAATACTGCGAGTCCCCCGAGTAGGCCAGCGCCCTGCCTTTGTATTCGATCCTATAGCCGAGGCAATGGAGATTTGGGCTATGGAGTACAGTGTGCGGGATGATCTTCGTCTTGCCGATCCAGAAGGCGCGATCCCCGACTTCTTTATAACGGACCATGAACGGGACGTGATCGAACCCCGGCAAAGCGCCCAAGACGGTTCGGAAGAGGCTCCTGGTTCCCGGTGGGCCGATCACCACCAACGAGGGCCTCTTGCCGCCTTGGTATTTCGTGAAGATGATCTCGTCGAACAAGTAGGTGATGAAGTCGGAGAAGTGATCGGCGTGGTAATGAGAAAACAGAATGTGGGTGATGCGGTGCCGATCGGTGCCGGTTCGCAGGAGGTTCATGAGCGTGCGTGGTCCGAAATCGAGCAGCAAGGTATGATCGGTTTGAACGAGGTAGCCGGCTGCCGCTCGTTTCGGATGGACGTTTGTCCCAGAACCAAGAATCGTCAGGCGCATTACCCCCCCTCTTGAAAGCTGTTCCGTATCCGGAGCAGCAACGTGCGGGCGGTCTCGATCTCCTGCTGCGATAGCGCCCGTTCGAAGAACGGGCGAAGAAAAGCAGTATGCGCAGAGAAAACCTTTTGGAACAGGGCGCTGCCTTTCTCCGTCAGCCTGATCTTCGTGCGTCGCTTGTCGCCTGCCACGGGTTCCCGCCTGATCAGCCCCTTCTTAGCCAGCCGATCGAGCACACCGGTTAAGGTGCCCTTCGTGACGAGCGTCTGGGAAGACAGTTGTGAGCAAGTTAAGCCTGCAGTATCGCCAAGCGTGACGATCACATCGAACTGCGAAGGAGTGAGGCGCAGGGTTCGGATGTGTCGGCTGTCGACGCGCCAGAATGCCAGATACGCTTCGACAAGCGGCCGAAGCAGCTTGAGATAGGGATCGTCTTTCAAATGAGGCAGTTCCATCGCGGACGAGAATAGTCCGAACTAGAACTACCGGTCAAGGGTGGCGGGCGTGGTGGCTGCACGCAAGGCCGATCGTATTTCTATATTAAGGTCAGTGCTCGGTGCATGCGCGCAGTGGAGACCAATCAGCTCCCACGCCCTAGGATGACCAGGCAAGCTCGGAGGGACCATTCAGAGGAGTTTTACCTCACGGCAAGAGCGCAGTGAACACGGCTGTCATCGCGTCTGCATTGACGTGATCACCGCGCCTTCATATGATGCAGTGCTTATGCTGCAGCGTCCCTCCGGCCACGCAAATCTGACTGCGATCGCCCTGCTTCTGGGAACCGTCATCGCCTGTGTGTGGGTGTGGAAACGGCTCTCACCTGAAACGCAGGACTACGTGATTGACCAAGCGCTTCCGCTCGCGCTGCTCGGACTGGCATGCCTGGTCTTCGTGTGGACGATCGTGCGTGCCTTTCGGAAGCGGAGCCATCGACTGTGTCAGCGGGCAAAACTGCTGGCGCAGTTCGAACGGGAGACCGTGAACGAGAAAAAGCTGAAAACGGCGTTCGCCTTAATCGAGGTAAACGAGTACCGTCTGGACGGATTGGAGTCTGCGGTTCCAGCGATGAAAGAGTTGTTCGCGACGACATTGCAACGGGCGCTCGGCGACAAACAACACCGGATTCGGGGCATGGCGGCCAGCCACCTAGGTGTCCTTCAGGATAGAACAGTGGTGCCGCTGCTGCTCAAAGCTCTGGAGGATGATCACGCGTACGTGCGTTCTTGCGCAGCCCTAGGGTTAGGACGGCTGCGGGCCACAGAAACGCGGGAGCGTTTGAAAACGCTGGTCGAAGAGGATTGGGATCAGACGGTTAGGAGCCGGGCGAAGGAAGCACTGGAGCGGATGCGCGCCTGACAGGGACCTATAGGACAGAGCGGTGGGGGCTGTTGATCTCCTGTGCTCGCGCACCCCGCACGCAAGACCGATCGCATTTCTACATCAAGGGCGGTGCTCGGTGCATGCGCGCAGTAGGAGATCAATCAGCCCTCACCGCTGAAGAGGAAAATCGGGAGCTTGGAACTATTGTTTTGAAGATACTGTTCACTGGTCAGGCGCGCGCGCCGTTCTGAATTGGGAGGAGGAGGAAGGGGAAGAAGAGTCCAGCTATACGGCTTCGGTTTTTACCTGCTCGTTGGTCCAGTCGAGGACGGCGATTTCCGGCCGGCAATTCCAACGGAACGGCAGGAAGGACCATCCGAGGCCGCGATTGACGTACAGGCGATGCCGAGCGTTCTCATGTCGTCCGGCAATCCGGCCTCGGCAACCGGGTGGAAGCCAGAACGTAGGGACTCCGGGAATTTGCCACTGACCGCCGTGACTGTGTCCGCACAGCACCAGGTCAACGGCATGATCCTCGTCCATCATGTCGAGGATGTTCGGCGCATGGGCCAGGAGCAAGGTAAAGCGGCGGTTCGCAGCAGGCGGAATGCATTGAAGATCGGCGCGATGGAGCGACGGATCATCGACGCCGACTATGGCCAATTCGCCCGTGCCGGTTGCGATGAACGTCGTCTGATTGATCAGCAGCGTGATCTTATGCCGATCGGCAAGCTCGGCGTACTGCGAGACCGGCACGCCGCTGTAGTGGTCGTGATTTCCCAAGGTGATATAGACCGGGGCGATCTTACGCAAACGAGTCAAGAACCCGAAGAGATGAGGCAGCCCTTCCGGGACGTTCAGCAAGTCTCCCGTGATAAAAATCCAATCTGGTTGAAGTTCCTCGACGGTGAGGATCACGCCGTCGTGACGCCGTTGGTGCCGATCGACATGAAGATCGCTGAGATGAACCGCCCGGCGCCCGGCAAGATGGCCGCAGACATGCGTGAGCTGCGTGACCTCGTGGTAGTCCAGGCCGACTTCCCAATGGGGAAAGAGGCGAAAAAACCGGTAGAACGGCTCGCTCAGGGCATGTCCGATAAAGGTCCGGACTCGATCGGGCCAGGAGGCCATGCGTCTAATCATTTCATGACCCGATCCAGTTCGGCTCGATCGTCCGCCGTCACCCGATACCCTCGCTCATATAGGATGCCCATCCCCTTCATCACCTCATCGAGATTACGGATGCGATACCAATGTTCGAACCGGTCCGTTAAGGTCGTAAGAGGAGAGGGGGCCGCATCGGTCGTATCCAACCGTAGTGAAAGAGAGGAAAAGAGGTCCTGAAGTTCGGCAGCATTGTACGCATGATCATCGTTCTGATCGGCGACGAGAGCGAATTCATACACGGTGAGGCTCACGGACAACATGGCCTGCGTCTTGGCAAAATCGTCCCGTGCCGCGTCCATCCCGCCTGGATAATGACGGGGACAGTCGTTCTCCGGCTGTGAAGATGCGATTGGTTGCCATCGGATGCCTTGTATGGGTGGGAGTGGGTTTTTGGAACCTTTATAAAACCAAGACAGGCAGGTACTGGCCTGTGCGAACGCCTGCTTGTCCCGATGGACCTGATGCACGATGTGTGTCGCGAATTGGGGAAAGACCTGGTTGTCCAACGGGAAGGCCAGCCCTATGCCTTCGGCGCCCGAGACGAGAAGCAAGGCGGCCAGGACTCTCAAGCCCAACGGGATGAATGGGCGCATAGGCAAAGTATACCACGGTAGTAGCCGAGCCAAAGCTATTTATGGGGTGCTCGTATGAGCGTCCCCGGCCAACTTCGAGCACGATTGTCATGATTCAACCATTTCTCACCGCTACGTGCCCCGGCATCGGTGGTCGCATACGGGCGCTGCCGGAAGATTTTCAGGTAGAGGAGCGGCCGTTGTATCTGCCCTGCGGCGAGGGCGAGCACCTGTATGTGAAGATCACCAAGCGGCTGCTCTCGACTCCTGATCTCGTTCGCAGGATTTCGTCTGCCCTCGGCGTCAAGATCCAGGGCATCGGCACAGCCGGTCTCAAGGATGCGAGGGCCGTCACGACTCAGATGGTGTCGCTTCACGGCGTGACAGCGGATCGTTTGGTTCGGTTGAAAGTCGACGAGCAGATCCTCTCAATCGAGGTGCTCGGACGGCACCGCAATCGTCTG